>JBEPYA010000029.1:0-23071 GCA_041641615.1 Salinigranum sp. | reverse complement strand
CCGCACAGGCCTCGAGGAACGTCATTGGGAAGCCAGTGAACCGTGGTGTGACGAAAACATCGGCAGTAGCCAGTGCGGCGAGTTTCTCCTCCCACGAGACGTACCCCGCGAACACGACGCGCTCGTAGAGGCCGGCGTTGAGGACTCGGTTGCGGAGCGTGGCCTCCGACCCGTCGTCGGGGCCCACGATTACGAGCGTCGTGTCCGGGTTGGTCTCATGGACGGTGGCGAACGAGTCGACCAGCAGATCGAGACCCTTGCTCTCGTGGAGCCGCCCAACGTAGAGGATGACCTGGTCGTCGTGGGCGATTCCGTACGTATCGCGGAACCCCGTTTCGTCGCCTGGCGGGAACGAGTACTCCGAGGGGTCGATTCCGTTCGGCACGATTTCGATACGCTTGGGATCGACGCCGTATGACTCGAAGTGTTCGGCCTCGGTCCGGTTCAGTGCGATAACCCTCGTCGCTCCGTCGAGGAGACGTCTCCCGAACACTCTGTCGAACAGTCGCTTCGAGCGGAGCTTGCTGTAGCGCGGCGCCAGCGTCCCGTGGGTTTCGATGATGTACGGAACGCCGTACTTCCGGGCATAGTGACAGACCACGACAGCGAGTACCGTCCGGAACGTGTGGACGTGCACGACGTCGTAGTTTCGGACGTCTCTCCGTGCGCGAAGCGGGAGAGCGTACGGGAGCGCAGCGTTGTGACTCGCCAGTCTCGTCGAGAGATTCCGGAAGTAGTGAATCGTCATCTTCTCGTCCTCAACCGGTCGGTTCGTCGGAATTTCGAGACGACGTTTGAATCCGTCGGTCGTGTACACCGAGACGTCGTGTCGCTCGGCGAGACGCTTTGCGACGTCGTAGCTCACTCGAGCGATTCCGCCGGCCTCCCACGACGGCTTGAAGAAGGTACTCACCTGGAGCACGTCGAGCGAGCGCCGTTGGGGGTCCGGGGAAGTCGACGATTCCTGTGCTGTGTCTGTCTGTTGTCTCATATCGGGGTGAAGCTGCTTGGTGTTCGGTCCGACGGTGTGTTGGGGTCGGGCACTCGTCCACGTGTCGGGGGCGAAGCGAATAGGTACGCGTCGACTAACCACTCGTCGGCGTCCACGGTCGCGTCGACAGGAGAGTCGACGGAGAAGAGACTCGAACCCAACGGGGTCGACGTGTCAGCTACTTCTGATTCAACGCCGGTGACGATTCGAGGACGGCTGGTTCGACCGTCGGCTCCGCTCCGGCCCTCTCTGTGGGTTCGAGCCAGTTCCGAACGTAGTCGATGGCCGTGGTGAACTCGAAGTCCGCGAGGAGCTTGACGAACTTGTTGCGGGCGCTGTCTGTGTTGAGGTAGTGGGTGAATCCGAACTCAGGGATTCGAGGGACGTCGGGGTCGAGGTCCCACGGGTGGATGAAGCAGACACGCGGCTCGGGGGCAGCCCGCAGTCCCGCTCGGTAGAGTGAGTAGGGGAGCGCACGCAGGTAGAACCCCCCCGCGACCGGGACGTTTCCGACGACCGGGAGTCGGGTCGCTGCCGACGGGAGCTCCCACAGGTCCGATTCGCCCGGCAAGAGCGTCTCCGAATCGATTCGGTACGGCGTCCGGGGTGCGTACGGGATCCCGTACAGCGGCGTCTTAACTGGGAAGACACTCGCGTCGTACACGAACCCGTGGTCACGGAGGATGTTGAGTGCCCACATGGACTTCTCGTCGATACTGAACTGCGGAGCGCGGAATCCCACGACCTCGTCCGCGCCCGCAGCTTCGAGTGCAGCCACCGACCGGACGAGCTCCTCTTCGAACGATTCCGGAGTGAGTTCTCTTACCGGTGTGTGAGAGTGGCCGTGGCTCGCAACCTCCTGTCCCCGGTCCACGATCTCCTCGATGAGGTCGGGATACCGCTCGGCGACACCCGCCAGGACGAAGAACGTCGCGCGGTTCCCCGAGTCGTCGAGCATGTCGAGGATGTCCCGCGTCACCGGAGCGACGTACTCTGGTCGGCCCTTCCATTCGTTCATCTGCAGGTCACAGTACCAAGGTTCAACGTCAACTGTCAGAATATTCATATCGGTGCTGAGTGTACTCGTGGTGCGAAGAGGGGACTCCGGCCGGGATTGTTATGCACCGAGTTGACAGTATTACTGACGGTGTAACCGCTCGGCGTCCTCAAGCGCGAGAGGTGGCCGGGCGACCCTCACGAGTACTGTGGTTCAACGTGTGTTACGGACGGCCGAGGCGCGTCTTCGTAGACATTCGTGTCGTCTCGCCGAGCCACCGACGGTCGCCCGATAGCGGTGCCGGAGCGTGTGTTCGAATCTCCGTAGCTGGGGAGGCGCCGGTATCAGTCGTATAACTATGAGCTTTCCAGCCGCTCTGAGTAGATGACTGTACCCCATCCACAACGTCTGCACGACGCCTTACCAATGAGCGACACAGAATACCTCCTCATCACCGAGTATTTTCATCCGGAGACTGCATCGACTGGGACCCTCATGACGGACCTCGCGGTTGGTCTTCACCGCCGAGGCCTTGACATCTCCGTTCTCACCGGTCAACCACACTATCACGCCGCGACTGGCCGACAGCCACGCCGTTCTGAACACGAGGGTGTCGAGGTCCGACGTGTCCGCGCCCCCCAACTCCGCGCATCGTCGCTCCCGCGACGGCTGTTCAACTGGTCCGTCTTTACCCTCTGGGTCGCCGTGCTGTTGCTCGTGAGTCGGCCGTCGAGCCACACGAACAGACACGTCCTATTCGTCTCGAATCCCCCGTTTCTCCCGGCGGCCCTATGGGTCGTCTGTCGTGTCCGGGGCTGGCCGTACACGTACATCGTTCACGACCTCTACCCCGACAACCTGGTCGTCCTCGGGCACATCACCGAGGGAGGACTCATCCACGTCGGCTGGCAGTGGGTCCAGCAACGAACGATTCGAGGCGCTCGAACCGTCGTCGCACTCGGTCCCGAGATGAAACGCTGTCTCTGCCGCGTCGCGGGAGACGGGTTCGACGCCGACGTGATCACGCCCATCCACAACTGGCAGGACGAGACGTACATACGTCCCATCCCGAAAGACGAAAACCCCTTCAGCGAGGAGCACGGGCTCGTCGAGCGGTTCACGCTCGTCTACTCGGGTAACATCGGTGAGTGGCACGATCTCGAGAGTCTGATCCACGCGGCCCCCCGATTCGACGACAACCCCGTCACGTTCCTCGTCATCGGCGAGGGGGAGAACAAGGCGACACTCCAGTCGCTCGCGCGCTCGCTCGGTCTCGACAGCGAGACGGTGACGTTCCTGCCGTATCAGCCGTTCGAGGCACTCCCATATAGCCTCACGTCGGGCGACGTGTCCGTGGTCGCGACCTACGAAGGGCTCGAAGGAATCTCCGTCTCGAGCAAACTCTACAGCGCACTGGCCGCTGGACGGCCGGTCCTGTGCATCGCCCAAGAGCACGACGACGCGGCCAGGGTCGTCGCGGAGTTCGATGCGGGACTCGTGGTCGCACAGGGGGACGTCTCCGGTATCGAGGAAGGCATCGAGCGCTGGCGGGCCGACGCTGACCTCGTGGAGCAACAGGGTGCGAACGCCCGTCGTGCGTTCGAGGAGCACTTCACCAGAACACGGGCGGTGGACGCCTACTACCGCGTACTGACCGGTGAATCACCACCACCGACTGCCGAACGGGAGCCGTCTCACGGGGCGTCGCTCCCACCGCACTCGACGGCGTGAGCGCTCACTCGTCCGTCGACAGTCGCGCTCAGTCCTCGTATCGACGATTGCAACCGCAAACAACGCCACTCGACGTTCGTGGAAGTCACTGACTAATCTCGACGTCGACGCACATAGGAGACGCGTACCTATATCTGACGCGGGGGTACCGTAGGTCGCGCTATGAGTTCCATCGATGAGACGGTTTCGCAGGACACCCATCTCGAGTACGTCCGCGATGTCGTCAACGACATCCTTCACATCAAAGGCGAACCGACCGTCGACTCGCTCTCTGTCGACACCTCGCTGAGTGAGGACCTTGGTTTCGAGTCGCTCGACTTGGCCGACCTGACCGTCCGAGTCGAAGACGAACACGGAGTCGACGTGTTCGAAAACGGTGTCGTCGACACCGTCGGCGAGGTCATCGGACAGATCCGGGGTGCGTGATGCCACTCGCCTGGATCGATCCGGGCCGTTCTCGCCACGTCGACTATGAAGAGCTCCTCGCCGAGGTGAACGCCGCGACACGGCTCCCCGTCTATCTCCAGTCGAGTGACCCGTACGAGGTGATACGGGGGGTCGTGACTGCCCTCGCCTACGGACGCGACGTGACCGTTCTCGACGCCGATTTCTCCGAGCAGAAGCTCGACTCGCTCGGTATCTCCGACTCCGACGCTCGCGAGACGCACGTCCTCCCGGACGATCAGCCGTTCTTCACCAGCGAGTCGCTCATCGAGACGATTCGGTCATGCGAAACCGAGTGCTCCCTCGGCCTCTACACCTCCGGCACGACGGGGACGCCGACCTACGTCGAACACTCGTTGTCGTCACTTGCGCGGCGTGTAAAAGCCGGTCCAGCGTTCGCAGACCACGTCTGGGCGTACAGCTACAACCCGACACACTTCGCGGGGTTCCAAGTGCTGTTCCAGGCGCTGTTCAACCGTAACCCCATGGTCTACGTCTTCGAGGCTTCATCCGACGAGATCGCCGCGTCGATTCGCGAGCACGGGGTCACGCACATCTCGGCGACGCCGACGTTCTACCGGCTCCGACTGGCTCGGCTCGACGACCAGTTCCCGACGGTTCGCCGGCTCACGTTCGGCGGTGAGAAGTTCGATCCCGAACTCGCCGAACGGCTCCGCGAGCGGTTCCCGAACGCCGCGGTTCGAAACGTCTACGCCTCCACGGAGGGCGGAAGTCTCCTCGAGTCCGACAGCGACCTCTTCACGGTGCCCGACTCGCTCTCGAACCGGATTCGCGTCTCTGGGGAGAACGAACTACTCCTTCACCGTTCGTTGCTTGGCGACACGTCCGACCTCGATGCAGCCGACGAGTGGTACTGCACGGGCGATCTCGTCGAGTATGTCGACGACGACCGCTTTCGCATCCAGGGGCGCGAGTCCGAACTCATCAACGTCGGAGGGTACAACGTGAATCCCCACGAGGTCGAAGAGGCGGTACGAGCCGTCGAAGACGTCGTCGACGCCGTGGTCTACGCCCGGTCGAACAGTGTGCTCGGCAACGTCCTCGTCGCAACTGTCCAGCCGACCGCTGACGTCGACGTTGACGACCTCAAGGCGCGTATCCGCAGGGAGCTTCGGGCGACCTGTCAGCCGTGGGAGATTCCCCGGCAGTTCGACCTCGTCGACGAGATCGGACAGACGCGCACCGGAAAGAAGGTGAGAGCGTGACCGAGCCGACGGCAGGGGTATCTGAAACGCGCGTCCTTGAATCCGCACGTGGGACAGTGGTCGTCACGGGCGACTCACGAGGACTCGGAGAACACATCGTCGATCGTCTGCTCACCGATGGATACGCCGTTATCGGTCTGAGCCGGAGTCGGAGCGAGGCCGTCGAGCGGTTCGCAGACACGTATCCCGAACGATACGTTCACGTCGAGTTCGACCTCGCTGCCTCGGAGTCGGTCAGGGAACTGTACCTCGAAGAGCTGAAGCCACGCGGGCCGCTCGTCGGCCTCGTGAACAACGCGGCGGTCGCTTACGACGACCTCGTGACGAACGCGAACGCCGACCGACTCCAGCACATGTTCACGGTGAACGTCGTCACCCCCATGCTGCTCACGAAGTACGTCATCCGCGACATGCTTCTCACCCGAGTGCCGGGTGCTGTCGTCCACGTCTCGTCTGTGAGCACTGCCACGGGATACAAGGGGTTGAGCATGTACGCCTCGACCAAAGGTGCACTCGAAGCGTTCTCCCTCGGTGTCGCACGAGAGTGGGGCGCGCGAAACATCCGCTCGAACTGCGTCGCACCGGGGTTCATGGACACGGAGATGACCGGAGCACTCGACGACGACCAGAGACGTCGTATCTACGCACGAACCGCACTGAAAGAGCCGACCGACCCAGGGAGCGTCGCCGAGACGGTCTCTTTCCTTCTCTCCGATAGCGCCCAGTCGATCACGGGCGAGACCATCCGTATCGACAGTGGAACGCTCTGAACGCAGACCCTGCCTCCTCGTCCCGACTCTACCTACTCGCTCTCCTCAGCGGGCGCCGGCTCTGACTCGGTGTCTCCGGAGCGTTCGAACACGAGGACGACTTCGGCGAGTGCGACTCCCGACGTCATGTCGTGAGAGAGGCTCACGTCCCATGCCGCCCGTGTGAGGCGTCCGCCTACTTTTCGGATGGACGCGCTGAGACGGTCCCGGGCGGGCTCTCCCAGTCCCAGTGTCGGCCTCTCCCCTCGCCTCTGGACTTCGATGGTCGTCAAGTCGAGCACCGGACCGTCCTCGTCGAGCAGTTTCAGGAACGACTCCTTCGCCGCCCACCGCGCCGCGAAGTGACACGCTGGGTCTGGTTGCCGTTCGCAGTAGCCCTGTTCGTCCTCTGTGAACGCGTACGAGAGGAACCCCCGCTGATCGAGGAGCGTGCTGACGCGTTCACAACTCGCAACGTCGGCACCCACGCGTACCGTGAGGTCTCCTCGCTGTTCCTCCCGGCTCCACGACCCAAGCGTCGGGAGCGTGAACCGCCGGGCGCTCTCTGTCGTCTCGTCGGTCACGTCGTGGTCGACCATGTCGCTCAATCAGCTGTGTCGAACAAAAACCCGCGCTCCCTCCAGCCGTCGCTTCGGTTCTACTCAGGCGACGTCGGTTTCGACGCCGGTGAACGCCCACTCGTCCCACTTAAGTAGGTCGGATTCGTGGTCCTCGTCGACCGCGGGTAGCGGCTTCGCGACGTAGATGAGCTCCATCGACGGAATCTTCTCGCGAAGGGACTCGGGGACGAACCGGAGCGACCCCACGCGAGCGATGTACTGGCTGTGCTCGAAGCCCAAGCCGCGCGTCACTCCCGGCGGAAGTGCAGGTGAAGAAACGATTGCACCCGCAGTTCGGTGCTCCTCGACGACTCTGGTGAGGAGGTCACGCAGCACCGGTTCGTCGGCTGCCGAGGGGGCGGCTGGGAGGACGTCGACGATCTGCACCGTCTCGAGCGTCCGCCACTGCGACGTGACGATGGCGGCGGCGGGCTCTCCGTCGCGCTCGGCCACGAACGTTCGATACCACGCGTGAGGGGCGTCTTGGAGTCGCCACTGGTAGAACGTCGCGTCGCGTACGACGTGGAGTTGCTTCGGACGGGTCCGTTCGTACAGCGTCGCCAGTTGCTTGACCGGGACATCATCGTGAACAGTCACGTCGACGGTACTGGCGGAAGCGCCCTGGCGCAGCCGATTGAGGCCGTGATACGCCCAGAACACCGGTTGGACGACGCGAGACAGCATGGCGAGTCGGTCGTCGTCGGTCGCATCGGCGACCACTGTCCCGATGTCGTGGATGCGGACAGCCCGCGGGAGTTGAGCGACGAGTTGCCACCGTGCTAAGCGCGTCCAAACGGTCTCTGTGTCCTCTCGAGGCGCACCGAACGCGAGCCACGTCTCGTCGTCGGTGTACGTGTCGAACCCGTAGTTCACGAGATCGAGGAACAGCTTCGCACTCCGATACTCCGGATGGATGACGACGTCGACGGGGAGAATCCCGCGGAACTCGGCGTCGCCGTGGCGCATCCGCGACGGAAAGAACCCCATCGCGCCAACGACTTCTTCACCGACCCGAGCGACGACCATCGACGTCCCCTCGACGGTGGGGTTCGAGTTGTACTTCCAGTCGAACCAGCGTTCATCCCAGAGGTCAGATCCGATGGTTCCGAGGTGTGTCCGGTACAGTTCGAGGAAACTCGGGACGTGTTCGGGACGACATCGCTCGATGACCACGTCCGACGCTCGCCGTTGCTCGACGGCGGGAGCGGTCACTGCATCACTCCACGCGTGGTAACTCGTGCGTGGTCCGTTCCGTTCGTTCGGGGTGTTTCGCTCAGCGGTCGTTCGCCGACGTCTGGGGGGTATACGTTCCTCATGATGAGACTCTACGGTCCGATTGACTCCCGTTGGTCGTCGTAACCTCTTGTTATTTTGACCCTATTCGAACGGTGTCTCGTCGGTGTGCGCTCACGCCCCGAACGGAGGCACTTCCTGCGACGGGCAGTGGCCGACGTGAACTCATAGACCGTGCGAGAACGCTCTGGTTGGCTCCCGGTCTCGACTGAAACGAAGCCTCATCGTGGTGGCTTACGCCTCGTCTTCGCTTGTGCGACCGGCTGTCCGCGCACGTGACCCAGCACGGCTGCTCCGGGCCGGTGCTACCCCTCGGCTAATCTGTCACCGAGTGACTGTCGTGGGCGCTCGGAACAGACATACTGCACCGCCGTACTCGGGAGTGGACGGCCGTACTCGACCGGTCGCGGTCCGCCGCTTCTCCCGAGGCCACGTTATATTCACGTTAGTCGGCAGTATGGCGCGTTGACTTTTGCTGCTGGAAGCCCACCTGACGACGATGAACGCAACCCGTCCCTTCGCCCCGCTCCGTCGCCGCGAGGGCGACATCCCGGTCGACCTGGCTGTCGTCGTCTCTCTCGTCGTCGTCGCCTGGGGGACGGTGTTCCTGCCAGTCGTTGAGGGCACGCCGCTGCGATTCGTCTTCGGGCCACTCCTCGTGTTGTTCCTGCCAGGCTACGCGCTCGTTGCAGCGTTGTTTCCTGGTGCCGACGAAACGCCATCGACGTCCCTCGCATCCGCTCGATTCCGGTCGGCGACTCGACTGGACGGCACTGATCGGGTACTTCTGGCTGTCGCCCTGAGTATCGCGCTCACCGTGCTCGTGGGGCTGCTACTCTCTCTCACCCAGTGGGGCTTCACCGTGGTTCCGACGACACTCACGCTCGGGGTCGTCACGCTCGTCTGCTGTCTCGTTGGAGCAGTCCGACGCGCTCGACTTTCGACAGACGAGCGTTTCGCTCCCTCGCTGTCGGCCGTCCACGACCTTACCGACGAGGCGTTCTCGGCCGCCCCGCGACGGACTCGCCTGTTGAACGTACTCATCGTCTGCGGCGTCGTCGTCGCCGCTGGGAGCATCGTGTACGCCGCCGCCGCTCCGAACCCGACCGCGCCGTTCAGTGAGTTCTACGTCCTCTCGGACTCGGGAACCGCCGACCCGACGACTCAGGGGTACGACCTCACGCCCGGTGAGGACACGACGCTCCGCGTCGGCATCGTCAACAACGAACGGACGACTGTCGACTACACCGTCGTCATCGTCGCCCAACAGGTGACCGTCGAGGACGGGACCGAACGGGTCGTCGCCCAGACGGAACTCGACCGGTTCAGCTATCGGTCCGTGCCGGGTGAGACGCGTGAGTTCGACCACACGGTCGCTGCCGAGACAGATATCGGCGTGAGCCAGCGCGTCGCGTACCTGCTCTACAAGCGTACACCGCCCGCCTTCCCTACGGCCGAGACCGCGTACAGACACCTGTTCGTGACCGTCGGCTCCTGATCCACACACCACGGCTCGCAGCCGTCGGTGACGCGCGTGTCCCCCGGCGAGGCTTTCATCCCCTGTTCGACAGTCTCGCCGCTGCGCGACGGTCGAGTAGGTGAGCGATAACTATGCGATTTCTCCGCTTCATCTCGCCAATGACGCACGCAGCGAAACTGTACGAGGATCTCCGTGAGGAGATCAACACCGTCCTCATCGGCAACGACGCGGCCGTCGAGGGGCTGACCATCGCCCTCCTCACGAACGGGCACGTCCTCGTTGAGGGCGTCCCCGGTGTCGCGAAGACGACCATCGCCAACCTCTTCGCGATCGCGATGGGGCTCGACTATCACCGGGTTCAGATGACGCCGGACATGCTCCCCGCGGATGTCACCGGGGCAGAGGTGTACGACCAGCGCACCGGCGAGTTCCACGTTCGCTCCGGCCCAGTGTTTGCGAACATCGTCCTCGCGGACGAGATAAACCGGGCGACGCCGAAGACGCAGTCGGCGCTCCTGGAGGCGATGCAGGAGCGACAGGTCACCGTCGGCGGCGAGACCAGACGCCTGCCGGACCCGTTCATGCTCGTCGCGACGCAGAACCCGATCGAGATGGAGGGGACGTTCAGCCTTCCGAAGGCACAGAACGACCGGTTCCAACAGAAGATCGTCGTCGAGGTTCTCAGGGGCCAAGACGAGCTCGACCTGTTGAACCGTTTCGACGAGACGCCACGACTTGGGCCCGACGCCATCTCTGCCGTCGTGACGGTCGCTGACATCCGTCGTGCGCAGCAAGAGGTCGAAGAGGTCCACGCGAGTGACCGACTCAAAGAGTACATCCTCGCGCTCGTCGATGCGACCCGGTCTCACCCGGACATCGAGTACGATACCTCTTCGCGCGCGACGCTCGCGTTCCTCAACACGAGCAAGGCGCGCGCCGCAATCGACGGACGAGACTATGTCGTTCCCGACGACATCATCCGACTGGCCCCGGCCATTCTCCGGCATCGGCTCGCGCTCTCTTCGGAGGCGGAACTCGACGAAGTCACGCCCGAGGAAATCATCGACGAGATCGTCCGTACTGTCCCCGTTCCCGGGGATGCCGAGGACGTCCCTCACGACTCGTTGACGAGTCCGTCCGAGTCGTAACTGATCCGACCGGTGTGCGTCTCGAACTGTTCCGGGTCTCCCTGCTGACTCGGCTGTCGTAGGGATGGCGTTTCGTGTGCCTGCACGCTGTTGTAAGTGTCCTCGGCATCGTCGTCAGCTCACTACTTGCCTCGGTGTCGATCACTCTGAGTCATACCACTCGTTCGACATTATCGCTCTCGAACCATTCAACAAAATTTGAAAACTGGTGAGAACGTTTAGTAGTTTTTATTGATTGTACTGTGAAAATTTATAACAGTCTTCTTTTCCAATTATTTTGATATGATGGTCTTTTCGACCGACGGCACCCTGTCCTAACGGAGCTGAGTCGCCTACTAACCCGCACAGTACTGCAAAATAACCCGAACCACCCCCAGCCTTCTGAAATAGCGGTCTCTGTCTAACCGAATCACGTGAACCAGTACCAAACTTATAACAAAAGACTCGCAGCGGTACCAGACACTCAGACGTGTCATCAGACATTATTTACCCGGTGGCGAGCGACCCGACGCGCTCGGGACACGCCTCGTCGCCTGACAGCCCGGAACCGAACGAATCGCCGCCGGTGCGTGACACGCGTGACACACCGCAGCGTCCCGCGAGCCGAGCCAACGAGGGGAGCGTCCTCGTGGCGATGCCGGCGTACAACGAGGGGGGGACCGTCGGCAACGTCGTCGGGACGGTCCAGCCGTACGCGGACGCGGTTCTCGTCGTCGACGACGGGAGTCACGACGACACCACGGCCGAAGCAGCGCGCGCCGGCGCACTCGTCGTCACTCACCCCGAGAACCGTGGCTACGGTGGGGCGCTGAAGACGATATTCCGCGAGGCGGCCGTCTACGGCGCTGCGCACCTCGTTATCATCGACGCCGACGGACAGCACAACGCGGCAGACGTCCCCCGGCTCGTCGCCGAACAGACCGAGTCGGGAGCCAACGTCGTTATCGGGAGCCGATTCACGACGGACGCGGCAACGGATGCGCCGTTGTACCGACGGTTCGGTCTCTGGGTCATCAACACGCTGACGAACCTCAGCCTCGGTGCGTACCGTCCGGCCGACCGGCTCTCTGACGCCCAGAGCGGCTTCCGTGCGTACGACCGAGACGTCGTCCGCTCGCTCGCCGCGGACGACACCATCGGTGACTGCATGGCTGCCAGTCTCGACATCCTCTATCACGTCTACCGGAACGGCTACGACGTCTCGGAAATCGGGACAACCATCACCTACGACGTCGAACACGCCAACAGCCAGAGCCCACTCACACAGGGGTTCGACCTGGTGTCCGCGATTCTCACGACCACGGCCCGCGACCGACCACTGTACGCGCTCGGTGTTCCCGGTGTCGTCGTCTCCATGGTCGGACTGTTCGCCCCGTTCTTCCTGCTGGCGCCGGTCGTCTCCGTCGGACTCGTCGGGGCCTTCTCGGTCGTCACCCTGTGTGGGGTCGGGCTGTGTGTCCTTGCACTCCACCGCCATCGTTCCGTCCGGCAGAACCTGAAGAACCAGAGCCGACTCGGGGGAACGGGAACGGCTCCGACACACGCCCTGTCCGAGGACTGACCGTGGGGCTGAGACCGTCGGGTGCCGACACAACGACAGCGGCGGGGACGGGGCATCCGCAGGCGTCCGACTCGGTCGGCCAGCAGACGACACGTAGCTTCTTTCCCACGCCACCCCAGTCGAGTGACATGACGGTCCTCTTCGCGCCACACTACGACTCGAACCCGTATCAGGCGGCACTCGGTGAGGCGCTTGGCGAGTACGGTGTCACCGTCGACGCGACCGTCGACGGGTTCTTCTTCACGCTGTTCCGGTCGTACCTCCGGACGTCCGGCGTGGACGTTCTGCACCTACACTGGCTCCACGCGTACTTCCACGCTCCGTGGCGCCCAGCGTTCTATGTGCGCGCAGCGATGCTGTTCGTCCAGCTCTTTGTCCTGCGACTGCTCGGTGTTCGGGTCGTTTGGACGCTCCACAACCTCACGTCCCACGACTTTCCGTTCCCCGAGACCGAGAAGCGACTCAAACGCCGCTTCGTCACACACTTCTGTGACGCGGTCATCGCCCACTGTGACGCAGCGATCGACCAGGCAATCGACGAGTACGATCTCGACCCCACTGAACGGTCGAAGATGCACGTCATCCCGCACGGCCACTATCTCGGCCGGTACGACACCGACGGTGGCAAGTCCGACGCGCGCGCCGCCCTCGACCTACCGCTCGACGCGAGGGTGTTGCTGTACTTCGGCGTCATCCGCCCGTACAAGAACGTCCCGACACTGATCGAGACGTTCTCGCGGGTGGCTGACGACGACGACGTCCTCCTCGTCGCGGGGAACCCTCACACCGACGACCTCCGCGCGGCGGTGTCGGACGCGGCCGGCACGGACGACCGCATTCGGACACGGCTCGAGTACATCCCTGACGAAGACGTGCCGACGTACATGCTGGCTGCGGACGCTATCGTGCTACCGTTCAGAGATACGCTCACCTCCGGGAGTGCGGTCCTCGCGATGAGTTTCGGCCGGGCGTTCGTCTCACCGCGCCTTGGCTGTCTGCCCGAGCTGGCTGGGGAGAACGGGACGGGATGCGGCGCGGTCCTGTACGACCCCGACGACCCCGAGGGACTCGCGACCGCACTCCGCTCGCTGGACGGCCTAGACCTCGAATCGATGGGCGCACAGAACCGTGAACGCATCACCGGGTATGACTGGACGAACGTCGCCGACCGCACCGCCGCCGTCTACGCCACCCTCGGCGACTCGGACCGCCCAGCGGCGTGATCGCTGGACGCGGCCGACCCGCTCCACCGCCTATGGCTGTCCTGCTTCGTTCTCTCTGCTGCAGCCCACTTGCCGTTTCGTCTTCGCTGCTTCACGCTGGGCCACCACCCGACGATGTCGTGGATCGTCTCGAATCAAAAGTGAGCCGGTCAAGAAGTGGCGTCTCGGTGGTCGGCAGCCGAGTCAGAGGGCGCGCCGGAGCCGGAGGGCGACCCCGCTGACCAACGCTAGCGCGATGAGGAGGACGATTCCGGTCTCGGGAAACTGCGTGCTCGTCGTCTCGACCGCGGTTGTCGTGGACGCGACGCTCTCTGTGTCGACGTCGGAAACCGTATCGGTTGTCGCTGACTGTCCGGCCCGGCTCGCGTCCCCGTCGACGGTGACTGCGACGGGCGCGCTCATCCCCACGTATGGGTCGGGGCGACCGACGAGCCGCGCGTAGACGGCGTACTCACCCGGTGGAAGGGCATTTCGCTCGACCGTTGCCTCGTGGAGCCCCATTCGGACCTCGGACGCCGTCGTGACGACCTCGTTGCTCCCGTCGGTCGCGACGACTTCGACATCACGGTAAGGAGTGTCGCCACCAGGAATGGTGACGACGCGGACGACGAGTTCCGCCGGGGTCGACTCGGACTCGGCGATGGAGACCGTGACATCGTACCGAGAGAGGACGACGCGCTCTGTGGCGTGGACCGCACCGCCGTCTCGAACGACGAGGTAGTACGTCCCCGACGAGAGGGACGCCGTCGGAATCGAGACCGTGCCATCGCTCGGTGTAACCGTGGCTCGTCTCTCGCCCCCTGCATCGAATAGTTCGACGCGGACCGTCCCGTCCCCGTCTGCTGGGTGGGTGATGGTCGCGTTGAGGGGTTCGTAGCCGCTGTGTGCCGACGTCGACGAGACGTCGACGCTCACATCGCCGAGTTGGATGGTTTCGACTGGGGTGTGAACGCTCTCACCGACGACGATTCCGTACTCAGCGGTCGCGGAGGTGTGTGACGCGATCGGAGCCGCCCCGGCGCCGGGGGCGGCGAGCACGACGAGGAGGGCGGCGAACGCTGCCGCGACGTGGACGCTCATGCAGGTCTTAACGGTATCCTGAGCGCTTAGTTACGACGTCCGTTACTCGTGGGCTGATCTCGGTTCGCGGTCGTCGTTCGTGCCGCGAACGTGTGACGCCCCGGCCCCAACGTCGCGTGTGGTTCGCTCGCTCGTGTCGACCGCTCGGTGACTCGAGTTAATCCGCATCAAATCCACGCCGCCGCCGATTAGCAAGCGTATGTTAATGCATCTCTGCCCGCGTGAGGGACTACTTGATGAAGATTCTCACCGTTATGTTTGGCGGGGTCGACCTCTACTACCTCGAACGGTTCGACTGCGACAACCTGAAACAGGCACAACACGGCGGCATCGAGGTCGACAACCTCTGGCAGACTCGCGACGTCTCCACACAGATTACCTCGCAGCTCATCACCGGTCACGACTGGCGGACGAGCGGCGTCACCGGCCGAAAGCACTACTCGGACCCGGACATCGAGCGGCTCGAAAAGCGCGTCATCCGGCCGCGAACGGCCAGCATCCGGCTCCTCCGCGGGCTGGAGGTTCGGACGCGTGCGTTCCGGGAGGGGTTCTACAGGATGTTCAGGCCCCACCTCGAGAAGCGTAACTACCTCCGAGAGGACCTCCTCGTGCCGACGCTGTTCGAGAAAATTCCCGACAGTGAGGCGCTGTACGTCCCCGCGTACAACCCCGAGCCGTCGTGGGCCCTGGGGAGAAACATCCTCGACCCGCGACGATTCCCGGAGTTTGGCGAGGCCGGCGCGGTCGACCTCGCAGAGAAGAACTTCGCGTGGCGCAGTCGGAAGTTCCGTGAGGCACTCCTCGGTGAGCCGCGACAGTTCTTCATGGCACAGTTTCAGATCCTCGACTCCTACCAGCACCTCTACCTCGTCTACGCGGACGAGCCGAACCTGGAGAAGACCGAAGAGATCTACCGGCGGATGGACGCGTTCGCGGGCGAGATTCTCGAACTCGCTGAAGGGCGGTACGACCTCGTCGTCTTCTGCTCGGAGAACGGCGCGGCGAACACCCTCCCCGGCCGAACGCACTACAACCGGCCGTTCTACTCCCTGTCGAGGCCGATGGACCTGAACGGTCGGACGAACATGCGTGACTTCCACAACCACCTCCTGTCGTGGGTGCAGACAGAGCCGAACGCAGCCAGGGTGTTAGCCGACGACGACGCCACCGCCAGCAGCCGAGAGACAGTGTCTGCTGAGGCTCGCTGAGTCGACTACATCCCTCCGGTGGCAGTGGCTCGTCCACCGCGACCCGCCCACCGATACAAAGGTCGGTTCACGTCTCCGATCTCGTGGTCGGTGTCGACTCACGCCCCCGCGTCACATCCTCTGAACGCGACGAACGCGAGGAGTTACGTTTATGCGCTCTATATCTTTATGACTTCACAGACATCCCAGTGCATGGCTGATGTCTCTACCCTCCTTCAGCGCGGGAAGCAGGC
This sequence comes from Salinigranum sp., assembly GCA_041641615.1. GTDB lineage: Archaea > Halobacteriota > Halobacteria > Halobacteriales > Haloferacaceae > Salinigranum. Next base: position 7,087 of record JBEPYA010000029.1, on the reverse strand, counting down.
CACCAAACGACCCAGGGTGACGTGGCAGTACGTCCTTCGTAATCTCTCGACGCGAGCGGAGAAACGGTTCAACTACGGACTGAACTATTTCACCGAAGAATGGGACCACCTCATCATCCTCGATGCGTGTCGGTACGACCTATTCACTGAGTTCGCCTCTCACCACCCCGCCTACCAGCTCGTCGACAGCGTGGATTCGGTCTATTCGAACGCGTCGTGCACGCCCGTCTGGCTCGAGCGGACGTTCGGGGACACACCTGACGAGACGCTCGCGGAGATGCGGTACATCAGCTGCACGCCGTTCATCACGAGCGTCGACACGGACAAGCTCGCCGACGTTCGCCACGTGTGGAAGTACGCATACGACCCCGACGCCGGTGTGACGAAGCCGGAGGCGGTGACCGATGCCGCAATCGAGTCGTACCGCGAGGATCCGTCGCTCCGCTCCGTTATTCACTACGTCCAACCCCACGCGCCGTTTCTCCACTGCGTCGGCAAGTACGACTCACGGGGTGACGAGGCCGGTGGCACACAGAACATCTGGCACGGCCTGCGCGACGGTCTGTACGACGCGAACGAGATCTGGCAGGACTACGGACAGAACCTCCTCGCCGTGTTGGACCACGTCGAAGTCCTCATCCAGAACCTCGGCGGCGACATCGTCGTCGCTTCCGACCACGGCAACGCACTCGGTGAGTACGGCATCTACGGTCACCCGTGTCACGTCGCTATCCCGCCGATTCGGCGCGTCCCCTGGGTGCGCGCGGTGGGACGCGACGCCGACACCTACGAGGTACTGGGCATCGAGAACGTTTCGACCGGAATCGGGCCGGCTGAACTGACACGGGGAGCGTTCGACCGCGAACGCGACGAACAGCTCGAGGCGCTCGGTTACAAGGTGTGACGCCCGCGACGACCCTGGCCGATGCCGAGCGGACGCTCGACGCACGAATCCCTGTCGACGGAACTCACTGATGCGACGATTCCTCGAACGGCTGATTCCCGGCGGTACCGTCGCCAGTCGAACGGTCAAGAGCGGGCTCTGGGCCTCGGGCGTGAACGTCGCCGACCGCCTCCTCCAGCTGGTCAAACTGGCGTTCTTAGCGCGCCTCCTCTCCCCGCAGGACTTTGGCCTGTTCGGTATCGGCCTCCTAACGCTCGGCGCGCTGACCAGCCTGACCGAACTGGGGATCCAACAGGAACTCATCCAGCGCAAGGACCGGATCGAGAACTCGAGTCTCGACACTGCCTGGTTCCTCAAGGTGCTGCGCGGCGTCGCGCTGTTCGTCGTCGCCTACCTGGCCGCCCCGTACATCGCCGCGTTCTTCGGCGAACCGCGGGTGACAGATATCATCCGCGCCCTCGCGGTGATTCCGCTCGTCGTCGGCCTTGAGAACCCTGCCATCGTCTACTTCCAGAAGGACCTCGAGTTTCACAAGGAGTTCGCGCTGAACCTTTCGCGGTCGATAGTCGACGTCGGTCTCTCTATCGGACTGGCCATCGCGCTCGGAACCGTCTGGGCGTTTGTCTTCGGCGTCCTCGCCGGGAGCGTCGTTCGCACGCTCGTCTCGTACCTCATCCACCCGTACCGTCCGGGCTTCTCGTTCCAACTGGCAGACGCGAAGCAGATTATGGGCTACGGAAAGTGGGTCAGCGGTGGTTCGATCATCATCTTCTTCACCACCCAGGGGGACGACGCGTTCGTCGGCTGGCTCCTGGGCGCGACCGCTCTGGGGTACTATCAGGTCGCGTACCGCTTTGGCAAAGCGCCCGCAACGGAGATTACTCGAGTCCTCACCCGTGTCATTTTCCCCGCGTTCTCCGAACTTCAAGACCGCGACGCCGAGACGTCCAGCATCTTCCTGAACGCGCTTCGACTCACGACGTTCGTCTCCATCCCGATGGCTGCGGGAATCGCGGCCGTCGCGCCCCTCTTCGTCGAGTCGGTCCTCGGTCCCGAGTGGCGGCCGGCGATTGTCCTCTTCCAGATCGTCGCGCTCCACGGGCTGTTCACGTCCATCGGATCCATCAGCGGGCCTATCGTGATGGCGCGTGGACGACCCGACCTCCGCACGAAGTGGCAGTTCCTCAATCTCTGTCTCCTGGCAGGGCTCGTCTACCCGCTCTCACAGCTGTGGGGAGTTGCGGGCGTAGCCGCGGCGGTCGTCATCGCGTCGGCGGTCACGACAGTCGTCGCGCTCTACCTTGCCGTTAGCTTCACCACGCTCAGTATGCGCCGACTCGGCCGTGAACTGGCGTATCCGGCGTTCGGGAGCGTGTTGATGTTGCTCCCGCTGTACGCCCTGAGCCAGACAGGACTGGGGACTGGACCCCTCGCACTCGTCGCGCAGGTCGTCGTCGGAGTCGTGACGTACCTCCTCGCGGTCGCGGTGATGGAACGGTACCTCCAGTACGACATTGTCGGACTCCTCAGAAACGTCTCGAGACAGGCTGTCTCGTAGCGAGCGGGGCGGTGCCCAGTCGCCAACGCGTTCACTCGACTCTCTCGTTCTCACGACTCCGGTGCCGATTCGACGCCATTCGATTAGCAGTGCAGAACGAACGGGAACCGATCACTACAGGCGCGTACTCGAATCGGGTTGAATCGACCGCCACAGCCGCCGAGTCAGAGATATCCGAGGTCGCGGAGCCGTGCTTCAGCGAACGAGTCGACCGTCTCACGGGCGTTTGCTGTGTCGGCCCGGGCGCGATCTTTCGTCTCCACAGCGTCCACGGCGAAGAACTCGGTGCTCCAGCGAGGTACGCGCGCGTGGGTTTCCGTCTCGACCGGCTCCTCCCAGGACGCCCGTGAGGGGTCGAGTCGGGACGTGTGTACGTTCCCGAGTGAGTCCCAGACGACCTTGTGCTCTCGCTCGTAGACGGCCCGGATGAGACGGTCGAAGTAGGCCTCTTCTTCGGGTGTGAGGTCTACCGTTCCGGGTGAGAGGCCGACGACCTCGGCGGCGATTCGTTCGCGAGTGATGTCCGGGAGTTCTCCTCGCGCGAGGCCGACGAGCAACTCTCGCAGCTGGAGATGTGAGACGGTGTCGGTCACCGTCACCGTCCCCTCGACGGGCGCATCGACGACGACACACGGGACGTGCAACAGCCCCTCCGAGAGGCTCGACGTGTGTTCGAACAGGTAGCCGTCGGATTCTCTCCCCAGATTCTCGCCGTGGTCAGCCGTGATGACGAACGTCGTGTTACCGTTGGTCTGGTCGCGGACGCGCTCGATGAACGCCACAACGAGTCGGTCGAGATACTCTACGGAGGCCCCGTACAGCTGCTCGAACCGGTCGAGGAACTCCTGGTTGTCGTCGGTTCTTCCCTCGCGGTTTATCTCCCACTTGATACGGTAGAAGTCGTCGGCTGAACTCCAGCCACGGGGGACCGTGTGGAGCGAGTCGTCGATGCCACGGAAGGGGTAGTGCGGCTGGTGGGCGTCCATGAAGTTGACGAACTGGACGAAGGGACCGTCCGTCCCGGCGATTTGTTTGAGCGCCTCCCGAGAGACCGCCGCACCACCCTTGTCCTGCAGCGAGACGGGGAGACGTTTCAGCACTCGGTTGACCTGGTACGCCGCCATGTTCGCGGTGTACTTCCCGAGTTGCCCGCGGTCGTGCGCCGCGCGCACGTAGTTGAGCCCACGCTGGAGACCCGTTCCCTCGACGCCGAGTGGTTCCCACGCCTCTTGAAAGACGACGTCGGGCGTGACGGGGGTGAACTGGTCGAACAACGTGTCGAACCCGTAGCGTGGGCCGACGAAGAGGTTCGCACTCACCCCGAGTGCGGTGTACCCTTCGGACGTGAGGTCACCGACGACGGTGTCCTCACGCGCGAGCGTCGAGAAGTCCTTGTTGTGCGTGTGGATTCCGTGTTCGTGTGCGAGCGTTCCGGTCAACATCGAGGCGTGGCTGGGCGAACTCCAGGCGGAGGCGGCTCGACACTGCTCGTAAGTGGCGTTCGCCTCCTCAGAGAGGCGCACGGCGAACCGGTCGAAGTAGTCCTTTCTGACCGTGTCGAGACAGATCAGGACCACGTTCCGTTTCATGTGTACAGAGTGAGGCGAGTCGTGAGCATAGACATACTCTCGCTAACGCGCGATCGTGCGACGGTATGTGGGCGTTATGACAGCCGTGGCGCGTCGCTTCGAGCAACGCCTCGGGCTCCCCCGACCGCCGACCGGCGTGCATCCGTGGTGTTCAGCGACGCTCCGAACCGAACCTCATTGGCATTCGGAACGTCTGGTTGTAACGACAGAAATGACATCATAAAGTCATTATCCGGTTATTTCGATCGATCCCGTGAGGATGGGGCAACACTTAATGGTGTCTCCGAGTCGGTTTTTTGAGGATTCTTCGCCCTGACGTGCACACGGCCGGACGGGGGCTGAGTCGAGAATTAATCGTCTCGAAACCAGACAGGTGACCGATCAGTGTTTTTGTCCGCACGCGAGGGGTTGCAGATTGGTGTATCTAACTTATTGACTCTACTGTGTAGACCAGTAAAAGACGACCCGCCACCCTGTCATGACTCGCCACAATCCTCCCGTTCCCTACACTCGTACACTACTGACTGTCTTGTTCACCTTCCTAGTTGTCACGGGGTCCACCATCGCCTTCGTCCAGATCGCTTCCGATCCGGTTGCGGCCCACGATGGGACCCACGACACTCCTCTCGGTACTCCCGGACTGGGCGCGACGGATCCCGCCGATTTCAGTATCGAAAACGTCGCCGACGGTCTCCTCCAGCCGGTCGCGCTGGCGTTCCTCCCCGACGGGCGCCTCCTCATCCTCCAGAAAGGGGGAGAGGTCGCGATAACTGACCCGTCGGATACCTCGCTCACCTGGCAGACGTACATGACCGTCACCAACATCGACACCGAGGGTGAGCGCGGACTCGCTCACATCGCAATCGACCCGCAGTTCGTCCAGAACGGCTACTTCTACGTCTACTATCAGGCGGCAACCCCCTCGGAGTCCCGCGTCTCGCGTTTCCAGCACGTCGAGAACAGCGGTGGACTCTCGTCCCGTGGCGATCTCTCGTCGGAGACGGTCATCTGGACTGGCGACGGGCCGCTCACATCGTGTTGTCACTTCGGTGGTGGGTTAGACTTCGGGCCCGACGGCCTGCTGTACCTCACCACTGGCGAGGAGTTCGACGGCACGATCGCACAGGACCTCACGAAGACCGGTGGGAAGATACACCGGTTCTACTCGAACGGGAGTGTCCCCGCGGACAACCCCTTTGTCGACAACGCTAGCATTCCCGATACCATCTGGGCGTACGGGCTCCGAAACCCGTACCGTGCGGCGTGGGACCTTCCCACGCATCGGTTCTTCATCGGTGACGTCGGAGGGAACGTCGACTCATCGAGAGAGGAGATAAACCTCGGGGAGGCCGGTGCCAACTACGCCTGGCCTATCTGCGAGGGCGACTGTCCCGGTTCAGAGTACACCGACCCGCTGTACAGCTACCCCCACCGAGAACGCCTCGGCGGGGCCGTGACCGCCGGGCCGGTGTACCGCGGTAATCAGTACCCCTCCGAGTACATCGGTGCGTTCTTCTTTGCGGACTACGCGTACAACGAGGTCAGATACCTGACGTTCGACGACACGGGAGCGGTGACCGGTGACTACCACTTCCGGGACATCGGTGGCCGTCCTGTCGACCTGGTCGAAGGGCCAGACGGCGCGCTCTACTATCCGCGCATCGCAGCCGAACGGGTGACGCGAATCGAGTACGACTTCGCGACGGACGCACCGTACATTACGGGCGTGAGCGCGAACGTCACCGAGGGAGCGGCCCCGCTCGCAGTCGAGTTCACTGGATTCGCGGAAGACCCGAACGGCGAGGAGCTGACGTACACGTGGGAGTTCGGCGACGGGGCGACTGCGACCGGGTCGACCGTGACGCACACGTATTCCTCGACCGGCGTGTACCAGGCGCGGCTAACGGTGACGGACGCATCGGGGAATCAAGACGTCTCCAACCCCATCGATATAACGGTCGGGTCCGGCCCCACCGTCCAAATCGACTCGCCGGCCGATGGGTCGACGTTCGTGGCGGGCGACACCATCACGTACTCGGGAAGCGCGACGACTGCCGGCGGCGACCCCATCCCACCGGAGAACCTCTCCTGGACAGTGGTGTTTACGCACAACGATCACACTCACCCGGTGCTGGGGCCGGAGTCGGGGAGTGGTGGGTCGTTCGACATCTCGCGGACGGGCCACGACTATCACTCCGATACCGGCTACCGAATCTCGTTGACGGCGACTAACACCTCAACCGGCGTGAGTAGCACACAGAGCGTCGACATCATACCGGAGAAGGTGAACCTGACCCTAGATTCGTCACCCCAGGGTATCGACGTCTCCATCGACGGCATCCCCGATACGACCCCGTACGTGTACGACACGCTCATCGGGTTCGACCACACGCTCACTGCGCCCGCCGCCCAGTGCGTCGCCGGGACGACCTACGAGTTCGATTCGTGGTCCGACGGGGGCGCGCGGAGCCACATCGTCCGCGTCCCGACGACGGACACGACGTACACGGCGACGTACGTCGCCAACGGTTCGTGTACCTCCTCGGACGTTCCGACCGACGGACTGGTCGCCCAGTACGAGTCGACGCAGGGGCTCTCGACGTCCGGCGGCACAGTGACGGGCTGGACGGACGCCTCGGGCAACGGGAACGACCTCACTGCCGTCGGTGACCCACAGGTCGTCTCGGACGCGCCTAACGGGCAGCCCGTCGTCGCCTTCGACGGCACCGGCGACGCGCTCGTCCGAACCGGCCTGACCGGCATCCCGACGGGGGACGCAGACCGGACGGTCGTCGCGCTCGTCCGGTACGACTCGCCCGGCTACGGCGGCGTCGGCTACGGCTCGCCCGCGTTGAACCAGCTGTTCGGACTCTCTGTCAACCCCAGCGGTTAGTTGATGGTTCAAGGATGGGGTCGAAGCAACGACTTCCACACCACGACGGTCGGTACCGGCTCCGGCTGGCTGACGCAGGCCGCGGTCCACCAGAACGGGGCGTTCACCCACTACAAGGACGGCGTCGTCATCGACAGCGCGTC
>JBEPYA010000028.1:0-23810 GCA_041641615.1 Salinigranum sp. | reverse complement strand
TGGGGTCAGGAGCACTTAGACTCGATGACGTGCTTGAACTTCGGAAGCCCCTTCTCGATTTTGTGTGGGTCGAGACCGAGGCTGTCTGCTAACTCAGCAAACGTCTCATATGCATCTCGAACATGGTCCTCGCCCCTCGGCTGTCTGTAGGTCCTCTTGGTCGGATAGTAGACCCAACCATTTCCGCAGTAGTCCTCGTCAGCTACAATGACACAGATGTAGAACGAGATGTCTAACGCAGTATAGAAGGGACTGTATGTCGGGAGGTGGATTTGTCGCAAGTAGTTTCGACCAAGTTCCTTCTGTGGTCGAGTCAATCCCAGATAGCTCGCCATCGCCTCAAACTGGTGGTCGTTGTCTTGTGCGAACAGTTTCGACTTGTCGGCCCAGTTGCCGTTCCAGAGACCGGAATTATAACCAAGGAAACGCTTCCAGCGCTTTCGAACTTCCCACGGTACGCCGCTGATGGTCTTGTCCGAGTTTTCAGCCATCGCCTCTTTTATGTTGAATTTGGTGGCGTTCTCGGTATTGGCTTCGCTAAACGGTTTGCCTCGTGATTCTTGATACATGGTCGGAATAGGAGGGAGACTAAGCCTCAGGACTGGCGGTCGCTTCTCGCTGTTCAAGGACAGTCCGCAAACAGAAGCTCCGTCAGCACAACCTCGGCGGTCGTCGCTCTGGGTGTCTCCCCTATACAATTCGAACCAGCCATAATAAGTTTATCTGCCCGCTGTCTGTCGATTTGGGTCATCCAGAAGGCCTCTTGTGAGTGAATCTGCGGTCCGTCAAATCCGAAAGGCCCCATCTCGGCTTCGTCCACACGAGGAAATTATAAACTCATTGAACTGTATAGCTCAGTATGGTTGAAAAATCAGCCTCGAACGAATCAGATAGTCCGTCGGGATTGAGCAGCTCCCGTCGAAAGTTCATGGGAGCGGCTGGTATTCTTGGGGCCGGCTCAGTTGCGGGGTGCTTGGGGAATATGAACGCTGCCAGTCAACAGAGCGGTAGCCAGTCCAGCTTCCCGCTGGCAACAGACTATGGCGACGACGACCATCTCTACGACCTCCCTGCAGACCCGTTGACAACCCCGATTCCCGAACCCCCGTCGGAACCACAGTCACAGGGTGACATGAACCTGTATATGAGCCAGATGATGTTTCTCCAGAATATCTATCTCCGAGAAGCCGCCTACGCGCTCCGTGAGTTAGCTCAAAGCGAGGAGATACCTACTGCTCCGTGGGTGACCGACGAGGTTAGCGAAGAGTAAGCCAGGAAGGACTCCTGCGTTACGCCGTTCTCTATTGCGGACGGGTAAGGGCTTCACACGCGCGGGACCCCAGCAGAATTTGTCGAGCAGGGTTACGTTGTTCCGGCGACCGGCGGCCATGTCATGTTCTAACCCCACCACTTTTTGTTTCAATTATTTTCGTTGATTGTCGATGTTCGGGCAGAGCCGGATTGAGCCAATTGCCCAACCTCACAGTTAGTTCGAACACGGTGAATCTAACTCAAGGCATCATGAGACGAACGAGGTTCCCACGAGAGCGATTTCTTGGGGTGTACCTGTGTCTTCCATCACAAAAACTTCGAACGTCTCTCGTGGCAATCTGAAGCGTCTGAGAGGATTCCTGTCGTAGCGGGTGTGAAGGGGTAATTTGGTCGGTGGGCCGTCTATGGCTTGCTGGACCGGTAAAGGTAATCCAGTAACGGAGTTACAGGATACCAAGGAGGTTCCTAATCAATATATCCAGTAACGAAGTTACAGGGATATAACGGTACCCTCTCGGGACCTCCAGTAGTCAGAACTACCGACTTCTGCGAGAAGCTTGCTGTCCTATTACCGTACCTCTGAGAAGGGCTTCCCCAAACCGGAGAACCGAGTCAAAACCCCTGTAGCGGTGCTACGGTACACTACAGGGTCTGTCTGCGAACCTCCATACAAAGTGGCCACCGGGACCGGCTCCGTTGACAGGACGACGGTACGGCAATTGTCGATAAAGTCAGTTAGACAGTCGAGAGAGAAACACGGCGACCAGAGTAAGTCTTGGAGGCCGGCCGCCTTCTCGTCGCTTACGACTCCACCGATGGACCGTTCGCCCACCGTTAGACCACTTATCGGAGGAAGGACCGGTCACGAAGCGAGGACTGGAAGGGGCCTGCTTGCCTTCCTGCGATTGGGGACCGGATTCAGACTCGTCGGTACGGATGGGCGGGCCGCTTCTCGCCGCTTACGACTCCTCACCAGCCCGTCACCCGCTACGGGACCGCGTGTGGAACGACTGTCCCGTTTTGAAGCTCGTCAGTTCCTCGATGCGGGCCTCCAACTCTTCTATCTCCCGCTGGAGTTCGTCCGTCTCTTCTCCCTCGGCGGCGGCCAGCCGGTCCTTGAGGCCCTGTAGCCGGGACTCCTTGACCTCCTCGTCCACCTCGGCCTTCCGAACGTACTCGCTATCGGTGATGTCGTACACGTCGTCCTCTCCGAGTTCGGTCACGTCCAGCGCGTCATCCACCTTCGAGGAGTCCACGGTCATCAGCCGCTCCCGGTCGATACCCTCTGTCTCGAACAGTTCCAGTACCTCCTCGTCGTCCTTGAGCGAGCGGTTCCGGCGAGTGGTTCGTTGGACCGACCCGTATTGACCGTGGACGGGCTGGTCGTGGTGGAGCCGGCCAAGCAGGACGCTCCGCACGTCTTTCCGGAGGTCGTTGGCGTTCCGCTGTACGTCCGACAGGAGCGTGTAGAGATTCACCAGTTGGGGCGTCTCGATGTCTTCTAACGCGGTCGGGTCGTTCCGTTCGAGAGCGTCAATCAGTAGGAGCGCATCGGCATAGACGGGAACCTCTGGCTCCTCACGGGCCACCTCGTCGGAGTCTGGGTCCGGCTCGGTGTCCACGAGCGGAGTGACCGTTACGTCCTCCGTCTCCGTAAGCGTCCCCTCTCGGTCGTCGACCTCGAACCGAGGATGGACGCTCAGGACGGTCGCGTAGGGTTCGGCGTCGGGTGGGAGCCGGTCGAGGTCGAAGCCGTTGAAGGCCTCTTGGACCCGCTCGTACAGCGCCTCGAACTGTTCACGCTGGAGGGGGACCGTCCCGTCTTCGTCGTGGTACTCGATGAGGACGCGGTGTTCCTGTACGTCGGTGACGCGAAACGGTTTCCGTGAAAGGGGTGTGACGAACGTGGCGTGGGCCGGGAGGTCGTCCAGTTCGTCCAGTAGATTGTGCCACGTCACGCTGAACGGCATGGGTTTGTGTTCGGTGTTCTCGGGTAAAACCTTGAGGTGAAGCCGGAAGTGGCCTTCTGGCTCCGTTGTGGAGTCTCGAACTCGGGGTTAGCGGAGTGGATACAGGGTGGGTCGCTTCTCGCCGCTTACGAATCTACCTCATGTGGTAGCTCCGGCAGGACGAGACTGAAAGGGTCAGGAAGCGAGGTCGTCGTACTTCTCCAACACCATCTCGAAGTAGGCTTCGTCCATGATTCGGGGGTCCCGAACCCGGTGGAAGTCATCTAACACAAACGCGGTCTGGTCGCGGTCAGGCTCCATGGCATCCAACCAATTTGGGACCTAACAGGAATCACGAATCTATACAAGAAACAAACGAGTTTATTACCTGGCAAATATTTCGTCGGATTAATTAAGGAAAATAACAGTTAGTCTATAATACTGGGTGAGAGTCATGTCATTATGCGACGCACTTGTGGCCGGCGGTGGTATCTAACCAGTTTTGGAATGTTATTGACGATGTGTTTGGCAGGTTGTAGCGGAGCAGAGACTGACGGAAGAGACACAGAGTCTAACGGTTCTTCAACGGCTACTGTTGTCCCTTCCACTCAAACAGAGACAACAAGTGGCGAAAGTACAGATAGACCAACCGAGAAGCCAACAACGGACACCACAACATCTGCTCCAACGGAGGGAGGGGTATCAGCAGGAGAATCGTACTCGTTTGAAGGAGACGGTACATCTACCACAAACGAGGTAACATTCCGCGGAGGTGTAATCACGGTTGATTATTCACATGAAGGAGAGCGGAACTTCATCGTAGAGGCGCTGGCTGTTGAGGGAGACTCACTTGATGACACGATTCTTGTCAACCAGGTTGGAACGGTTGATGCAGGCACAGCGGCCCGTATCGGGAACGGCCCGTATCGGTTGAACGTGGACGCAAGTGGACCATGGACGCTTTCAATAACCGAACCTGGTGCCAGCGGAGCAGAAAATTCACCCGTTGAGACTTCAGGAACAGGAGAACAGTACGTGGGGCCGTACCGCTTTGATGGAGTTACCAGCGTTCAAGCGAGGCACTCAGGTCAACGAAACTTCATCGTTGAAGCTTACGCGGTCAATGGAGGTCTCCTTGACGACCTTATACTTTTCAATGAAGTTGGCTCGTTCCAGGGTTCAGTTTCTGAACGTCTCCGTGGGACGTATTTTATTTCGGTAACTGCTGATGGCGACTGGGTGCTCTCGTTTGAATGAGCCACCACTTGCCCCCTGTTAATTCCACATCAGCGAACTCGCTCGCTCAAGGGAAGGGCGAAGCATGGTTAGATTCGGTGAATCGGGGGCGCGTTCCTGCCGTACTCGTCCGTTCAGTTTGGGTTAAGTGTTGAGGAGAAAGTAGACAGAGGAATCTCGGTTACCTACTACGGACTTTCTACTCTCCCAGACTATCGGAAACGGTTGCCGATGGGGAGCCGGTTATTATTACCGCCGACTGAACCCAAGCTAACCGCTGTACGGCTCAACGGAGGAGTCGATGAGGGGTTGGGGTCCGCAGATTCCATCCCCTCTGATGACTTAAACGGTGATGTGGAGAAAGTCGGTGATTCCGCTTTCGTCTTGCGGTTTTCACCGAACGAAGTGAGGTGAGTGGGGTCGGAGGGATTTGAACCCCCGATCGACTGATATCTCCGGTCGCGCCTCGGTTCTCCAGAGGGTCGTCAACACGACCGATGATCAGTCGGTCGCTCGGTATATCAGTCTGGAGTGTCGTCACCGGGCGGTAGCCTCTGGAGTCAGTCGCCATGCCGGGCTTGGCCACGACCCCTGCACCCGTCCGTATGCCGATTCGATTAAAAGGGCTTTCGATTCGCCTACTCGCGGTCGGTCTCCTTCCAGTCGCAGTCTTGGCACTTGTAGCCCGTGACGAACTCGGTCACCGAGGGCATGTAGCCCACCGAGATGACGTTGCCGCCGCAGTCGGGGCAGTCACGGTCGGCGTCCTCGATACCGTCGGTCTCCATCGGTCGGGAGCCCTCGATGATCTCGGCGAGTTTGTCGGGCGTCACCATCCGGCCCTGCACGACGCGGTTGCTCATACGCCAGGGTGGAGAGCGAGGCACGTAAGGATTCGTCATCGGCACAGTCGAAAGAGCGTGCTGTCGAGCGAGTCCGTAAGGGGTGAGTCAGACGACGACGCGCACCGTTCGCTGGCGCGGTCCGTCGCACTCGACGAACAGCACCGACTGCCACGTCCCGAGGGCGAGTTCGCCGTCGACCACGGGGACCTGAACGCTGTTTCCCAGGAAGAGCGTCCGGAGGTGCGCGTCCGCGTTGTCGTCGATGTCGTCGTGGTCCCACTGCTCGTTGGGAACGATCTGTGACAGGTACGCCTCCATGTCTCCGAGCAGGCGCGACTCCGCCTCGTTGACGACGACGCCGGCGGTGGTGTGTTCGACGAAGACGGTACAGACTCGTTCGCCCGACCCGGGAGAGTCGTCGGCGACGACATCGCGGACGCTGTCGGTGATGTCGACGACGGACAGGCGGGCGTCGGTCGAGACGGTGAATCGGGGCATGTCTCGTGATGGGCCGGATCGGTGATAGGAGTTCGTGCCGACGAGTGGAGGGGGGAGACGTCTCCGTGGGTGTACGGAACTCGTCGTCGGATTCAGGATGCCAAGCAGGGAGGTCGCGGTACGCGGACGCGGTGTACCCCAGTCTCACCGACTCTCACTCTCTCCGTGAGCGCCGAGACGTCCGTCCGCGAGCACACGTCGAACGTCGAGACGAAGAACCGAGGACCGGGTCAGAGCCAGGGGAGTCGCGAGTCCTCGCTCCGGGGGTAGCGGTAGGCGTCACCGTCGGCGTCGTCGCCGCCGTCGGCCACCGCAGGGACGCCCGAGTCCGACGTGGGCGCTGCGGGCTCGGGTGCCGGGTCGTCGGAAGCGTCTGCGACAACGGGGTCGTCTCCGTCGTCCGTGCTGTCGTCTTCGCTCCCCGTCGACGACCCGTCGGGGTCGAACGAGAACACCGCCGTCACGACGAGGACGCCGAGGGCGACGGGCGCTTCGGTCGGCATGAGTTCGAGGACCGACAGGGCGAGCATGCCGAGCGCCACCGAGGAGCCGAAGCGGAAGCGGTCGATGTCGACCGCGCCTCTGAGCTGCGGACCCGCGAGGGCGACGGCGAGCGCGAACGCGACGCCGACGCCGGCCGTCGCGGCGGCCTTCGCGATGAGGACCGGGTCGGTGGAGACCACGACGTCGAGGCTCGCCGGCTGGAAGCTGGCGACGAGGCCGAGCCCGATGATGACCGCCGGGCGCGGGAGGTACTCGCCGACCCGCGCGCTCGCCGTCTTGGCGGCGACGGCGACGATGACGAGCCCCGCGAAGCGACGGAACGTCTCCATGTCGAGCATGCTCTCGATGGTCGGTGCGAGCGCGGCCTCCATCGCCGCCACGGGGATCAGGACGAGCCCCAACACGAGGATCGAGGGAACGATCTCGCGCGGGGAGCTGTCCATCTCCGCGAGGATCACCGCGACGGTCGCGGAGCCGCCGAACACCAGGAGGCCCGTCTCGAGAATGCCGAACGGGTAGGTGAGGGCGCCCGCGAGCACCAGCGCTGGGAAGATGCCGTCGATGAGCGGCAGCGCCATCACCGTCGCGAGCAGGCGGGTCGACTTGCCTACCTGTCGCTCGATGCTGAGCGCGACCGGATGCCGAGAGACGCTCATCTCACGTCAGCGGCCGTCACCATCGGCCGAACGGCGATACGGGCGCAACCCCGATCTGGACTCGCACCGGACGTTCGAGTGAACGTCGTCGCAGTTGGCCGGTTTAAATGTGCGCGCCATCGCTGTAAAGAATCGGCTGCCGGAGGAACGGGTCGACTGACCGGCACTGCGGATCGCGATGGGACGCTCGGAGTCCATGTACGAAGCATGCCGGAGTAGGATATTAAAGATTGTGTGGGACTCGTCCGCACGTCACAGAAGAACAGTCAGCTCGAGCGCGAATGACTGACGAATATTCGGTGAGGTACTCGCTCAGGTGATAATCCTTCGCCTCGTCGCGGAACCTCGGCAAGAATTGCGTCGACGGGAGTGGTGAGCCCTCCCCCGGTCGTGACGCGGTTCGGGTGGACGCTCGGTCCGAGTCCGATGGGACAGAGTCTCACACACGACACACGAACGTGGATATTTCGTCGCGAGCGAGTGGCATTGGCCCCCACACACGTGCGTTCTCGCAACGCTTTTGTCGCCCGCTCGTTGACGGCTTATATGGCGAAGGACGCTGATCCAGGCCCCTTTTCAGAGAAACTCCGCGTGCCGGAGGCGCTGACGTTCGACGACGTGCTCCTCCGACCGATGGAGTCGCGGGTCGAACCGGACGACGCCGACGTGTCGACGCGCGTCTCGAAGAACGTCACGCTCAACATCCCGGTGCTCTCGGCGGCGATGGACACCGTCACCGAGGCGGGCATGGCCGCCGGGATGGCACGCAACGGTGGCCTCGGCGTGCTCCACCGCAACATGACCGTCGAGGAGACGGTCGCGGAGGTCGAAGCCGTCAAGCGCGCCGACGAACTGTTCATCCGTCGCGAGGACGTCGTCACCGCCTCGCCGACGCAGACCGTCCGCGAGGTCGACGAGATGATGGAGCGCGCGGGTGTCTCCGGCGCGCCCGTTGTCGACGACGACGACAGGGTGCTGGGCATCATCTCCGGGACCGACATCCGGCCGTTCCTCGAAGTCGGCGAGTCGGACCAGGTCACCGAGGCCATGACGGACGAGGTCATCACCGCGACGAAGGACGTCACTGCCCGCGCGGCGCTCGAACTCATGTACGACCACAAGATCGAGCGCGTCCCCATCGTCGACGAGGGACAGCTGGTCGGGCTCGTGACGATGCAGGGCATCCTCCAGCGTCGCGAGCACGAGGACGCCGCCCGCGACGACGAGGGCCGCCTCAGAGTCGGGGTCGCCGTCGGCCCCTTCGAGGAGGAGCGCGCCGTCGCCGCCGACGAGGCCGGCGCGGACGTGCTCTTCATCGACTGCGCACACGCACACAACATGAACGTCCTCGACTCCGCCGGCGCTATCAAGGAGGAAGTGGAGGCGGACGTCGTCGTCGGCAACATCGGCACGCGGGAGGCCGCCGAGGCCTGTGTCGACTTCGCCGACGGGCTGAAGGTCGGAATCGGCCCCGGCTCCATCTGTACGACGCGCGTCGTCACCGGCGCGGGGATGCCGCAGATCACGGCCGTCGCGGAGGTCGCCGACGTCGCCACGCCGGCGGGCGTGCCGGTCATCGCCGACGGCGGCATCAGGTACTCGGGCGACGCCATCAAGGCCATCGCCGCCGGCGCAGACGCCGTCATGCTCGGGTCGTACTTCGCCGGAACCGACGAGGCCCCGGGAAGAGTGATCACGATGAACGGCAAGAAGTACAAACAGTACAGAGGGATGGGGTCGGTCGGCGCGATGCGGTCCGGTGGCGGGGACCGCTACCTGAAGGACGCCGAGGAGGACGAGGACTTCGTCCCCGAGGGGGTGGAGGCCGCCACGCCGTACAAGGGGACGCTCGCCTCCGAACTCCACCAGCTCGTGGGCGGAATGAAATCCGGGATGGGATACGTCGGTGCCGAGACACTTCCGGGGTTCAAGGAGCGCTCCCGCCTGGTTCGCATCTCCGCGGCCGGCCAGACGGAAGGACACCCCCACGACGTGATGATCACCGACGAGGCACCGAACTACAGCCCCGACCAGTAGTCGGGGGCTCGACACCGATCCAGTCCCGCGATTTCCCTCCACCGTGCGAGTGACGAAGGTTATTACCGCAGGGGGCGTTCTGACACCCAATCGATGAATACGGCCGAACTCCGCGCGGCACTGGAAGAGGCTGGGCTCTCGCAGTATCAGGCCGAGGCATACAACACGCTGTTACGGCTCGGCGCGGCGAGCGCGACCGAGATCGCCGACGCCTGCACCGTCCCGACGGCCCGCATCTACGACGTACTCCGCGACCTCGAGGGGAAGGGGTACATCGAGACGTACGAGCAGGACAGCCTCCACGCCCGCGCACGCGACCCGAACGAGGTGCTCGCCGACCTCCGCGAGCGCGCGACCATGCTGACCGAGGCCGCCGAGGAGATCGAAGAACGCTGGCAGGAGCCGGCGGTCGACACGCACAAGGTGAGCATCGTCAAGCGCTTCGACACCGTCTTCGACCGGGCGACGGCGCTCATCAGCGAGGCGGAGAACGAGGTCCAGCTCGCGGTGACGCCCGCTCAGTTCGAGAAGCTCCGCCCGGCGCTCCGACGGGCATTCGACAACGGCGCCATCATCAAACTCTCGGTCCACACCGACGGGGAGGAGACCGGGGCGACCATCCCGGCGGTCTCGCGGTTCGACGGGGTCGTCACCGAAGTCAGAAACCGCACACTCCCGACGCCGTTCGTCGCGATCGTCGACCGGACGAACACGTGTTTCGCGCCGCACGCCCACTCGCTGAACCAGTACGGGGTCCTCGTCGACGACTACACGCTCACGTACGTCTTCCACTGGTACTTCCTCACCTGTCTGTGGGAGGTGTGGGACACAGTCTACTCCTCGCGGTCGGCGTCGCTCCCGCTCGACTACGCCGACATCCGTCAGTGCGTCCGGGAGATCGAACCGATGCTGAACGACGGGGCGCGCATCCGGGTCGCCGTCGACGGTTTCGACACCGAGACGGGTCAGCCGCTGTCGTTCGTCGGTCACGTCACGGACGTCCACTACTCCGGCGGGGCTGCCTCGGGCGGTGCGCCCGCGCTCTCACAGCTGGCGGGACAGGTGAGCCTGACCGTCATCTCCGACGGCAAGGCGTACTCGGTCGGCGGCTGGGGGGCGGTCCTCGAAGACGTCGAAGCGACGCGCATTACCGTTCGTGAGATGACGGACGCGCGATGAGCCGACACCGAGCCCGTGCCGACAATCCGATCGGGTGCAGGAATAATTATATGCAGTCCGCCCTACGTTGGGACACAGCCATGCGAACCCCGCCGTTGGGCGCTGACACGACGACCACCCCGTTCGGCAGTGGGGTACGTTCATATAGTCTCACGCCATCTGCCCGAGTAAGTGTCCCGAGAGGCACTCTTCCCACCAATGAGTGACGAGAAGCCTGTCGTTCTCGTCGTTGAAGACGAGCCGGATCTCGCGGACCTGTACGCGACCTGGCTCGACGACGAGTACGATGTCCGGGTCGCGTACGGCGGTCGCGAGGCACTGGAGAAGCTCGACGAAAGCGTCTCGGTCGTCCTCTTGGACCGCCGGATGCCGGACCTCTCGGGCGACGAGGCCCTCGCCGAGATCCGCTCGCGCGGCTTCGACTGCCGGGTGGCGATGGTGACGGCCGTCGAGCCCGACTTCGACATCGTGGCGATGGGGTTCGACGACTACCTCGTAAAGCCGGTCTCGAAGGACGCCCTCCACGAGACGACCTCGAACCTCCTCCTGCGGAGCGCGTACGACACCGGCGTCCAGGAACTGTTCTCGCTGGCCTCGAAGAAGGCGCTTTTGGAGTCCGAGAAGGGCCCGACCGCGCTCGCAGAGAGCGAGGAGTACCAGCAGCTCGACGAGCAGCTCACCGTCCTGCGGGACGAACTCGACGAGACGCTCGGACAGTTCGATGAGGGCGACGACCTCTCCGCGCTCTACCACGACCTCGGCCGGGGTGTCGAGTTCGACGCCGACACCGAAGACGACGAGTCCGACGAGACGGAGTGAGCGAGGCGCTTCGCTGGTGAGAGTGAGCGGTCGGTGGAGCGAGGTGGAACGAACCGCTACGCGACCGTCCACTGCTCGGCGACGAACGCCTCGATTCGGTCGAGCGCCTCGCGGAGATCACTCATCCCCGTCGCGTACGAGACGCGGAGGTGACCCTCGCCTCCCGAACCGAAGACGCTCCCCGGCACCAGCGCGACGTTCTGTTCTCGCAACAGCTGTTCGGCGAACTGCTCGTCGTCGCCACCACAGAAGGGGAACGCGTAGAAGGCACCCTTCGCCTCGAAGCAGTCCAGCCCCATCTCGTTGAACCGCGAGATGACGAACCGCCGGCGGCGGTCGAACTGGGTGCGCATCTCCTCGACGTCGTCGTCACAGCTGCGGAGTGCCTCGATAGCGGCGTGCTGGGCGGTCGTCGGTGACGACAGCATCGTGTACTGGTGGACGCGGTTCATCGCGGTGATGGCGTCGGGGGGACCGAGCGCGAAGCCCAGTCTGAGCCCGGTCATCGCGTGCGTCTTCGAGAAGCCGTTGAATACGACCGTCCGCTCGCGCATTCCCGGTAAGGAGGCGATCGAGGTGTGCTCGTCGTCGTAGCGGAGCCCGGCGTAGATCTCGTCGGAGAGAACGACGAGGTCGTGTTCGCGACAGAACGTGGCGACCGCCCTCAGTTCGCTCTCGGTCATCACCGCACCCGTCGGGTTGTTCGGATAACAGAGCATGAGCGCCTCGGCCTCCTCGGCACCCGCCTCGGCCAGGGCGTCGACCGTGAGCACGAAGTCGTCCTCGTGGGAGGTCGGCACGTCCAGGGCCTCACCGCCCGCAAACGTCACCGTCGGGACGTACGAGATGTACGACGGCTGCGGGACCGCGACGGTGTCGCCGGGGTCGACGACCGCCCGAACCGCGAGGTCGACGGCCTCCGACGCGCCCGTCGTCACCAGTATCTCCTCGTCGGGGTCGTAGTCGAGGTCCCACCGGCGGACGTACTGCGCGATCTTCTCGCGGAGTTCGCGCATACCTCTGTTCGAGGTGTAGGAGGTCTTCCCCCGTTCGAGGGAATCGATCGCCGCGGTTCGCGCGGCCCAGGGCGTGCTGTAGTCGGGCTCGCCCACCCCGAGCGAGATGACGTCGTCCATCTCCTCGGCGATCTCGAAGAAGCGCCTGATTCCCGACGGCGGGATGGCGTCGACTCGGTCGGCGCGCTTCATGGTGAGAAGCTCAGCCGGTCGTCGTCGGTGTGGTCGCCGAACTCGATGCCGCGCTCCTTGTACGTGTCCATGACGAAGTGCGTCACCGTCTGGGTCACCTCGGGGATGGGCGCGATGCGCTCGGAGACGAACATCGACACGTCGTGCATCGAGTCGCCGACGACCTCGACAGCGAAGTCGTAGTCGCCGGAGACGAGCTTCAGGTCCGAAACCTCGGGGAACTTCGCGATGCGGGCGGAAATGTCCGTGTACTTCGTCTCGCGGTCGAGTTCCACGTTGAGCTCGACCATCGCCGTGACCCGCTCGCCCTCGATGTTGTCCCAGTCGACGACGGCCTGGTACCCGCGAATCACGCCCTCGTCTTCGAGTTCCGCGATGAGCGCCTCGACCGCTGCCTCCTCCATGCCGAGCTGCCGAGCGATGTCGGCGGTGCTCTCGCGCGCACTGTCCTGCAGCAGGTCGAGCAGCTCCCGCTTCTCGTCCATACGAACTCGCGTGCCCGCATGCAGTAAAGCGTTTGCGAACCGCCGGGACGCCGCCGCCCCCGCCGGAGCAGCGGTCAGGCGAGCGGGACGGTGGGTGGGTACGCCGATTCGAGTCGGGCGAGGAGCCGGTCGGCGAGCGGCCGCCGGCCCGTCCAGAAGCCCGCGTAGACGTTCGGCTCCCGCTCCTCCGCCAGAATCACGCACGGTCCTGGCTCGTCGTCCCCGTTCGGCGGCTCGAAGACGACGAACCAGTGGTCGCGTATCTCGTCGGTCGAGTAGCCGTGGAGGACGACGTTCTCCACGGGTGGTTCCCAGTCAGGCTCGCCGTACAGGTGGACGGTGAGCCGTTCGGAGAGGCGGCGGTAGAGGTCGAGTTGCGTCCGGAGTCGACTGAACTCCTGAAAGCCGACGTGAATCGTGGGGCTGCCGGCCCGCCATGCCCGTTTCTCGATGTCGCGGGAGGCGAGGATCATCCGGCGTTTGCCGTACTCGGTGAACGTAGACTGGTCGATGTCGGAGAGGAGCGCGGGTGTATCGCTCCGAGGGCTCTCGGTTGGAGCGAACGCCGAAGCGGGGTCGACAGCGGCACGCAGCGCGTCGACGTCGCAGGCGGAGACGAACTCGTCGCCGTCGTGGAGGACGGCGAAGTTCTCCGGAACGCCGTCGGTGGTCGCGCTCCGTCGGACCGAGACCGTCGTCACGTCGAAGTGGTTCTCGATGGGTTCGAGGTGCTTCTCCGAGGCGGTCGGGTTGTAGAGGGTGAGCGTCACTCCGGACGCCTCGACCTCCCCGACGAGATCGTCCAGCGGCGCGGTCGTCGAGTCGGATCGGTCGGGTGTCATGACCCGAGAGGGGCGGTGGCGGCAGTTAGGTGTTTCCCGGCGCTTTTCACTCGTGATAATGGAGACCGTCGACGCTGGGGCTGCCACCGCCGGCGGTTGCGGGGAGACGCGAGAGGGAACCGTCACGCTTGAACCGTTGCCTGCCGTAGCCCGCGGCGTGAACGGTCGACGCCGTCGACTCGTCGGACTCGGGCTACTGGCCCTCGTTGCGGTCGCCGGCGTCGTCATCATCTCCCCGCGGGACCTCTTCGTTCGCCTCGCCACCGTCGACGTGTGGCTGTTCGCGCTCGTGTTCGTCCCGCTGTTGCTCGTCCGCGCGTTCGTCCTCGTCCCGGTGACGCTCGTGACCGTGTTCGTCGGCTACCGGTTCGGCCTCGTCGTCGGCATCCCGGTCGCGCTCGCCGCGACGATCGTCACTTGCGTGCCGCTGTACCTCGTCGCCCGGCATGCCCCCGACAGCGGGTGGTTCGGGACGCTCGGCGACTGGGGGACGCGCACGGTCGACCACGTCGGCGGACTCCGGGGGACGACCGCGGCGCGTCTCTCGCCGGCGCCGGCCGACGTCGTCTCGTACGCCGCGGGCGTCTCCGGCGTCTCGCCCCGGGCGTTCGTCGCCGGAACACTCCTCGGCGAACTCCCCTGGGCGATCGGCTACGTCTTCGTCGGGAGCGCGCTCAGTCGAGTCGTGTACGACGTCGACATCGACGTCGGCGACCTCGTCGCCGCCGGCGTGGTCGCCGTCCTGCTCGTCGCCCGCCCGCTCTACCGACTCGCCCGGACGGGCGTCGGCGAGGCCGACTGAGCCGAGACCGTCCCGTGGCGCACCGCACTCGGCGTCGGTCGTGACTCCGCGGCGTCTCAGGGGTGTGCGAGAACGGGTCGGCGGTGCTGGCGCTCAGCACTGGCCGGGCTGCTGCTGGGTGATGCCCTCCACGGGACCGTCGTAGCCGCGACGGTAGACGGCGACGCCGTCTTCACACCGCAGGAGGCCGTACTCCTCTTCGAGGCGGTCGCCGAGCGCCTCCTCGACGGGCGTCGACCAGTCGTTCTGGCGGGCGACCAGTCCCCCGTCGACGAGGACGTATCTCGGCGTCACTTCCCCGTGGGCCTCCTGGTACATCCGGAACATGTCCGGGCGACCGACGTACGTCGCCTCGGGTCTGGTGGCGACGTGCGGGTAGAGGTCGTTCTGGGTCAGAAGCGACGCCTCCTCGGGGATCCCCTCGATGGCTGCCTCGACCACCTGGTTGTGGTCGGGGTCCGTCGGAACCGGGAAGACGTTGTGGTCGGCACCGACGGCGAAGCCGGCGAAGACGTTGACGAGGATGACGGTGACGAGCAGCCGTTTGAGGAGCGCCCGCGACGGCGTCGTGATCTCGACGCGGCTGAGCACCCGGATGGCGCCCACGTAGATGAACGGGAGGAGGTAGAAGGGGTAGTGCGCGCCGAACATGTGGTAGATCTCGCGTCCGGCGATGAACCACGCGAAGCCCAGGTAGGGAACCATCGCGCCGGCGGAGAGTTCGTCGTTCAGCGCGAGAAAGAGCACGGGCGCGAACAGCGCGATGAAGAAGAGCAGCTTCTGGGTGAGCTGCAGCGAGAACGACTCCGCGAGGAGCATCGGCTCCGCGAGGACGACACGGAACACCTGTCCGATCCCGGTTCGGGTCCCCAGGTAGGGCTTGATGGGCTCGGCGAACGAGGCGTAGGGGATACCGGCGTCGACGCTGAACCGCGTCGTGACCGCGATACCGACCGCGAACACGACGAGAGCGGCGAGCGCGGTCACGGCGAGCGTCGGGACTCGCTCGCGCAACTCTCCCGCGCGCGCGGCGGCCACCGTCAGGCCAGCGAGCCCCCCAGCGAAGATGATGACCGCGAACTCGTTCGTCAGGAAGGCCAGCGTCGCCAGAACGACGAACGTGCCCTGCCGGTCGCGGTGGTACGCCCAGAACGCGCCGAACACCAGGAGGGGGAGGAGTGCCTGCTCCTGGAAGTCGAACACCCACGCCGACCAGAGGAACGGGTTCAGCGCGTACGAGACGGTGAGCAGGCCGGCGACGGTGTCGTCGCCGATCAGGTCGCGCGCGAACGTCCAGACGAGCGGGATGCTCGCCGCGACGACGGCCGACTTCGCGACGAGGAGCGTCACCGGCGAGGGGACGAGCGCGAACAGGGGGAGAAACGCGAGCAGCGTGAGCGTGAAGTGTCCGCCCCAGTACGACCCCTGCGGCTGGCTCACGCGGTACTTGCCGTGGAGGAGGAGCCCCTCGCCGTCGAGCGTCGTCGAGAACATGTGGACGTACGCACCGAAGTCCGAGCCGCCCATCCAGTAGGCCGCGTAGAGCCACCCGGTGTACAGCGAGAACGCGGCGAACAGCGTGGTCGCGAGGCCGATGACGTACCACGTCGGGCGGTCGATGCGCTCGACGGCGGCGCGGACCGCGACAGGGGTCACCGGCAGGTCAAGGGCGCTTCGAACCCCGACGCCGCCGAGCCACGCGAAGCCGCACACCACGGCCACCACGGGGAGGAGCGCGGGCCTGACGCCGGTGTCGAAAGCGACGAGCAGCGCGGCCGCGAATGCCCCGCCCGTCACGGTGAGGGCCGCGAGGAGGCGACGCGTGTCGAGGTCCCGCACCGTCCGGTCCACGGCGTGCGCGGCGAGGAACCCGCCGAGACCGCCGGCCACGGTCGCGACCACGTACGGCACGCCGCGCGGTTCCGTCATCACGGCCAGCACGGCCCCGAGGACGCCGACGGCGACGACCGTCGTCAGGGGAGTGAGTTCCCCCGGGCGGGCGTAGCGCCGACTCGACTCGTCAGACACCGTCCGTGCCCTCCGTCGGTCGGGAATCGCGCGATGCCGCTCGGACCATCGGTGTCACTCCAGATACCCGAGGTCACGAAGCCGTTGTTCCGTCTCGTCGTCACGTTCGACCGCGGCGCTCTCGCCGACCTCGATCTCGTCGAGCCGCGCCGACAGCGCGTCGCGGAGACGCGTCCAGTCGCCGCCCGTCGGGTCGGTCACCGGGTCGGTCTCGCCGGCGTCGGCCACGAGGTCGTATCCGAGGACCGTCCCGTCGGCCGTGGCGATGACCTTCCGCTCCGGCGTGCGGACCGCGACCTGGAGCGCGTCGGGGTCGAGCTGTCCGGGCGTCGTCGCCGTCGAGGCGACCTCCGAGACGGCCAACTCCTCGCCGACCTCCTCACCCTCGATGGCGGGTCGGAGCGACCGCCCCACCCACCCGTCCGGGACGTCGACGCCGGCGTAGTCGAGGATGGTCGGCCCGATGTCGACGTGTCTGACCTGCGTGTCGACCTGCGAGGCTTCGACGGGGTGATCGGCGGGCGGACGGACGACGAGCGGGACTCGGACGAGTTCGTCGTACAGCGCCGGTTCGTGGCCGACCTGTCCGTGCTCGAAGAGCGCTTCGCCGTGGTCGGCGGAGACGACGACGAGCGTGTCGTCGTCGGCCGCGTCGAGTATCTGTGCTACCTCGTGGTCGGCCTGCCGGACGGACGCGGCGTACAGCCGTCTGACCGCCGCCCGCTCGGGCGGCGAGAGCGAGTCGGGGTCGTGCTGGGCGCGGGTCGACAGCGACATCGCGCTCCCCTCGAAGTTCGGAACACCCATCGCCTCTCGATGCTCCTTCTCGGGCGTGTATGGCGCGTGCGGCGTGAGCAGGTGGACCCAGACGAACGAGTCGTCGGGGGCCGACTGGAGCGCCCCGCGCGCCGTCGCTATCTCGTCGTTCCCGCCGCCGCCGAGCGACGCGAGCGGCTTCTGCACGTAGCGGTAGGCGTACTGCGCCGCCCGGTAGACGGGGTGGTCGAGGCCGAAGCGGCCGATGAGCTCTTCACGGATGTCGTCGAGGAAGGGGAGCGAGAACTCCCCGACGTCGCTGTACTCGGCGTAGCCGCGCGCGTAGCCGTAGCGTTCGCCGAGCCACGGGTTCGCGTGGACGCCGACACAGTGGTAGCCCCCGCGGGAGAGGGCCTCGCTGGTGAGCGTCCGCGACTCGTCGATGCGCTCGTAGCCGCCGTGCGAGAGCGGCAGCGACGAGGTGTGAAGCGCCGGGAACGCGTATGGCGTCGCCGGGCCGTGGCTGACCGCCTGCGCGAAGGCGGTCCCGGACTCGGCGAGCGACGCGATGTTCGGCGTGTACGGGACCGGTGGTTCCTCACCCCCGTCGGTCGTGGAAGCGAACGAGGTGTGGGAAGCGCGCCAGGCGTCGACGGTAACGAGGAGGATCTTCATCGGAGTGGCTCCGTTGCGGTGGTGAGTGGGTCGGTGGTCAGTCGGAAGTTGTTCGTCTGTCGGTCGAGCGGCGCCGGGTCGACCGCGGCGGCGACAGCGCCGCGGTCGGCGGTGACGGCACGCTGCCCAGCGGAGACCACGCCGCGGTCGGCGGTGACGCTCGCGCTGGTCGAGGCCGAATCCGCGTCCATCGCGGTCGTGTCGACGTCCGCCGAGGCTGCATCGGCGTCGGCGTCCTGTTTGTCGACGGTGACGCCGCTGAAGACGACCGTGCCGCCGGGGGCGGCGTGAGCGCCGCGGAACTCGACCTTGCTGGCCGGGCGGTCGAGCGTGAACGTGACGGTGACCTCCTGGACGCCGGGTTCGGACGGCACCGGTTCGCTAGCGACGACGCGGTGGTTCTCGCCGACGGCGACGTCGACGGTCGCGGCCGGGCGGTCACCGGTGCCCGTCGCGTACACCTCGAAGGTCGCCGTGTAGGTGCCGGGCGCGAACGCGGCGTACGGCCCGTACCAGATACGCTCGCCAGCCTCACCGTCCTGGCTGACGATAGAGCCGCTGGTCTCGGCTGTAGACATCGTCGTGAAGTCACGCGGCTCGAACTCGTGGTCGTCGGTCACCCAGGTGAGTTCGCGGTCGGAGGTGAGGGCGGTCGGCGTTCCCTCGTAGCCCCGTTTGAACACCCAGAAGCCGTCCTCGTACCGGTAGAGCTGGTATTCGGTGCCGATACGGGAGCCGAACGAGTCGAGCACCTGGTCGACCCAGAACAGCCGGAGTTCGGTGTCGTAGACGATGTACTCCGGCGTGATCGGACCGATCTCGCGTTCGTACCGGTCGAACTCGTACGGCGTCACGATGAACGAGGAGTCGGGCCGGCGGGCCATGTGCGGGTAGAGGTCGTTCTGGGTGACGACCGAAGCGTCTTGCGGAACGGCTGCCATCCCCGCCTGGATGACCTCGTGGTGGTCGGTCTTCGAGTCGACCGGCTTCATGTTCCCGCCGCCGATGACGACGAAGACGCCGGCGTTGACGAGGAGGAGGGCGACGGCCAGTTTCGCGGCCGTCGACCAGGGGAGTTCGGGGGCGGAGAACTCCGACGGCCGCGGGAGGAGGTGTCCCCACCGTCCGAGCGCCCGGACGGCCCCGATGTAGACGAACGGGAGGAGATAGAGCGGGTAGTGCGCCCGGAACGTGACATACGACCCGCGGTTCGAGATGAGCCAGGCGAAGCCGACGAACGGCGCGAGCGAGCCGAGCGTCACCTCGTCGGCGTACGCGACGAACAACAGGGGCAACGAGAAGGCGATGAGGTAGGTCACCTTCCGCTGAATGTCGACCGTGAGCGCCCGGAACGCGACGTCGGGGTTCATGATCGCGATGGGGATCAGCTGTCCGAGCGAGACGCGCGACCCCTCGACCAGCGGCTGGAACGGCGGGGCGAGCACGCGGACCGGGACGCCGTTGACCGTGCTGAACTGGCCCATGACGAAGCCCGCGACGACGTGCGCGACGACGGCCAGTCCGATCCCCGCGACGACCGTCTGGAGGGCACGTCGGTCGAGTGAGCCGTCTCGCAGGCTGCTTACCGCGAGGCCGAGGAGGAAGCCGAGCGAGACGGGGACGACGAACTCGTTCGTGAGCATCGCGAGCAGGAGGAAGACGAGGAAGCCGACCCGGCGACCGCGCGCGTACAGCAGGTAGCCGACGAACACCAACAGCGGGAGCAACGACTGCTCCTGGAAGTCGAACGCCCACGCCGACCAGAGGAACGGGTTGAAGGCGTAGGAGAGGACGACCAGACCGGCGAGCCGTTTGCTCTCGATGTGTTCGCGCGCGATGAACCACAGGAGGGGGATGCTCACCGCGAGGACGAACGACTTCGCCACGAGGAGCGCGTAGGGCGACTGCCAGATGGCGAAGAACGGGAGGTACGCGAGCAGCGTGAGCGAGAAGTGCGCACCCCAGTAGACGCCGCTCGGGTGGCCGGCACGGAACTTCCCCTGCTGGAGGAAGCCGTGGCCGTTGACGGTCGTCCAGAACATGTGGAGGTACGACCCGAAGTCCGCCCCGGTGAGCTGGTAGCCGCGGTACAGAAGCGAGGTGTACACCGTGAAGGCGACGAACAGACCGCCGGCGAGCGCGAACACGGCGAGCGTGGCGCGGTCGATGCCGACGAGACGCTCACGGAGTTCGTATCGGTCGAGGGTCGGGACGTGCCGCTGGACCTGCCCGCCGTCGACGGCCGCGGTGCCCTGGTCGGACGTCGTCCGGACGCGGTCGAACTGGTCGCCGAGTCGGTCGGCGAGCCGGTTGAGCAGGGCTCCGAATCCGACGAGACCCCGACGCAGCGGCGGGACGACCGCGCGGTCGAGTCGGTCGAGACCCCGTCGTCCCGCCGGAGCGACCGAGCGACGGGTCCGCTCGGCGAGTCGGTCGAACCGGTCGCCGAGTCGACCGAGACGCCGTCGCACTATCGAGACGACGGACGAATCGCGGACCTGGTCGTCTCCGAGACGTCCGCTTTGCGTCCGACGTTCGGGGGCGTCCTGGCCGGTCAGTCGCGCCTGTACGCGACCGACGAAGCGACTGAGACGCGTCGGCTCCGCGTCCTCGGAGCGCCAGACCCAGCGTTCGCTCGCGCCGAACCCCCACGCGATACCCACGCCGACGGCGAGGACGTTCGCGATGAGGTAGTGGAGGTTGAGGAGCTCGACGAACAGGACGAGCGCCCCGAGGCCGATGCCGATGCCGACGATCCGCGTGAGCACGTACTTGAAGCCGCGGACGATGTACTCACGGGGACCGGGGTCGCCGCGCCCGCCCCAGGTCCACGCGTCGTTGACCGCGTAGTTCACCAGGACGCTGAGGACGCGGCTCAGGGTGCCGCCGATGACGTACGAGAGGCCGGCGATGCCCGTCGCGAGAAAGAGGACGCCCTGGTTGACGCCGAGACCGAGCGCGCCGACGAGGACGTACTGGAGGAGGCGTCGGTTCCGAGACCCGGGGGCGAGATACTCCTCGACGAGGTGGGTGCCGTTCATCGGGTCGTCGTACCCTCGTGGCTCGTCTGCGGGTCACCGTTTCCGAGGGCGTGCGTCGACGCTGCGGGCGCGTCCCCCTTCGCGTTCGCGTTCGTGGTGACGTCGGTTACGGCCGTCGGGTCCCTCGCGTCGGTCGCCTCCGCGGCGTCGGGCACCCAGTCGGGGAACAGCAGTCGGCGGAGCCGACGGTAGACGAGCTCCGTATCCCGATTACGTCCGTGCTGGCGTGCCAGCGCACACCGGGCGTCGTAGCGAGCGCGGTCGGTGCGGAACTCCTCGGCCAGGTCGCCGATGCGGTCGACGATCTCCGGCGCCGAGTTGGCGTGCATCGCGGCCTCGTCGGTCCGGACGTGTGTCGGCAGCGGCGACGAGATGACTGGCGTCCCCGAGGCGAGCGCCTCGTTGATGACCATGCTGTCGGTGTCCACCCGGGTCGGGTGGAGGACGAGGTGTGCCGCCGCGTACGCGTCGGCGAGTTCGTCCTCGTCGAGGAAGCCGAGCGCGTCGATGTGCGGGTGCGAACACTCGCCGGTCGTGGCGAGTCGGACGTCCGCGGGGAGGCGGTCCGCGACCTGCTGGACGACGTCCCACCCCTTCTCTTGGATGTGGGCGGCGGTGACCAGGACGGTGAACTCCTCGTTCAGGGGGGCGCGGTCCGGCCGGAAGCGGGTCGTGTCGACGAAGTTCGGGACGTACGTCGTCTCGGGGTGTGGGGAGTCGAACACCCGCGAGACCGCGTGGACGACGTCGTACCGACGGAGTTCGTTCGCACCCACGAGCCGGTAACAGAGCTTCGCGGCGGTCGGCGCCACGCCGTAGTGGGACTCGAACAGGCTGTCGGTGATGAACGCCCACGAGTGAATCCCGGCGATGGTTCGCGTTTCGGACGAGATGGAAAAGCACAGTCCCATCCCCGGCGTGTACATCACGTAGGCCGTGTCGTACCCCGAGACGGTGTGTCGCCACCCCTCGGTGTAGCCGACGCCGTCGTCGAGAACGTCTCGGGCGTCGACGCGGCGCTCGCCGCCGGGCGCGTACGGTAACGCGTAGACGTCGACGTCGACGCCGTCGGCGGCGAGCCTGTTCGCTATCTCCGTGACCCACTTCTCGCCGCCGCGGAAGTGCTCGACGGAGAAGTGGGTAC
Source organism: Salinigranum sp. (assembly GCA_041641615.1). Taxonomy (GTDB): domain Archaea; phylum Halobacteriota; class Halobacteria; order Halobacteriales; family Haloferacaceae; genus Salinigranum. The sequence continues at coordinate 1,834 of JBEPYA010000028.1, read as the reverse complement.
ACAGGGCGACCCGCCGACTCATGCTCGGCTCCGAAGCGTCATGAGGTGCTCGACGAACGCTCGACAGGAGTCCGTCGTGAGCTTCGACTGGCCGTACTGCCGTTCGTCGAACTCGTACGGCACCTCAACGACGTGCCCGTACTCGCACTCGACGAGCACTTCTAAGAGGATCTTGTAGCCCGTCGGGTCGAGGTCGGTGTCGTCGATGACAGACCGGCGGACGAGGAAGAAGCCGCTGAGCGGGTCGTTGAGCCCTCGCGTCTCCCCGAGACAGAGCTTCGTGAGCGCGATGGCACCGCGGCTGATGAGCTGGCGACTGAGCGGCCAGTTCACCACGCGGCCGCCCTTCCGGTACCGGCTCCCGATGACGACGTCGACGTACTCGGTGATGTGATTCGCCAGTTCGGGGATCAGTTCAGGGGGGTGCTGGAGGTCGGCGTCGATGACGACGCAGAAGTCCTTCGTCGCCCGCTCGAATCCGTGAACGACGGCCGTTCCCAGGCCCCGCTCCGACTGTCGCCTGAACACGCGGACCTCGTCGATTTCCTCGCTCGCCGCCTCCGCGACGCGCCAGGTGCCGTCGGGCGAGTCGTCGTCGACGATGAGGAGTTCGTAGTCCCGCCCGTCCATCGCCTGTCGGCACCGCGCGATGACGTGTTCGACGTTCTCCGCCTCGTTGAACGTCGGAACGACGATCGAGACCGACCTCGGTATTACCTCGTCGGCCGACTCCCGAGAGAGATCAGCAACGCTGTCCGTCTCCGGAGCGGGCTCGCTCCGGGCTGTGGACGAACTGGAGGGAGGTTCCATTGGTGTGGACTGTCGTATGACTTCGGTATATATCTTGTTTGAAAAAAAGGAGGAATATAACCCTCGGATGACCTTATTATCAGTGTGATGGAGAGTGGTCGAAGAAAGTATATCACGGACGATAACGCTGTTCGACGCCGTGAGCCGAAGGGACGGCGCCCCACAGCATAAAACCAATACGTACCCGGCTCATTCCCCCCTGCAATGGTCCTCTCCGACGTCTTTCTCGCGCCGCTCGGGCTCCTCGCCCTCCTGACGGTGCCGCCACTGGTGGTGCTGTACCTCATCAAGCCCGAACCCGAACGCGTCGAGCTGCCCACGCTCCAGTTCCTCACGGAACAGCTCGGGCAGTCGGCGTCGAGCCCGCTCCTCGAACGGCTGCTCCGGAGCCTCCTGTTGCTCATCCAGGTGATCGCGCTGGTGTTGCTGGCGGCGTCGCTCGCGACGCCGTACGTCTCGGTTTCGGAGGAGACCACGGTGGAGGAGACGGTCCTCGTCGTCGACGGGAGCGGGTCGATGACGACCACGGACGGCGGGACGACCCGCTTCGGACAGGCAGTCGCCGCCGCTCGCGAGGAGGTGACGGGAACGACGAGCGTCGTCCTCGCGGCGGACGAGCCGCGCGTCCTCGCCCGCGCAGTGCCGCCCGACGAGGCGACGGGGGCCCTCGACGACCTCGAAGTGACCGCGACGAACGGCGACCTCCGCGCGGCCCTCTCGACGGCGTCGGCTATCGCCGGTGAGAACGCGCAGATCGTCGTGGTGAGCGACTTCGCCGACGAGTCCGACTGGCCGGACGCCGTCCAGGCCGCGCGGGCGCAGGGCCTCCGGGTCGAACTCCGCCAGTTCGCCGGCGGCGGCGCTGACAACGTCGGTATCATCGGGGCCAGCTTCACCGGCCGGGAGGTGACCGTCTCCGTGAAGAACTACGGGGACGAGGACGTCCGCCGTGCGCTGGCGGTCGGGAACCAGCGCGCGGAACTCACGCTGGCGTCGGGCGACGTCGCGACGGCGACGTTCACCG
>JBEPYA010000027.1:0-24030 GCA_041641615.1 Salinigranum sp. | reverse complement strand
CGATTGTGACGCCCGACGCCATCTGTGCCGCCACCTCACAGATTCCCTCGGCTGCCTTCGCCGAGTGTGAGACGACGACGAGGCCGACCATCTACGACGCCTCCTCGCCCTCGCCGGCACCGTCGTCCGGAATCGTCGGCGACGTGGCGTCCTGTTCGACCTCGCCGTCGAGGTACGCCGTCGCCGTCTCAAGGAGCTCTTCGAGAATGAACAGCGTCGACGTCGCGCCGGGGTCCTGGTGACCGACCGACCGCCACCCCAGATAGGAGGCCCGCCCCTTCGTCGCGCGCAGGGGAACGGTGTAGTCTACTCCTCGCTCGGCGGCGTCGACGGCCTTCGCCAGCGCTTCGAGGGGTGAGAGGCCGTCCTCCTCGATGGACTTCTTGTACGTGTGGACGGCGGGTGTGACGGCGTCGACCATCGTCTTCTGTCCCAGCTGCGCGCCGCCGCGGTCCTGGAGCTTTTCGAGGTAGGCCTCGGCGAAGGCGACGGTCGTCTCCGCGGTGATGCCCCCCTCCAGTTCCTGGCTCGCGGTCATGATGGAACCGCCGTAGAGTGGCCCGGCAGCACCACCGACCTCGCTCACGATGGCCATCCCGACGGTCTTGACGAGCTCGGCGGGCTCGCCGTCCATCCCCTCGGTCTTCTCGAGGACCGTCTGAAACCCGCGGTTCATGTTCGCCCCGTGGTCGGCGTCGCCGATGGCCGAGTCGAGCTCGGTGAGGTACTTCTTCTCCTCGGCGAGCCGCTCGGCGATGTTCTCGAGTGCCGCGTGTAACGCCTCCCTTTGGACGTCCGTGTCTGCCATGCCACCGAATCAGTCGGCAAGAAAATAAGGGTACGGGCCGCGGCCTACTCTCGAACGGTCAGCGCCGGCGTGTCGCAAGGGGCCCCGAGAAGCTCTTTCAGTTCGTCGTCGACAGCACAGACCGTAATCGAACAGCCCATCATGTCGAGCGAGGTCATGTAGTCGCCGACCCACGCGTCCCACGTTTCCAGCCCGTGCCCGCCCAGCAGCTCCTGGAGCTTGCGGTTGACGATGAACAGCTCCGAGAGGGGCGTCCCGCCCATCCCGTTGACGATGGTGACGACCTCCTGCCCCTCGTCGAGCGCGAGGTCCTCCAGCACGCGCTCGGTGAGGTGTTCCGTGACCTCGTCGGCGCTCTGTACCTCCGTTCGTTCCGTCCCCGGCTCGCCGTGGATTCCGATGCCGAGTTCCATCTCGTCTTCTCCCAGATCGAACGTGGGCTCGCCCTTCTCGGGGGTGACACAGGAGGTGAGCGCCATCCCCATCGTCCCGACGTTGTCGATGACCTTCTCGGCGACCGCCTGTACCTCCTCTAAGCTGCCGCCCTGTGCCGCCTTGGCGCCGGCCGCCTTGTGGACGAGGATGGTCCCGCAGACGCCGCGACGACCGGAGGTGTACAGCGAGTCTTCGACGGCAACGTCGTCGTTCACGACCACCTGCGCGACGTCGACCCCCTCCATCTCCGCGAGTTCGGCGGCGGTGTCGAAGTTCATCACGTCGCCCTCGTAGTTCTTCACCACACAGAGGACGCCCTCGCCGCCGTCACACGCCTGGATCATCTCCTGGAGCTGGTCCGCCGTCGGGGAGGTGAACACCTCGCCCGCCGCCGCCCCGTCGAGCATCCCCTCGCCGAGGTAGCCCGCGTGTGTCGGCTCGTGTCCCGACCCCCCGCCCGAGACGATGCCGACCTTCCCCTCGACCGGGGCATCCTCTCTCACGAGGACCTCGATTCCGTCGAGCCGCCGTACCCGGTCGGGGTACGCCGCGACCATCCCATCGAGCATCTCGTCCACCACGTCCGCCGGTTCGTTGATGAGTTTCTTCATGCTGCGTGCTTCCAGACGGAGAACGAGGTGAAAAGTGTTTGTCGTGAAGAATGAGTCGGAACGACCGTCCCGACGGACGACAGGTACTGCCCCGCGTTACGCGGCCGTCTCGGTCGCTTCGAGTCGGTCGATCCCGATGGTTACGGAGACCCCTTCGACGTCCCACTCCTCGACGAGGTCCATCCCTTCGGCCGAGTCGACGAACGCCTCGGTCCGGGTCTCCTCGGCGATGAGGTCGCGGTGGCGGTCGACGAGGTCGGCGACGTGGTCGTCGGCGACGTCGACGGCGGTGGTGATCTCCTCGTCGACGGCCAGATCGAGACGCTTTCGCATCTCCTGGATTCGCCGAACGACGTCGCGGGCGTACCCCTCGGCCTCGATCTCCTCCGTGAGGCTCGTGTCGACGTACACCGTCCCCGACTCGAAGTCGGCTCCCGAGACGTGTTCGGGGGGCTTCGAGCGCCACTCGATCATCTCCGCGGTGAGTTCGTACTCGTCGCCGTCGACCACGACCGACAACGTCTCGTCGGCGAGTTCGTCCCGCGTGGCACCCTCGACCGCGCTCATGATCTTCTGGGCGTCGGCACCGAACTCGGGGCCGATGACGCCCATCTGTGGTTCGGCGTACTCGACGAGTTCGTCGAACGCCTCGCACACTTCGATCTCCCGGGCGTTGACTCGCTCCGAGAGCAGGTCCGAGAGCGACTCGACCGCCGCTCTCACGCCCTCGTCCTCGGACTCGACGACGACGCGCGGGACGGGCCACCGGAGCTTTCTTCCCCCCTGCTGGCGGGCGTTCGCCGCGGCCTCCTCGACTCGTCTGAGGACGGCCATCTCTGCCTCCAGGTCGGGTTGGTGGAGCGTCTCGTCCACCTCGGGAGCGGAGAGGGCGTGGACGCTCGTCTCGGAACCGTCGAGCCGCTGGTACATCCGTTCGGTGATGTACGGTGTGAAGGGCGCAAGGAGCCGGACCACCTCGTCGAGGACGACCGAGAGGGTGGCGTACGCTCCGCGTTTGGAGTCCGAATCTTCGTCCTCCCACATGCGCTCGCGGATGGCCTTCACGTAAAAGCGCGAGACGTCCGCGGTGACGAATTCGAGGACCGAACTGAGCGCGTCGTGGACGCGGTACTCGGCCCAGGCGTCCTCGACGTCCTGCTTCACGCTCTGGAGCCGAGAGAGTACCCACTCGTCGACGACGGTGAGTTCGCCGTCAGCGAGGCTCGCTTCGGAGGGGTCGTACCCGTCGAGTTCCATGTACGACAGCGGGAATCGGAAGACGTTCCAGAAGATGTTGAGCTTCGACTGGGTTTCGCCCAATCCGTCCCACTCGAACGCGAGGTCCTCGCCGTGCTGGTTGTGCGAGAGCAGATACGCGCGGAGCGGGTCGCGGCCGAACCGCTCGATGGCCTCCTCGGGCGTGACGATGTTGCCGAGCGACTTCGACATTTTCCGACCCTCGCTGTCGTTGGCGAAACCGTGCATCAGCACCCGTTTGTAGGGCACTTCACCGACGGCGGCCGTCCCCATCCCGAGCTGGGACCAGAACCACCCCCGCGTCTGGTCGTGGGCCTCGATGATGAGGTCGGCGGGCCACAGCTCGTCGAACGCTTGGGTAGATGAGGGGTACCCGAGCGTCCCCCACGTCGCCACCGAGGAGTCGATCCAGACGTCGAAGACGTCCGGGACGCGCTCGTACGTCGTGCCGTCCTCGGTGATGGTCAACGGGTCGACCGAGGGGCGATGGAGGTCGATCTCGTCGGGATCGATGTCCTGGTCGACCCGCTCTGCGAGTTCCTCGCGCGTCCCGACGACGAGGATGTCCTCCGTCGAGTACTCCTCGCCTCTCGGGACCCAGATGGGGAGCGGAATACCCCAGTAGCGCTGCCGGGAGACGTTCCAGTCGGGGGCGTCGGCGACGAAGTTGTGGAAGCGGTTGTCGCGCGCCCAGTCGGGGAACCACTCCGACTCTTCGATGTTCTCTAGCAACTGCTCCTTGACGTCGGTGACCGTGATGAACCACTGGTCGGTCGCGAGGAAGACGATGTCCGTGTCACACCGCCAGCACTGTCCGTAGCGGTGGTGGTGCGTCCCCGAGTGCAACAGCAGCGAGCGGGCGTCGAGGTCCGCGATGATGTCGTCGTTGGCGTCGCGGACGAACGTGTCGGCGTACTTCCCTCCCGCGTCGGTGAACGTCCCGTTCCCCCTGACGGGCGAGAAGATCTCCAAGCCGAGTTCGCGCCCGCGCTCGAAGTCCTCCTGACCGTGTCCGGGCGCGGAATGCACCAGTCCCGTTCGGTCGGCCTCGACGTAGTCGGCCGTGTACACCTCCCCCGCGCCCTCGAAACTCGCGTGGTCCGGCACCTCTTCGGCGAGCGGATGGGCGTACTCCCAGCCCACCATCTCCTCGCCGGTGAGTTCCTCGACGACCTCGTACTCCTCGTAACGACCCTTCTTCAGCACTTCCTCGACGCAGGGCTCGGCGAGGTAGAGAACCTCGCTTTCTCCTCCTTTCTCGGCGCGAACCGCCTGATACGTCATCTCGGCGTCCACGGCCACGAAGGTGTTCGCGGGGAGGGTCCACGGCGTCGTCGTCCAGATGACGAGGCTCCCCTCCCTCCCCTGCAGCGGGAACTTCACGTAGATGGAGGGGGACTCGATCTCGTGGTACTCGACCTCGTTGTCGGCGATGGCCGTCTCACACCGGGGACACTGGTTGATGGCGCGCTTGCCGCGCTCGACGAGGCCGTTCTCGTGGACGTTCGAGAACGCCCACCACGCCGCCTCCATGTACTCCGGCGAGATGGTCTTGTACGGGTCGGACCAGTCCATCCACGCCCCGATGGACTGGAAGTCCTCGTCCATGTTCTCGCGGTTGCGCTCGGCGAAGGACTTGCACTCCTCGATGAACGCCTCCATCCCGTACTCCTCGATGTCCTTCTTCGACTCGAAGCCGAGTTCCTCCTCGACCTTCACCTCGATCGGGAGGCCGTGCATGTCGTAGCCCGGCCGGTCCGTCACGTCGAATCCCTCCATCCGCTTGCGGCGGATGACGGCGTCCTTGAGGGTCTTGTTCCACGCCGTCCCGAGGTGCATCTGCCCGGAGGTGTACGGCGGCCCGTCGACGAAGAAGAACGACGGATCGTCGGCGTGTGCCTCCTTCGTCGCCTCGTACGCGTCGTTAGCGTCCCAGTACTTCTCGACCTCGCCCTCGACGTCCGCGGGCGTGTACTGGTCGGAGACCTCACCCGTGTCCATACTCATACTCGTTCCTACCCGTGGACGTATATCAAAACGGTGGTGTTCTCACGGGACGGCTCAGGCGAGTTCGCGGCGGTCGTCGTGCTCGCGGTCACGGTTGTCACCGCCGGTGGCGTCGGGGTCTCCTTCGCCCGACGCGCCCGGGAGGTCCGCCGGCGACGAGCCGCTCCCCGACATCGCTCCCTCGGTCGACGAAGGGGTCCGCCCGGGTGCTCCGTCGTCGACGGCGGAAGGGTCGCTTCGCGACGTCTCACCGCCGTCCTCGCGCGCCCGGTTCCCGGAATTCGACCCCAACACGGCGTCGATACTGGCGGTGAACGCCCGGTAGTCCCCCGACGAGGGCGCTCTCGACCTGTCATCCCTCGCCGTCGGGTGGGAGGCCGCCCCGCGGCGGTCGTGAGCGAACGCCCTGGCCCGCTTCGAGCCCTCCCACGCGCCCGCGGCAGCCGCGCCGGTGAAGACGACGCTCTCGACGACGCCGAACAGCGCTCTACCCGCCCCCTCGAAGTCACCCGCGCGCCAGGCTGCGAGCGCGGCTGGGACCCCCTTCCGGACCCCTGCCGTCGGGTCGACGCCGGAGGCGACGTACCCCGCGAGGCTGACCGCCTTCCCCGCCAGGCCGTCACCCTCGGCCCACGCGAGACCGGCCCCGACAGCGGCGTCTCGGGCGAATTCGAGGGTGACGACGCTCACGACACCGCGGGTGACGGAGCCGACGAACTCCCGACCGAACCCCCGCACCGCGTCGGTCACCTTCCCGCCGCCAGAACCCGTACCCGCGGTTTCGGCGGCCGACCCGCTCGCTCCCCGCCCGCCCGCGCCCCTCCCGTCACCCGCTCCACCGCTCTCGCTCCCGCCCTTGCTCGCCCCGGCGACGACGGCCGTGCCGACGAGACAGTGGACGACCGGTGCGTCGCTCTCGACGACCACCCACGCGCGCTTCGGGCCGGGTGCGGTCGGGGCGAACGAGACCTGGAGCGTCCCCTCTTTCCCCGTGGTCGCCTCGGTCACGGCACGCGCGCGGAACTGTCCGGCGTCCGCCCCCTCGACGGTGACGGTCGCGTCCGCGCCCCAGCCACCGGCGCGCACGTCGCCCGAGGAAACCGTTTGCGTCTCTGTACGACCAACGACGACCTCGCCGAAGTCGTGGCGGTGGGTCGTAGCGGTCGGGTTCGGACTCCCGTCGGCGAAGCCACACTGTGTGGCCGGTTGGACGTCCGACGTCGTCCCCGGCGCAGCGCTGGACAATCCGCTCACGAGGAGCGCCGCTACGAGGAGGAGTATCCAGGCGCGAACACCACGGGACGCGGTACCACGCGACACGTCGGAGGGAGGCGCTCAGAGGACTTAATCCTGCACCGCGGTCGCAGGTCGCGGCCGGCGTGCCGTCAGTCTTCGGCGCTGTCGTCGCCGTCACCGACCGCCTCGAGGACGTCCCAGTGCCCTCTCAGCTGCGGCGTCAGGAGGTACACCGCCCCGTAGCGGTCCCCGCCTCGGGTCACCGCGTCCGCCTCCCCCAGGACCGAGAGGTGGTGTCGGACGGTCTTGTAGTCGAGGCTCAGGTCGCCGGCGAGGCGGTTCGCGTTCCGCGGTCGTTCGGCGAGCGCGCGGACGATCCGTCGACGGTTGTCTCCTCCGCGCGACCCCGCGAGAGCGGCTCGGAGTCGCTCTCTCGCCTGGTCGGGGGTGGCTCGAACGCGGACCGCGTATGTCGACTGTGTCATGATCCGGTCAGTTGTTGGCGACGACGCCCAGGTCGAAGCTCGCGGACGCGGGCTCGTCGTCGGGCGTGAGATACCCCTGGGCGAACGCGGTGTACGCCGTCCCGCCCTCGACGGTGACGTCGAACGTCGTGACCACGTCGCCATCGTTCGACTCCGTGTCGCCGCGCACTTCGAGCGTGTACGACCCGGCGGGCACCTCGACCGTCGCGGCGTCTCCGAACGCCGCCCCGTCGACCAGGACGTCGCCGGAGGATTCGACCGTGACGTCGACCGCCGGCGCGTCCGGCGAGGCGTGGACCAGCGTGAGTCGGGACGTATCCGACGCGGGCGCGGAGATGTCGTCGGTGAACAGCTGAACCGTGAAGCCGTTCTCCGCGTCTTCCGCCAGTTCACCGAGCGCCGCGGCGGTGTACGCCCCCGCTTCGAGGTCGAGCGACTGGTCGAACACGACGGTGCTCGAATCGCCCGCGGCCCGAATCGTCACCTGGTGTGACCCCGCCGAGAGCGACAGGTAGTCGCTGACGGCTCCGAAGGGGACGTCCTCCAGGACGGCCGACCCGTCGACGAGGACGTCGACGTTCGGCGCGTCCGGGGAGAGGTGGGCCACGCGGAGCGAGACGCCGTCCATGCCGCCCATCCCTCCGTCGCCCATGTCCTGGACGATGCCACCGCCCCCCGCACCGGCGTCGGCCGTCGCGATGGGCTGGAACGAGGTCCCGGCGGGTTCGTCGTCCGGCGAGAGGTAGCCGGCGGCGAAGACGGTGTACACCGTCCCGCCGTTGAGTTCGACGTCGAACGACGCCACCGCCTCGCCGTCGTTCGAGTCGGTGTCGCCGCGGACGTTCAGCGTGTACGTCCCCGCGGGGACCTCGGTGTACCCCGCATCCTGGTATGAGACGCCGTCGAACAGGGCGCTCCCGTCGGCCGTGATGTCGACCGCCGGCGCGTCCGGCGAGGCGTGGACGACGCGGACCCGTGCGGTGTCGTCGGCCGGAACCGTGTTCTCGTCCGAGAGGACGAGCGGCTGGAACGTCTCTTCGGCGAGGTCGCCGACGGCGGCGACGGTGAACGCCCCCTCCGGGACGTCGAGGTCGCCCTCGAACGCGACGGTCGAGGGGTCGCCCGCCGCGGTGATGGTCACCGTCCGGGTGCCGACGGGCACGTCGAGGTAGCTGCTGACGGCACCGAAGGGGACGTCCTCCAGGACGGCCGACCCGTCGACGAGGACGTCGACGTTCGGCGCGTCGGGGGAGAGGTGCGCCACGCGGAGCATCGCCGTCGCCGACTCCTCCGTCGCGGTTTCGCTCTCCGTTTCGGTCTCCATCTCGGTCGACGTCGACATCGGCGTCTCGGTCGCCGTCGCCGTCGACTCCCCACCGGCGGAGCCTCCCGAGCCGCTCTGGTTCGACGAGCAGCCCGCGAGCCCGCCGACGACTGCAACACCCCCGAGCGTGCGAAGCACGTCTCTGCGTGACTTGTCTGTCATGTCCTCATCCGCGTCGGAGGATGATGTAATAAAGAGGCTTTCCCCAAATTCGACCCACCTCTTACCACCATTGAAACCCGCAGACGTCACGTGGTCGTTCGGAGTACACTCGGGGGTTGGAGAGTGAACGGAACAGACGGCGACCGTCGCTCGATGGTCGTCGACTGCCGCAGACCGCCGACGCCGTTCGATCGGCGCGACGGTGGGTCTCACCGGTGCTGCTCCTCGGCTCCGCGGGCGTCGGTGAACACGGACGCGTCGTTCGGCGGCGCTTCGGGGAACAGCCACGCGCGGAACCGGTCGTCGGGGACGGGCGTGAGCCCACCCCGGACGAAGCGCGTGCTGGCCGGGCGGACCCCACGTACGCGTGGTCGTGTCGGATGTCGCCCGAGACGGTCTGACAGACGTCTCCGAGACATCCGGAACTCGCGGCGAGACCGAGGGCGGCGCTGGTGAGGAGGGCACGGCGGCGCATCGGTCCGCGGTTCGACGTGTCGACGAAAAACGCTGGTGGTGAGCGGCTCCGTGTCGGACGGCTATCCCCGCATCGGCCGACCGAGCGCGGTGACGATGTCGTCGACGAGGTCGTCCGCGGCCTCGTAGGGGAACTGGAGGTACTCGCCGACGGTGAGCGCGAGTTCGAGCGCGGCGAACTCGCGGTCGTCGGCCACGAACACGTCCCGTCCGTCCACCATGACGGGGAGGAGTTCCGCCGGTCGTTGCACGGGGAACGTCGCGGGACCGAAGGTCTCGAAGAGTTGCGCTCGGAGAGGGTCTGTCGACACTGTGTGGGTCATCACCCATCGGTGCACCGAACGAGTGGATAAATCCGACGCTCGGATTGTCAGGCCCGATAGCCGTCTTGCGTCCGTCTGACGGCTGTTACGAGAAGTCGGGGAGGTCGTCGGGTGCCTCGTACTCGGACTCCCAGTCGACGTACTCGTCCTTCAGGACGTCGCAGACGACCTGCCCAAGTTCGGTCAGCCCGGCGTTGATGCCCGACACCTGACCCCACGAGGTGAGGTCGGGGTGGAGCTGTCGCTCCTTCCAGTCCTCGGGAATGCCGGGCGCGTGGTAGCCGACCCGGTCCGCGAACGAGTCCCAGAAGAAGTCGAACCGAGAGACCAGATCGAGGTCCTCGGCGATGGCCCACTCCTCGGCGGAGAGGTCCGCGGTGGCGGCCCACTGCTCGAAGGCCTCCTCCCACGCCCCGTCGTGGAGGAACCGTTCTAAGTCGTCGCGGTGGTAGTCGTCGCCGCCGACCTCGGCGTCCTCGTACTCGTTCGGGTCGACCTGTCTGAGCGTCGGCGGCTCCGGCGTGGGTACGTCGAGCATGGGTGGGTGTGAGTGGTGGCGGGAGTAAAGGGTGTCTCTCGCGGGGGTGGACGACGTGAGAGTGAGCGATCCGCGAATCGTGGAACCTGTGTGGGTTGCGACGAGTGGCGTCGACCGCACGAAGGCCGCGAGAGCGCCAGGGTGCTGATGCCACGAGCCTCCCAAGCCGTCGTTCCGGTGGGTGTGGCTGTGATCCACCGCGCCCGTGGGTCGCGCGGTCGTCCCTGTTCTCACTGCACCACCGACGACTCCACTCGTCGCACGACCGACGACTTCGTCCATCTCGATACTGACGCCGCCGCTCGTGCCCCCCGAAAAGAACACACGCTGCCCTGCATACGCGTCGCGCACGCCCCAAGGCTCATCGCCGCCGGCCTCTTCTCCTCGAAGGAGATGGCTTCTGACCCACCTGGTCCCTTCGCCTCCCGCCGACAGGTGCTCGGACTCGTCGCCGCCGCGGGCGCGAGTCTCGCCGGCTGCTCAGCGCCGAGTCGCACCACGACCGAGGCGTCCGAAACTGACGCGCCCGGGACTACCCCACCCGACACGCCCACAGCGTCTCCGACCGCCGCGGGCTCCGCTCAGCGCGCGTCGACCGCGGAGGACAGCTACACCGCCGTCTACGAGGAGACCATCCCCTCCGTGGTGCTCGTCCGCGTCTACGGGCCCGGCGGCCCCCTGGGACAGGGATCGGGGTTCGTCCACCCCGACGGGTCACACGTCGTCACGAACCAGCACGTCGTCGCCGGGGGCCGAACCGTCCGCGTCCGGTTTCACGACGGCACCTGGGCCGACGCCGAAATCAGAGGAACCGACGTCTACAGCGACCTCGCGGTGCTCAGAGTCGACACACCGGAGACAGCACCGCCGCTCGCGCTCGTCGACGAGGAGCCCCCCATCGGGACGCAGGTGGTCGCGCTCGGCGCGCCCTTCAGCCTCGGCGGGTCGGTGTCGGCGGGGATCGTAAGTGGCGTCGACCGCTCGCTGCCGAGTCAGACCGGCTTCAGCATCCCCGACGCGGTCCAGACCGACGCGGCGGTGAACCCCGGCAACTCCGGCGGGCCGCTCGTCTCGCTGAGTGGGGACGTCGTCGCAGTCATCAACTCCGGCCAGGGCGAGAACGTCAACTTCGGCATCAGCGCGGCGCTGACCCGGCAGGTGGTCCCCGCGCTGATCGAGCGCGGGGAGTACGACCACGCGTACATGGGCGTCCGCCTGCTCAACGTCGTTCCGGCCGTCGCGCAGGCGAACGACCACGGACAGGTCCAGGGAGTCTTCGTCGCGAGCGTGCTCCCCGACGGCCCGGCCGCCGGAGCACTCCGGGGAAGTCAGCGGGAGGAGACGGCGCTCGGCCAGCGCGTCCCCGTCGGCGGTGACGTCATACTGGCGCTCGACGGTCGGCCGACGCCGACGGAGGCCGCGCTGGCGACCCACCTCGCGATCCGGACCCGCCCGGGCGACACGCTCGACGTTCGAGTCCTGCGCGACGGGGAGGAGCGGACGGTCTCGTTCGAACTCGGCGCGCGTCCGCCTCCCGAATAGTCACTCCTCCATCCGCTCGATGACCGTCTCCAGTTGCGCTCGGCGTTCGGCGAGCGCGTCCTCGCGGAGTCCGGTCTCGGCCTCCGTCGGGCAGTCGAGTCGGGGGACCCCGGTTGGCGTCCCCTCCTCGTCCAGGGCGACGAACGTGAAGAAGGAGGTCGTCGTCTTCCGGGTGTCGCCGCTGCGGGGGTTCTCCGCGCGGACGTCGACCTTCACGTCGATGCTCGTCCGGCCGACGTCGAACACGTAGCCCTCGATGACGGCGACCTCGCCGAGGTCGATAGGCGAGATGAAGTCGACGTGGTCCATCGACGCCGTCACCACCTGCCTGTTCGAGAAGCGCATCGCCGCGATCGCGCCGCAGACGTCCATCCAGTGGAGGACTGCCCCGCCTAGCGCCCGGCCGAGGTCGTTCGTGTCGTTCGGAAGGAGGTACTCGGTCATCTCGGTGTGAGACTCCGCCAGCGTCGCGGTCTCGTCGCTCATGGGGAAGGCGTTGGGTGGCCGGTACTCAAACGTGACCCTCGGGGCAGGATACGGCGTCGACCGCCCGCTGGACGCGTTCGCGGTCGACGTCCCGGAGCGTCTCCCCGGCAGCGGCGAGATCGTCGAGCGTCCAGAACCTCGCGTCGCGTGCGTCGCTCCCGGCGACCGGATCGCCGGTCGTCCCGTCGCGCGAGACGGCGTAGGCGACGCTCACGAGGTGTCGATCGCTCGGGTGGACCAGGTCGTCGACGTCGAAGAGGGCGAGCGCCTCGGGGGCGACCCGGAGGGCCGTCTCCTCGTGGAGTTCGCGCGCGGCGGCAACGCGCGGGTGCTCGCCGTGTTCGAGAAACCCCGCCGGGAGGCCCCACTCGCCCGCGTCGGGCGGCCGTGACCGACGGACGAGAAGTACCGCCGGCGGATGCTCGCTCTCGTCGACGACGGCCGCGGCGGCAGTCGGCACGGGATTCCGCCAGACGACCTCCTCGCAGGCCGAACAGTACGCCCGGTCGCATCCCTCGACCGAGCGCGTCTCGAGGGCGGTTCCACAGGTCGGGCAGAAAGACGGGTCGACGGCGGTCACGTTCGTTCTCGACGGCGTTCAGCGGGCGAAGTCGTCCTCGTCGTTCTCGATGTCGAACTGTGAGGGGGGCTGACCGGCCGCGTCGAGGACGCTGTCGGAGACCATGATGGGACAGTCGACGCGCACCGAGAGCGCGATGGCGTCGGAGGGACGGGCGTCGAAGACGAACTTGCGTGGCTCGCCGTCCTCGTACCGCTCGGCGTCGACCTTCGCGTAGAAGGTGCCGTCGGCGAGATCGTCGATACGAACGGAGTCGATCGCGCCGCCGAACTCGGTGATCATGTCGACCAGCAGGTCGTGGGTGAGCGGTCGCTCGAACGGTTCGGCGGAGAGCGCGAGCTGGATAGCCTGTGCCTGATCCGCCGTGATGACGATCGGAAGGAAGTCGTCGCGCGCCGAGAGGATAACCGCGGGCACGTTCGACCCGTCGTCGCTCATGCCGACGCCGATACCCTTGACCTCGGCCTCGTGGTTCATAGCGGTCCCTTTGACGTGTAGGTATGAATAGCTACTCCCACGCCCGATGTGGCTCGTTCGACGGGGGGATCTAGCGAGCGGTCGAGCGGGATGCCCGGCGCGTGTCTCTCGAGTAACGTGATGGCGTAGAGAACGTCGGTCGAGTTGGCGTAGAGAACGTCGGTCGAGTCCGTGACGGCGTAGAAGACCAGTCCGTGACGGCGTAGAGGACCGCACGGCTCACGGGCGCGGTGAGCCACGCTCTCCCCACCCGATTCCCTCACTCACTCCGTTCGTTCAGTCAGCCACCGAAGCGACTGCGTCGCTTCGAGCCTTCGTTCGGTCCCCTCACGAAGACCTCGCGCGTGAGTCACAGTGGTGAGACCGCGCGACGTCACGCGACACCGCCCCGTCACGTAGTGGTGCGGCGGCGCGCGACGAACGAGCGCGAGCCCCGTGTTCTCGACGACGCTCACGAACTGACACGCTCACACCCAGTCGCGACACGTCTACTCCATCCCGACCGACGCACGCTCAGCGTGAGCGATACCACCAGACGACGAAGGTCCCGAGGATGACGACCAGCCCGCCGAGGAAGAAGAGCAGTCCCGGCGGGAGCCCAGTCGCGGCTGTCGCGGTCGTCTCGGCCGCGATTCGGGCACCCTCGGCGCTGTCGGCGCTCGTCGCCGCGCTCTGTGCGGGTCTCCTGCCGAGGAGGAACTGCACGAACAGGCTGACGAGGCCGAGCACCCCGACCGCGCCCAGCAGTCGCGTCAGGGCGTCGCGGAGGCTGCTGGTCTCCGACTCCCGTGCCGCCACGACGACGAGCGGTTTGTCGCTCGGCGTGTACACCTTCATCTCTCTGCCTTTCTCGGAGTACACGGTCTCGAACACCTCGACGAGACCGGCGTCCTCCATCCGGCCGAGGTGGTACTGGACGTTCTGGAGCGAACTGTCGACCTGTGACGCGATCTCGGAGGCGGAAGCGGGCTCCTCGTGGAGGACGGCGAGGATGCGGCGAGCGGTCTGCGAAGAGAGCGCACCGATGAGGTCGTCGGCGTCGGCCGAGTCGAGACCGATGACGCGCGGCGAGGCGTCGTCCGGTGCCGACGACGAGAGGGAGGGCAGGAGGCGGGCCATACCACCCGTACTCCCTCGGAGAGCACAATCTTGTTGGTCAGTGTGCCATCGGGTCAGGGACCGAGACGACCGAGCGGCACCGCTAGCTATACCGGGGAGCAGTCCTCAGATCCTCTCAGATGGTACTCCGAGACGACGGCCTCATCTGTCCGTACTGCGGGAGCGTCGAGACCGAAGAGCGCCGCGAACGCGACGACGACCACGTCTACGGCTGCGTAGAGTGTAACCGGACGTTCTCCGCGCCGCAGTAGCGTCACGTTCGGTCGCCCGCGGTCGAAGTGCGATCGAATCACTCCCGCTCGAGGACGAGCACCCGCAGGTCGTTGACGTTCGTTCCCGTCGGCCCGGTCCTGACGACGCAGTCGCGCTCGTCAAGCGCCGGCAGGGCGTCGTTCCGGCCGAGCGCGTCGCGGGCCGCCTCTCTGTCCCCTCTCGCTTCGAGCGTCCGCTCGTCGACGACGGCGCCCGCCACCTCCGTCCCGCCGTCCTTGCCGTCGGTGTCGACGCTCGCGAGGACGGCGTGTCCCAGGTCACTCTCGGAGAGCTCCACCGCCGCAGAGAGCGCGTACTCCAGGTTCGGCCCGCCCTCGCCGGCTCCCCGGACCGTCACCGTGGTCTCGCCGCCGGAGAGGACGACCGCGGGCGGGTCGAGCGGTTCGCCCGTCGCGAGCGCCTCCTCGCCGACGGCGACGTGGGTCTTCGCCGCTTCGCGGGCCTCGCCGCGGACCCGCGAGGAGAGCACGAGCGTCTCGAACCCGCGCTCGTCGGCCTCCTCGCGGGCGGCATCGAGCGCCGTGAAGCCGTCGGCCAGGACGTGGTTGTCGACGCGGTCGAAGACCGGATCTCCCGGCTTCGGCGTCTCCTCGACCGCTCCCTCCGTCCCGCGTTCGAGCCGTTCCTGCACCGACTGGGGCACCGAGACGTCGTACCGGTCGAGCACGGCGAGCGCGTCGTCGTACGTCGTCTCGTCGGCGACTGTCGGTCCGGACGCGATGACGCTCAGGTCGTTGCCGACCACGTCGGAGAAGACGAGCGAGACCACGGTGGCCGGGGCGGCGAGGCGGGCCAGTCCGCCCCCCTTCAGCGTCGAGAGGTGCTTGCGGACGGCGTTCATCTCGCCGATGTCCGCGCCGCTCTCCAGCAGTCGCTCGGTCGTCTCCTGCAGGTCCGAGAGCGCGATTCCCTCCGCCGGCGCGGGCAGGAGGGCGCTCGCGCCGCCGGTGACGACACAGAGGACGAGCGTCTCCGCGTCAGCGTGGCTCAGCAGGTCGACGACGCGCTGTGTGCTCTCGACCCCCTCCTCGGAGGGGACCGGATGGTCGCCCGGGAGGTGTTCGATTCGACTCCCGTCACCGGGGTCGTAGGTGACGACCGCCCCCCTGTCGATACGGTCGCCGAGGACCCGTTCGAGAGCCTCGGCGACGCCCGCGGCGGCCTTTCCGCCACCGACGACGAGGCACCGCTCGAAGCCCGAGAGGTCGTAGACGGCCTCCCCGACGGAGAGGGAGTCCCCGTCGAGGCGGAGCGATGACTCCAGGACGCGTTCGGGATGGGCGGCCTCGATTCCCGCTCGGAGACAGGCGAGTGCCACCTCGTGGCGCTCGGTCGGGGCGTGCGCGGTGAGGTTCATGCTATGCGGGCCACTCCCAGCCGATAATAAAGTACCGACAAGCGTATGAGTCGCCGACGGAAAAAGCGGGCAATGAGTCAGGACGCGGCCCCCTCTCCGCAGGCGGGACGGGTGCAGGTCGTCGGGACCGCCCACGTCTCGAAAGAGAGCGTGGCCGAGGTCGAAGAGACGATCCGCGCCGAGCGTCCGGACGTCGTCGCCGTCGAACTGGACGAGGGGCGCTACCGGCAGATGAGAGGCGGTACCCCGGACGACATCGAACCGAGCGACCTCCTCTCGGGGAACACGGTGTTCCAGTTCATCGCTTACTGGATGCTTTCATATGTTCAGGCCCAGCTGGGCGAGAAGTTCGACATCTCCCCGGGTGCGGACATGCTCGCCGCGGTCGACACCGCCGAGGAGGAGGAAATCGACGTCGCCCTGGTCGACCGCGACATCCAGACCACCATCCAGCGCTTCTGGGCGCGGATGTCCGTCGTCGAGAAGTTCCGCATGGCCGGCGGCCTCGCCTTCGGCGTCTCGGACGCCCGCGCAGTCGGTGTCGTGGTCGGCCTCCTGGCCGGGGTGCTCGTCGGACCGCTCGTCGGCCTCTTCGGCGGGTCGATCGGCATTACGCCGTTCGTCCTCGGTCGCGTGACCGGCGGCGTGATCGTCGCCGTCGCCGCCGGCTTGGCGCTCCAGACGCTCGCGGAGGGCTTCACCGACGGCGACGACGCGCTGCTCGTCGGGCTCGGTGGCGGTCTCGCCGTCGGTCTCGTCGGTGGCGTCGGACTCGGACTGGCGGCCCCGCTGGTCGACCGTCTGAGCCCGTTCCTCGTCAGCACCGTCGGGAGCCTCGCGATCGGTATCGCGATCGGCGTCGCCGCTGGCGGGCTCTGTGGGTTCGTCGCTCACTGGCTCGGCCTCGGCTCGTACGAGGACGTCGAGGAGTTCGACATCGAAGACCTCACCGACGCCGACGTGGTGAGCGTCATGATGGAGGAGTTCCGCGCGTTCTCCCCGGGCGGCGCGGAGGCGCTCATCGACGAACGCGACGCGTACATCGCCCATCAGCTCGTGGCGCTCCGGCAGAACGGCGCGCACGTCGTCGCCGTCGTGGGCGCGGGCCACCGCGCCGGCATCGAGTCCTATCTCGAACGCCCGGAGACGCTCCCACCGATGGAGTCGCTCGTCGGCGTGCCGCAGAAGCGGGGAATCCCGTGGGGGAAGATCGTCGGGATCGGGCTCTCGGTCGTGTTCGTCGGCTTCTTCGTCCTCTTAGCGATGGCGGGGGTGAGAAACGGCTTCCTCCTCCGGGTGTTCGCCGCGTGGTTCCTCATCAACGGCCTCTTCGCCGCCGCGGGGGCCAAACTGGCGGGCGCGCGGTGGCTCTCGGCGGCCGTCGGCGGCGCAGTCGCGTGGCTCACCTCGGTCAATCCGCTGCTCGCACCGGGATGGTTCACCGGATACATGGAACTGCGGCACGCTCCCGTGAACGTGGCCGACATCAGCCGCCTCAACGAACTACTCGCGGACGAGACGCGCTCGATTCGAGAGATCGTCTCCGACATGTTCGACGTTCCGCTCTTCCGACTCATCATGGTCGTCGCCATGACGAACGTCGGCAGCATCGTCGCGAGCCTCCTCTTCGTCGCGTACGTCCTTCCGCTGTTCGCGGCCGACCTGGGAGGCGTCGACGCCGTCACCCGACTGATGCTTGACGGGGCGACCAACAGCGCCGACCTCCTCTGGAGGGCAGTCTCGTGAGCGTGGGAGACGCCCTCACCTTCTCGAGCCGCGAACTCCGTGACCTCGCGCTCGCGTGGGTCGCGCTCGGCGTGGCGTTCGCCGTCTTCTTCGCCGGTGGCGGTGGGGGCCTCATGACGCTGCTCTCGCGCGGCGGATTCGCCGTCGCCGTCCTCGTGAGCCTCCTGACCGCGGGACTGGGCTTTCTCCTCCACGAACTCGCGCACAAAGTCGTGGCGGTCCGCTTCGGCCAGGTCGCGGAGTTCCGCGCCGACTACGGCATGCTCTTTCTCGCCGTCGTGAGCGCGCTCGCCGGGTTCATCTTCGCCGCCCCCGGCGCAGTCTACCACCGCGGCGTCTTATCAGATAAAGAACACGGTCTCATCGCGCTGGCCGGCCCCGCGGTGAACCTCGCGCTCGCCGTCGTGTTCGTCCCCGTCCTCCTCGCGGGCGCCCTGGCCGGCAGCGGCTTCCTCGAACTCGTCGGCTCCAGAGGCGTGGCGATCAACCTCTTCCTCGCGGCGTTCAACATGCTGCCGTTCGGCGCGCTCGACGGTCGAACCGTGCTGGACTGGAGCACCCTGGTGTTCGTCGCCGTCTTCGTGCCGAGCGTGCTCGTCACCGTCTTCGTCGTGTTCGTCCTCGGCGTGGGCTTCGGCGGGTGACGTACCCGCGAGGGCGCGCTCGCCGTCAGTCCCGTCGCGTCCGACGCCACCACTCGACGAGCGATCCGAAGCCGAGCGCCGCGAGGAGCCCGACCGCGGTGAGGATGGGTCTGTCGCCCGCGAACGCGACGGCCGCCGCGAACAGCGGCTCCTGCCGTCCGTAGTAGACCAGTCCGCCGGTGGCCGCGTAGAAGCCGACTGTCCCGACGGCGGTGAAGACGCCGAATCTCGTCGAGGACATTCCGGCGAGGCCGGCCGGGATCGAGATGACGGAGCGGAGTACGGGGAGAAAGCGCCCCCACAGCACCGACGACTGGCCCCACCGGTGGAACCACGCCTGCGACCGTTCGACCCGGTCCTCGGAGACGCGGACGTACCGTTGTAGCCACCCCCACTCACCGACGTCCGCCCGAGAGCTCACGAGGAACGGGACGAAGGCACCGACCGTACCGCCCACGCCGGCGGCGGCGACGAAGGCGAGAAACGAGGCGAAGTCCGTGACGAGGAGCACCGCGGCGGCCGGGACGATGACCTCGCTCGGCAGGAACGGGAAGAGCATCGACGTCTCGCAGAAGACGAACAGACACAGCGCCAGCGGGCCGTACAGACGGACGAGCTCGATGACGGTCGTCGTGAGATCCATCACGGGTCGTCGTCGGTGTCCCCCCCTTCCCGGCGCGCGGTGATAAACACCGGGAGCTCGCATTCCGCCCACACCGTGCTTATATGTCCGCGCCCCACCGACGGAAGCCATGACCGGTGACGCCGAAGACCCCAACGACGAAGTACAGTACCACGTCGAACTCTCCCCCGGCGACGTCGAGGGTCCCGTCCTCCTCCCGGGGAACCCAGAGCGCGTCGACGTCATCACCGACCTCTGGGACGACTTCGAAGAACGGGCGTACCACCGCGAGTACCGTACCGCCACCGGAACTTACGACGGCGCGCCCATCACGGTCACTTCGACGGGAATCGGCTCGCCCTCGACCGCCATCGCCGTCGAGGAACTCGCTCGCGTCGGCGCGGACACGTTCATCCGGGTGGGCTCGTGCGGCGCGATCCAGCCGGGGATGGCCGTCGGTGACCTCGTCATCACCTCCGGGGCCGTCCGACAGGAGGGGACGAGCCACGAGTACGTCCGCAGTGACTACCCCGCCGTCGCGTCTCACGAGGTGGTTTCGGCCCTCGTCGCCGCCGCCGAGCGTCTCGACTACGACTACCACGTCGGGCTGACGATGAGCGCCGACGCCTTCTACGCCGGCCAGGGCCGGAAGGGGTTCGAAGGGTTCGTCGCCGCGGGGTCGGAGACGCTCGTCGAGGAGCTCCGGGAGGCGAACGTCGCCAACATCGAGATGGAGGCCTCCGCCATCCTCACCCTCGCGAACCTCTACGGCCTCCGCGCGGGCGCGGTCTGTTCGGTGTTCGCCAACAGGGTGACGGGGGAGTTCCAGACCGAAGGGGAGTCGAGGGCGTCCGAGACGGCGAGTCTCGCCGTGTCGCTCCTGGCGCGGATGGACGAGGTGAAACGCGAAGCAGGTGTGAACGAGTGGCACGCTGGACTGTCGATATAGGCTCACTAACGGTCGTTCGTGAGGGATTCCGCCGTCGTTTCAACATCCCTTTATCTGATGAATCCCCACCACGATACAATCATGAGCACGCAGGTTGTCGTCCTCGGTTCGGGCTACGCCGGGACGGGCGCGATACAGCGCCTCGAGAAGGAACTCGACGGTAACGCCGACATCACGTGGGTCTCGGAACACGACTATCACCTCGTCCTCCACGAGGTCCACCGGTGCATCAGCACCCCGAGCGCCGAGTCGAAGGTCGCCATCCCCATCGACGAGGTGAAGACGCCGTCGACGGAGTTCGTCAGGGGCCGCGTCACCGACGTCGACGTCGACGAGCGAACCGTCGCGCTCGAGGACGGCACCGAACTCGGATACGACTACCTCCTCGTCGCCCTCGGCAGCACGACCGCCTTCTACGGCATCGAGGGGCTCGAAGAGTACTCGCTCGAACTGAAGGGTCTCGACGACGCCCGCGAGATCCACCAGCAGGTGACGGAGGCCGCCGAGGCCGCGACGTCCACGGAGCCCGCGAGCATCGTCGTCGGGGGGGCCGGGCTCTCCGGGATTCAGGCGGCCGGCGAGATCGCCGAGCTCCGCGACGAACAGGACGCTCCCCTCGACCTCCACCTCGTCGAGGGCCTCGACCAGGTGCTCCCGAACATGGACCCCGAACTCCAGGGCGCGCTGCGTCGCCGCCTCGAAGAGCGCGGTATCAATATCATGTGCGGCGAGTTCGTCTCCAAGGTCGACGAGGAGACGATCTACATCGGCGGCGGCGAGGACGAAGACCCCGAAGAGCTCCCCTACGACGTATTCATCTGGACCGGGGGCATCACGGGCCAACCCGAGATGGCCGCCTGCGAGGTCGACAAGGACGAGCGCTCGAACCGCGTCCACGCCGGCTCGGACTTCCAGACGTCGGACGACCGCGTGTTCGCCCTCGGCGACTCCGCCCTCGTCGAACAGGGCCCCGACGCAATCGCGCCGCCGACGGCACAGGCCGCCTGGCAGGCCGCAGACATCGCCGGCGAGAACCTCGCCCGCGCCGTCCGCGGTCAGCCGCTGAAGACGTGGACCCACGACGACAAGGGGACCGTCGTCTCCGTCGGCGAGGACGCCGTCGCCCACGACGTCGACGGCGTGCCGATCAACGTGTTCGGTGGAGCGCCCGCCCGCGTCCTGAAGAAAGCCATCGCCACCCGCTGGATCGCCGACGTGGCCAGCGTCTCCCGCGCGATCGACTCGTGGAGCGACATGTGAGGTCGCCCGCGAGCGATCGCTGACGCGTCCGAACCGCTGACGACCGACGGGTTCGCCGCTCACCGACGCTCACCCCGCTCAACCGACGTTTCCCCCCGAGCGTCTCGCGCGCTCCCGGATCACCTCGACGACGACGGCCGATTCTCAAACGTGGGGTCTGCACGGCAACCTTCATTTCCGTTCATCTCACCCAGCTATTGAGCGTTGATGAGGCTCCGAACCAAACTCGTCGTGGTCCTCGTGGTTCTGGCGTCGGTCCTCGGAGCGAGCCTGTACGGCGGGCTCGAACTCTACAAGCAGCAGGCGACCGAACGCGAGCACGACCGTGCGGAGGAGACCGCGGCCGTCGTCGCGGCACAGATCGACGCGACCGTCGAGGAGCGGCGCGACTTCGTCGGCTTCGCCGCCTCGCGTCCGGACGCCTCGTCGTTCGACCGTTCCGACCGTTTCGCTCGGGAGTTCATCGACGACTCCCGGTTCTACGCGGCGCAGGTCGTCGCGACAAACGGCACGGTCGTCGCCTTCAACGGCGACGTCACCGAGGACTCACGCGAGCGGGCGATCGGCTCGGACGTCGGCGACGAACCGTACGTGCGAGAGGCGCTCGCCGGGCGGATCTACGTCTCGGACCCCGAGTACGCCTCGACCGAAGAGTACGTCGCGATCATCAGTGCACCGATCGTCGACGACGGCGAGACGGTCGGCGTGCTGGCGGCGGCAGTGTACGTCGACACGAGCACGCTCCTCACGCCACTCCAGCCGCTCCCCTCGGAGCATCGTGCGGTCACCGTCCGCGCCGGGAACGAGACCCTGTATCAGGCGGGTCCGACGTTCGAGCGGACCATCTCCGGGGAAGCGCGTGTCGAAGCCACCGGCTGGACGGTCCGGATCACGCGCGACCGGACGAGACTCGATACCCTGCTCAACGAGGTCGGGTTGGCACAGACGCTGGGGTTGGTTCTCGTGCTCGGTATCGTGAGTGTCGTCGGCGGCTGGCAGTACCGGACGACTGTCACACAGATGAACCGGCTCAAGCGCGCGTTCGACGCCGCCGGGCGCGGTCAGTACGACCACGACATTTCGCTGTCGGGCGGCGACGAGTGGCGTGACATCGCCTGCGGCTTCGACGACCTGCTCTGTGAACTGTCCCAACGCGAACGCATCCTCGAACGACGGAGACAGCGACTCGACGTGCTCAACCGCATCCTCCGACACAACCTCCGCAACGACCTCGGCGTAGTCCTCGGGTACGCGGACATGATCCGGAAGGGTGAGGCGAGCGACCCACAGAACCTCGCCGAGATCATCCACAAGCGGGCCAGTACCCTCGTCGAACTCGGTCAGTCGGCCAGGGAGACCCAGGACCTGATGGCGGACGTCACCGAACCCGAACCCGTCAACGTGGGGAGGGTACTCCTCGACGCCGTGGACGACCTCTCGACGGAGTTCCCCGCCGTTCGGTTCGAGACGGACGTGCCGATTCCGGCGTACGCGTCCGCGATTTCGGGCATCGACACCGCGCTCCGGAACGTCTGCGAGAACGCGTGTGAGTACAACGACGCCGAGACGCCGTATGTCGACGTCTCGCTCGCGTTGCTCGGAGACGACCGTCTCCGCATCACCGTCGCCGACAACGGCCCGGGGATTCCCTCGTACGAGATCGAGGTCATCGAACGGGGGCACGAGACGGCGCTCGACCACGGCAGCGGTCTCGGCCTCTGGCTCGTCCAGTGGGTCGTCGACGGGTCCGACGGCCACCTCACCGTCGAACAGGCCGAGCCGCGGGGGACCGTCGTGACGATCGAACTCGATACGGCTCCCTCCCCGTACGACCAACCCGACCGCTGACCCGACGGTCGTTCGTGGGGCCACCGCGACGCCCGGCCGAGGGCCAGGTGTCAAGGGTCAAAGGTCGAGGGCCGAGGAACCGCCTCGGCGTCCACGACCCGCTCACCGACTGCGACGACGAGACGGACGTGTGAGACGCGGTCAGTCGAAGCGAAAACGAGGACGAAGGATAGTCAGTCGGTGCGTCGGCGGGCGACCGCGAGCGCGGAGACGACGAGGACAGCGACGAGCGCGACGCCCGCAGCGGACAGGGGGACGGGCCCGACACGGACGGTGTCGAGCGCGGTGAGGGACCCGGGCGTACTGGTCGAGCGCTGGATCGTCTCGTCCGCGTACGCCTCACGGTTCTGCTCGGCCTCGACAGTCTCGACCGTTACCTCACCCGCGACGAGACCGTTGACGCGGACTTCGTAACTCCCCGCCCTGTCGAGCGCTCGCTCGAAGACGAAGCGGCGCTCCCCGCCCGCCGCGACGCTCACTTCCTGGCTGTCGACGATGATGTCGTCGAGGATGAGGTCGGCATGGAAGCGCCCGCTCGCACTCCCGAGGTTAGACACCGTGACGTACACGTCGATGGTGTCGCCCTCAGTGACCTTCTCGACGCTGACTGTCGCGCCGTCGAGTTTGAACTTCGGTCGCTTCGCCCCGGCGGCGAACTCCGATAGCCCCGGCGACAGCGCCTCGAAGACGACGCCCTCGGCCGTCACGTTCAGCACCTCGGTCGGAAGCTCAGTCCACTCGCCGTCGTGGTATCGGTAGAGTGCGACGTTCTCCGGGGCCGTCTCCATCTCCGAGAGACGCTCCTGTGAGAGCCTGAACGTGAAGGAGACGTTCTCGATGTCGGCGTCGGCGACCGAGTGGTTCACGCGCAGGTGCGCCAGCGACTCCGTTCCGTTGACCCCCTCGAACACGGGCGTCGTGTCGAGCGGGTCGGTCGCAGTCGTGACGTTCATCGTGAAGTCGGAGTCGTTGGTGACGGTGACGTCCAGTCGGTCGACCGACATCGACTGGTTCGACGGCGCGCCCTCCCCGGTAGTCTCGTCGTCGCTCCCGGGCGTCGGCTCCGACAACACGAGCGAGATCGGACGACCGGTCGTGACGTTGCTCACCGCGAAGTCGACCGATGGAGCGGCCTTCCCGTTCGACCCGGAGGCGTTCCCGACGGTCCGCGAGACCACGGTGCCGCGTGTCGTCACGACGTCGCCGTCCGTTCCGTTCTCGCCCGCGTCCTTCCCTTCGTTCGCCTTCCCGTCCTTGTCCTTCCCTTCGGCTCTCCCTTCGTTCGCCTTCCCGTCCTTGTCCTTCCCTTCGGCTCTCCCTTCGTTCGCCTTCCCGTCCTTGTCCTTCCCTTCGGCTCTCCCCTCGTTCGCCTTCCCGTCCTTGTCCTTCCCTTCGGCTCTCCCCTCGTTCGCCTTCCCGTCCTTGTCCTTCCCTTCGGCTCTCCCCTCGTTCGCCTTCCCGTCCTCG
>JBEPYA010000026.1:22627-24046 GCA_041641615.1 Salinigranum sp. | reverse complement strand
AGAGTAATGTCTCTGTGGGATGTAAACCAAACGTAGGAAGCCGGTGGAGGGATTTGAACCCTCGGCCTATTCCTTACGAAGGAATCGCTCTGCCAGCTGAGCTACACCGGCACGCCGTCGTGCACCTCTTCTTACCTGCAAGAGCAAAATAAGGCTTCCGACTCGGCCTAGTCCCTGCGAACCAGCCGCACGTCCAGACAGACGTTCACCTCGTGGGGCGCGTACGACCGGACGACGCGTTCGGTCTCCACGCTGACCTCGTACTCCGGTTCGGCCGCGGACCGGATCGCCTCGACACCGGGACCGAACGGGTCGTCCTCGTGCTGGATGTCGTAGTAGTGGACGACACAGTCCTCGCCGGCCAGCGCGACGGCGGTTTCGAGAAAGTCGCCGGCGGAGTGCGGGAGGTTCATCACGATCCGCGTCGCCCACCCCTCGTACTCGGAGGCGACGTCGCGAACGTCGCCCTCGACGGCCGTCACCCGGTCTTCGACGCCGTTGCGCCGGGCGTTCTCGCGGAGGTACGCGACGGCGTCGGGGTTGAGGTCGACGCCGATTACGTCCGCGCCGCGGGCGGCCATCGGCACCACGAACGGGCCGACGCCGGCGAACATGTCGACGACGCGCTCGCCCTCCTCCACCTGGGAGGCGACGCGGTGACGCTCGGTGGCGAGCCGCGGCGAGAAGTACACCGTCGCGATGTCGAGCGCGAAGGCGTGGCCGTACTCGCGGTGGACGGTCTCGGTTTCCTCCCCGACCAGGACGTCCCAGTCGCGCACCCGGAGTTCGCCCTTGACCTTCGAGGCGCGGTTCACCACTGTCTCGACGGGCAGGTCCGACTCGACGAGCGCGGCGGCGATCTCCCGCGCCCGCCCGTCGTCGTCCTCGTCGAGGATCGCGATGTCGCCCAGCCGCTCGTAGCTCGGTTCGAAGCCGAGGAGGTCGGCGGGCGTCACCTGTGAGTCGCGCATGGGGGCGTCCCTATCGACTACCTCGGCGTCGACGTGTGCGGCCGCTGCCGTCGGGTCCGTGACCGGGATGTAGATGGAGCCGTCCTCGACCGTGATCTCGTGGTCGTTGTCCAGGAGGTCCGCCGCGGCGAGGGTGCGGCGGGTCTCCTCGCCGGCCTCGCGGGGGACGCACACGCAGGGGACGCTCATCGTCTCGGAGGAGACGAGCGGTGTGAGTAAGGCTGACGCTTCGCGACGCGGAACGTTCCAAGCGGTGCGAGCGGGAGAGCGCGTCAGACGACGAGCACGGGTCGCGCCTCATCACCGGGTGCGGTCCCTGCTTCGGCCGCTTTGACCCACTCCCGCGGCGTCCGTTCTACCCCGTCTTCGACACAGGGCGCGACCCAGGACAGCGTCCCCTCGTCTCTGACCACGAGCGCGGTCCGAGGGCGCGCCAGGGCGATGTACT
>JBEPYA010000026.1:0-22617 GCA_041641615.1 Salinigranum sp. | reverse complement strand
CCGATCGCGACGTCGCTGTTGCCGGTGAGGCTGCCGCCGACGCTGACGACGAGTTCCGGCGCGCTCGTGCCGAAGGCCACGACCGTCAGGCCCACCACCAACGGCGACACGCCCGCCCGCGCGGCCCACCGCCTGAACGCCCGGACGCGGTCGACGATGAGCCGGTCACGCGCCGTCGTCGGACCGTCGACGACGACCTCGTGCGGCCACGTCCGGACTCGGACCGAGCCGAGCACTCCGTGGCGTTCGAGCGCGACGAGTCGGCGGCGCAGCTCGTCGTGTTCCTCCGCCGCGCCCGTCCGGAGCGTGCGGATCCACAGTTCGACCTCGGGACGAGTGTGTGTCGACATTGCCCTCACCACCCGAACAATGGTCGTTCAATTGAAAAGACGTGGTGGGCGGTTCCCACGACACGGGAATCGGTTTTTGTCGGTCGGCGCGAACGCGTGCTTGTGACCCGTCCATCGAGCGTGTTCGTCTCGGCCCGCAGTCGCCGTCGCGTCATGGTCGTCCTCGTCGGCTACGCGCTCCTCGCCCTCTTCTTCACCTTCGGGCTCCCCCGGTTGTTCCCCGCGCTGACCGACCCCGTGGCGGTTCGGACCACCATTCGGTCGACGGGCGCGCTCGCGCCGGTCGTCTTCCTCGCAGCCCAGGCGCTGCAGGTGCTCGTCGCGCCCATCCCCGGGCAGGTGCTCGGCTTCGTCGCCGGCTACCTGTTCGGTGTCGTCTGGGGGACCGCACTCAGCGTCGCCGGGGCGACCATCGGAGGATACGTCGCTTTCTGGCTCGCCCGCCGGTACGGCCGGCCCGTCGTCGAGCGCCTCGTCGAGGACGAGGCCATCGACCTGTTCGACTCCGTTTCGTCTCGCCACGGCGACGTCGTGCTCTTCTTGATCTTCCTCGTGCCGGGGCTCCCCGACGACGCCATCTGCTTTCTCGCGGGCGTCGGCGACATCGATACCCGCTCGTTCCTCCTGGCGTCGGTCGTCGGCCGCCTGCCCGGTTACTTCCTCGTCGCACTCGCGGGCGCGCGACTCGCGGAGGCCCGCACCGCCGAGACGACCGCCCTCCTCGTCGTGCTCGCAGTCGTCTCCGCTGTCGGCTACGTCCTCCGAGGACGAGTGGCCGGGTGGCTCGGCGGCGAGACAGAGCCGTGAGCGGACGACGGATGGCCGTCCGACCCCGCCCGAACGGCTATACCGTCTGCCGGCGAGTAGCCGATATGATAGCACTACCGACACGTTCGGGTGGTGAGAGCCGATGAGCGACAGCGAGGAGAGTCGAGAGTTCTCGGCGGCCGAGAGCATCTGCCCGTTCTGCGGTGTCGGGTGCGGTATCCAGTACAACGGAGCGGGGAAGGCCGCTGGCTGGAAGGGGCCGGTCAACACGAAGGGGGAAATCTGTCCGAAGGGCGCGGCCGCGTGGGACGTCGTCGACCACCCGGATCGACTGACGGTCCCGCTCGTCCGCGAGGGGCGGGCGCTCGTGACGGCGCCGTGGGAGGAGGCGCTCGACCGGGTCGTCGAGGGGTTCACCCGCGTCCGCGAAGAGCACGGCCCCGACGCGCTCGCCTTCTTCTCCTCGTCGAACTGCACGAACGAGGAGAACTACGTCCTCCAGAAGCTCGCCCGCGCGCTGGGGACGAACAACGTCGACAACTGCGCGCGACTGTGTCACTCCTCGACCGTCGCGGCGATGCAGGACAGACTCGGTGCGGGCGCGATGACGAACTCCCTCGACGACCTCGGCGAGGCGGACGTCTTCTTCGTCATCGGGGCGAACCCCGCGGACCAACATCCCATCATCTTCCGGTCGTATCTCCTCCCCGCGATCAAGGGAGGAACGAAACTCGTCCACGTCGACCCGCGGGCGAGCGCGACCACGAAGGCGGCGGACGTCCACCTCCCAGTCAGGCCGGGATACGACATTCCGCTTCTGAACGCGCTCGCGGCCGTCGTCGTCGAGGAGGACTTGGTGGACGAGGCGTTCGTCGCCGACCGGACGGAGGGGTTCGACGCCTACCGCGAGTTTCTGGCGGCGGTCGACGTCGACGCGGCCGCCGAACGGGCCGGCGTCGACCCGGACGACCTGCGCGAGGTCGCCCGCCTGTACGGCGGGGCCGACCGTGCCGCCGCCTTCACGGGTATGGGCATGAGCCAGCACCACTACGGGACGGAGAACGTCCACGCGCTCATCAACCTCGCGCTGCTCACGGGCAACGTCGGCCGGCGCGGGACCGGCGTCAACCCGCTCCGCGGGCAGAACAACGTCCAGGGCGCGGGCGACGTCGGAGCGCTCCCGAACGTCCTCCCGGGGTACCAGTCGGTCACCGACGACGAGGCCCGCGACCGCCTCGCGGACGTGTGGGGCTTCGAGCCACCGGCGATGCCGGGACGGACCGAGGTCGAACTGACCCACGCTGCCGGCGACACCGTCCACGCCGCCTACGTCTTCGGGGAGAACCCCGCGGTCACCGAGCCGAACCAGGGGCGGGTCCGCGCGTCGCTCGAACGGCTCGACTGCCTCGTCGTCCACGACGGCTTCCTCACCGAGACGGCCGAGCTCGCCGACGTCGTCCTCCCCGGGTGTCTCTGGGCCGAGAAGTCGGGGACGGTCACGAACACCGACCGACAGGTGATGCGGATGCGGAGGAACGCCGACCCGCCGGGAGAGGCCAGGGCGGACCTCGACGTCCTCTGTACGCTCGCCGACCGGCTCACGGACGTCGACTTCGGGTACGACGGTCCCGAGGCCGTCTTCGACGAACTCACGCGGGCCGCGCCCATCTACGACGGCATGTCGTACGAGGGGATCGGGATGGGCAGCCAGCGGTGGCCGTTCCGGCGCGAGGAGGGGAAGGGAACTGCCGTCCTCCACCGCGACCGGTTCGAGTCGGGGTCGAAGACGGCCCCGTTCCGAATCGTCGAGCACGTCGACCCCGCGGACAGCGTGGAAGGGGACGCGCTCGTGCTCACCACCGGCCGGGTCATCCAGCACTTCAACAGCGGGGCGCTCACCCGCCGGTCGGGGACGCTGATGCGGATGCGGGGCGAGGACGTCCTGCAGATCCACCCCGACGACGCCGACGAACGAGACATCGAGGACGGCGCGTGGGTCGTCGTCGAGAACGACCGCGGTCGGGTCGAGGTGGCCGCCGAGGTGACGCCGGCCATCCGGCGCGGGACGGTGTTCATGACGTTCCACTATGCCGACCCGCTCGCGAACCGGCTGACCGGTGACGCACTCGACCCGGTCGCGAAGATCCCCGAGTTCAAACACAGCGCCGTCCACGTGCGGGTCTCGGCCGCGTCTGATTCGGTCTAGTTGAACCGCGGCGTCCGACGGCCCGTCACCGACACCACGTCGAGTTCGAAGAGCCGCACGTCGGTGTCGTCGACGTCCTCGTCGAAGACCCGCGCGGGCCCGAACCGTTCGTTGATGGCGGCGTCGTCGTACGCCGCGGGGTCGTCGACGGGCGCGACCGACCCGCGAGCGAGGACGCTCCACGAGTCGCCGTTCGTCGCCTCGTAGACGACGAAACACGCCTCGGTGGTGGCGTCCAGAAACGCCAGCTTCTCGCTGTCGTCGTCGTCGGTCAGTCGGAAGAGGAGAACACCGTCCTCGTACTTGCAGTGGACGGGGACGGCGTACGCCCGGCTTCCATCGGCGAGCGACAGCACCCCCGTCTCGGCGTCGGAGAGGTGTCGTTCGACGTCCTCCTCGCTCATCCCCACCGTGTACACGTACTCGATGTGTTCCACTGTCCTCTCCGGTTATCCCTCCGGGCGGTTAACGGTACTCCCCCGCCCTCGTTCCGTCATCCCCGTTGCTCGCTCTCTTCCGGCCGCTCACTCCCTCTCCTCCTCCGTCGCCCACACCCTTCGCACCTCTGTCGTTCATCTCGTGCTCGTTCTCGCCCGTGAGCGGCGTCGTCAACACCGGCACCGGCGACGTTCGGACGACGCGTTCGGTGACGCTCCCGAGGTGGCGGATGCGTTCGAGACCTCGCCGACCGTGGGTCCCCATGACGATCAGGTCGCTCCCGTAGTCGTCGACGGCTGCGACGATCTCCTCGTGCGGCCGCCCGCGCCGCAGGTGCGGTTCCACGCGAACTCCCGCCCGCTCGCACGCCTCCACAACCTCCTCAAGCGCCGCCTCGGCCTCGTCCTCTCTCGTCTCGACCACCACGTCGTACTCTGTCGTGGTGGGGAACGTCTCGTCGACGACGAACAGCGCGTCCACGTGGGCGTCGAACCGGCTCGCCAGGCCGAGCGCCCGGTCGACGACGCGGTCGGTCCCGCGGCTTCCGTCGGTCGGAACGAGCAGGCGGGCGTACATGGTGTGACTAGTTCACACACCACTCGTATAGTTCTCCCGCCCGTCTCCCCGACGCGCCGCAACCGTTAGGCCCACTCGCGTCCTGACAGGACGTGTGTACGACGTCGTCCTCCTTGCGACCGACGGGAGCACGCCGGCACGCGACGCGCTCGACCGGGCGGTGGCGCTCGCGCGTGCAGAAGACGCGACGCTCCACGTCCTCTCGGTCGTCGACGCGGGCGATCTCGGCCTCTTTTCGAGCGCGGACCTCGCTGCCGTCGACGAGGTGCTCCGGGGTGCTGCCGAGGACGCCGTGGCCGACGCGGCCCGGCGCTCCGGAAACGCGGGCGTCGACGCCGTCCGCGCGGTGCGCGTCGGCGTCCCCCACCACGAGATCGTCGACTACGCCGCCGACGTGGACGCGGACCTTCTCGTCGTCGGTAGTCACGGTCGCCGGGGGCTCTCGCGGGCGCTCCTCGGCAGCGTCGCCGCCCGCGTGGTCCGCGGGTCGCCGGTTCCCGTGCTGGTCGTCCCCCCTCGTTCGTGACCCCTACCCCCGGAGGAGGTTCAACACCTCGTCGGCCACGTCCGGTTCGACGGCGACGACGTACTGTTTGTCGGGTTCGAGCACCGTCTCCGGTCGGGCGATACGCTCGCCGTCCTCGTCGGAGATGACGAGCGTCCCAGCGGGGAACCGGACCTCCTCGAGCGTCCGCCCGGCCGCCGGCGCGCCCTCTCGGATGCGTATCTGCATGATGTCGAGCGTCCCCGTGACGTCGGCGAGCGTCCGGACGTCGCTGCCGAGTATCTCGTTGGCCGCAACCCGCGCACCGGCCCGTTCGGGGAACAACACGGCGTCGACGAAACGCGTGTACGCCCGGCCCGCGGCCCGGTCGACCCGGCAGACGGTCCGGACGCTCGGGGCGAGTTCGCGGGCGGCCATACAGGTCGCGAGGTTCACCCCTGTCTCGCCGGTCAGCCCGGCGACGACGTTCGCTCTGCCGACGCCGGCCTGTTCGAGGATCTCTGGATTCGCCGCGTCGCCCTCGACGACCGTCGCGAGGTACGCGTCCGAGATGTCTTCACACCGGCCCTCGTCGCGCTCGACGATGGTGACGTCGTGTCCGCGGTCGTCGAGGATCTCCGCCGTCTGAAAGCCGACACGCCCGCCGCCCGCGATGATGACGTCGAGTTTCGAGTTCATGAGTGAATCTGTCGCGTCGATCGCTGTTCAGTCCTCGTCTGTGTCCGTTTCCGTCTTCCCGCCTGTGACCGTCCCTGTCTTTACCTCTCCGCCCGTTCGCCCGCGGTCGTCCGCTCCGTCCCCCGACTCTGACCCGTCACCGGGCGCCGCCTCGTCTGTCGTTCGCCTCTCCAGCGCGACGTACGCCACGACGCCGAGGAAGATCCAGCCCACGCTGAGGACGAGCGCGAGCGGGTCGGTTCGGACGAGGAAGCTGACGAGGACGGCCGTCAGGACGAGGTTCAACACGATGCCGAGAATCGGCGGGATCGGGTAGTACGGAAGTTCGTACGGCCGCGTCATGTTCGGCCGCTCCCGACGGAGCTTGATGACCGCTCCGTTGACGACCACGAACGAGAGCAGGAAGAACAGGCTCGACATGTTCCCGGCGCTCTGGGTCGGGAGGACGACCGACCCGAGCATGACTACGGCGCTGGAGACGATGGCGACGAACGGCGTCCCGAAGCGGTGGTGGATCTGGCCGAACCGGGGGAGGAGTTGACCCTCCCGCCCCATCGAGAACGCCACGCGCGAGGAGGCGATGACGACGGCGTTGAGGGCGGTGAGCGTCGAGAACACCGCGCCGAAGACGATGACCGCGCCGCCGTTGCGGATGACGGGGAGGTCCGTCGGCATGAACGTCGTCGCGGCCTCGGCGATGCCCGCCTCGCCCGCCCGGGCCAGCCCGCTCGCGCCGAGCGTGCCGATGGCGACCGTGACGACGAGGAGGTAGACGACCACGGTGACGGCGAGGCTGACGAAGATGGCCTTCGGGATGTTCTCGCGAGGGTTCTTCACCTCCTCCGTCACAGTGGTGATGAGGTCGTACCCCTCGAACGCGATGAACGTCAACCCCATCGCCGGCAGGATGGAGAAGGCCGTCTTCTCGCCGGGAAAGAGCGGCTGGAACTCCGCTGTCGAGAACATCGGCGAGGCGACGCCGAAGCCGACGAAGACCATCAGGATCGTGACCTTGGTCGCCGTGAAGATCGTCTCGACGCTCCCGCTCGCCGCGGTGGAGACGGCGTTCAGCGCCACGAACAGGAAGACGGCCGAGAACGCCAGGCCGACGCCGGCGGGCACCTCGACGCCGACGACCGGCACCGCGACCGCACCGACCTCGCTCGGCGGGGGGACGAGCCCGTAGACGTGGAGCAGTTCGAGGAAGTTCGGCGCGAAGCCGAGCGCGTACAGCGCGCCGGCGATCATGTACGCGAACCACAGCATCCACCCCATGAGGAACGACTGGAGGTCCGCGAACACCTCGCGGACGAAGGCGTACCCGCCGCCGGATTTCGGGATGGCGGAGGCGAGCTCGGCGTACGAAAGCCCCGTGAAGGCCGTGACGACGCCGTTGAGCGCGAAGACGAAGATCGCCGCCGGCCCCGACAGCTCCGCCGCGAGGCCGGTGAGGACGAAGATGCCCGCCCCGATCATCGCGCCCATGCCGATCATCGTCGCGTCGAGGAGCCCGAGTTCGGCCTTCGGCGCGCGCTCACCGTGACTGCTCATGCGTGCACCCGCCCCTCCCGTGTGCTCGGAGACGGACGTGAACGTAGGGAACGGTACGGGTTCGAGTGACCCGTACCCCTCTCGGCCCGCCCCGTTACCGTGGTCCGTTCGGCGGCCCGGTGCACCGCCACCGACTGCGCCGTCGACGCGTCCCCCATACACGCTCTCCGTGGTGACGCACCCCGCTTTGAGCCTCCGGTCACTCCCGAACGCCGAGAATCGGCCCCGACGTTCATTCCCCCGTCAGCGCGCTCCGCCGCCGACCGCCCGCGCGACCGCACGACGCGCCGTCGAGAGGTCCTCCCCGACCGACGCGATGGCCGCCAGGCCCGGTCGACAGCCGTACAGGTACTCGGTGACGTCGTCGTCGACGACGGCGAACGACCGGCGGTGTCGAGCGAGCGTCTCCTGCCGGTCGCCCGCTGTCTGGTCGAGGGCAGCGGCGAGGTCGTCGAGGCGGTCCCATGCGGTCAGCGCGGCCCCGAGTGGCGCGTCAGCCCCCTCCGACGCCGACTCCCACGCGCGGGCGCGGCGAACCTCAGAACGAACGCGCCGGCAGGCCGCTTCGACCGCGTCCAGCGACTCGCGCTCGCGGTCGAGCAGGGTGACGAACGACTCCCGGGCGTCGACGGCGATGTCGACCCGGTCGAGCAGTACCCGCCGAACCGCGGGCGTCAGCGCCCCCCGACAGACGACCGCCGCGAGGTCCGGCCCGAGTTCGGCCGCGACGTGGTCCGAAAGCGACTCGCTCGTCTCCGCTCCGGCCGCCATCACGCTCCGCCGGTAGCTCCGACGGAGCGGCGCTCCGGTGTCTCCGCGGGTCGACGTCTCGACGCCGGGGATTCCGCGCGCGGCGGTCGGTCCTGCGCCGACGCCGGAGGTGGTCGCGTCCGTCGCCGGAGTCACGACGCCGACGTCGGCGCGGGCAACCGCCGTCCGGAACCGCACGAACGCGTCGCGCTCGGCGACGCACTCGCGTCGTTCGGACTCGACGACGTCCCGCGCTTCGGCGAGGGTCAACGCCATCGGAGCGCTCCGGGAACGTCCGCCCCGACGACGTCGACGCGCTCGTCGACCTGCGGAAGGGCCGTGAACAGTCCGTCGTCGGCGTGGGCGGCGATCCCCTGGCCGTGGGCGTTGCCGGCGTCGGCGCGGATGTACGCCTCCGTCATTCCCTGCCCCCCCGCGAGCGGAACGAGGCGTACCGTCGTTCCCTGCGGCCCCGATTCGAGGAGCAGTCCGGCCGGGGGGAACGAACAGGTCGACGGCGCGACGAGTTCACGGAGACCGTCGCGTGCGGTCGTCGAGGGGAGGTGGATGTGACCCGAGAGCGCCAGGACGTCACCGCGGTCGGTGAGGACCTCGCGGACGGGGCCGTGGTTCCGGAGCCGATAGAAGTCGCCGTCGGGGAAGGAGCCGACGTGGTCGCGGGGGTGAAAGAGCATGTGGTGCATCGCCACGACGGGGTGGTCGAGTTCGTCGACTCGTCGGCGGAGCCAGTCGAGCGTCGCGGCGCTCACCTCCCCCTCGTGTGTCTCGGTGAGACGGCCGCCGGCGCTCGCCGTGTCGAGACAGAGGAGGTCGAGGCCGCCGACCGTCACGTGGAACGGGTACTGGCCGAACCCGTAGCGCTCGCCGAACGCCGCCGCGCTCGGGGCGACGTAGTCGTCCCACTGCTTCGGCACGTCGTGGTTGCCCGGGACGGCGACGAGCGGGGCCGAGAGCTCGGAGAGCACGGTGTCGGCCGCCGCGTACTCGCGTTCGTGGCCGTCGCGCGTCAGATCGCCCAACAGGACGAACGCGTCGACCGCGAGGTCGTTGGCGACGTCGACGGCGGTTCGGAGACGCGTCTGCGACCGATGGAACACCTTCCACGTCCCCGACGCCGTCGGCGACACGTGCGCATCGGCGGCGACGAACAGCCGCGTCGGCGTGTCGGGGCGTGGAGACGACAGCCGCGCGAACACCGGACCGACGGCGGACCCGGCGGCCGTCCTCATCGGTCGACGGTCTCCGTGTACGTCCCCAGCGGCGTCGAACGGTGCAGCCGGATGCGTCCCGTCTCGGCACAGAGATCGATGCGGAGGTCGGGCTTCCCGTGTTCGTCGTCACCCGTCATCGTCGGACACTCGTCCGGTTTCCCACGTAAACGTATCGGACATATTATATATCGTGGTACGTATCTGGATAGGCACGTCGGAACACTATATAGATGACGGGCCGCCGGCCCGGCGTCAGGCGACGAGGGCACCCGCGGTCAGGAAGAGGAGCACGCCGACGACGGCGGCGGCGCTGAAGAATCCGAGCGCGTTCGCGGCCGGTTCGCGGACCTTCCGCCGGCTGACGCCCTCGCGGAGACGACCGCTGCCGACCTCGACCAGCGCCGTGAGGACGAGCCAGAGAACGACCATCGCGACGACCAGATTGCCGTTCGTGGTTCCGGTGAGACTCGCGACGGTGTACCTGGTACCCGCGAGGTGGCCGCCGCTGAGGAGCATCAGCACCGAGGCGAGTCGCGACCCGCGCGTCAGCGCCCGTCCCATCGACTCCAGCGGGCCGGCGTTCAACTCCCCGGCCCGCGCGACGGGGAGGACGACACCGGCGAAGAAGACGACGCTTCCGACCCAGAGCGCTCCGACGAGGAGATGAACCGTCGCGAGCGCGGTATCGACGAGAGCCATACCGCGGGCCACGGCGTCACCCGTCTTGAGCGTACTTGTCTGGATTCAGCCCGCGGCCGCTCACTCCTCGACCCGAGTAACGCCCCTGCGGCCACGTCGAGCGGATCGGCGACGCGGACGAGGAGTTCCTCGGAGGCTCGAACCCCGCTGCGCGTCACAGCGACTCCTCGCGGACGGTCGCGTCGGCGGACGCGAGCGCTATCTGATTCCTCGACAGGCGCGAACACAAGAGATATAATCCGTTTTGAGAGACAGAGCAGTGGGGACGGCGCGGCATCGTGCCGATCCGTGCACGCCATACCCACTCCTGCACGGGCTCGTCCCCTCCTCACAGACTCGCCCGCCGAGCGGTGACTCGACTGCGCTAGCGACGAGTCCCACGCGCTGGATTCTTCGGCCCCGCGGTCGAACCCTGCCGTATGGAGTTCACCGTCGTCCAGGGAGACATCGCTGCACAGTCCGCTGACGCGCTCGTCAACGCGGCCGGCACCAGCCTCCAGATGGGGTCGGGCGTCGCCGGCGCGCTCCGCCGGGCAGGGGGTCGTGAACTCAACGAGGCGGCCGTCGCGAAGGGACCGGTCGACCTCGGCGACGTGGCTGTCACGGACGCGTACGACCTCGACGCCGACTACGTCCTCCACGCGGCGGCGATGCCACACTACGGGGACGGGGAGGCCACGGCCGAGAGCATCCGCGAGGCGACGCGGAACGCGCTCGCCGCCGCCGACGAGCGCGGCTGTGGGTCGCTCGTCGTCCCCGCCCTCGGCTGTGGGGTCGCGGGCTTCGACCTCGGGGAGGGCGCCCGCATCATCTGCGAGGTCATCGACGCGTACGAGCCCACGTCGCTCTCGGACGTGCGGTTCATCGCTTACAGCGACGAGGAGTCCGAGATGATAAAAGAGGTCGCCCGAGAGGTTCAGCCGAGCGTCGACCGGGAGTAGCCTTTTACCCTGTCGGTCCTCGGGGCCAGTCGATGGACGTTCCCGTCGACGCACCCGCCGTCTGCCCCGTCTGCGAGACCGCCTACGACTCGGTCTCGCGGCACGACGCCGGCCTCATGGTGAACCTCCTCGACAACGCTCGCTACCGGCGCGTCTGCTTCGAACCCGTCTCCTCGGACGGCACCGCGTCCGTCCGCTTCTACCACCACACCCACGAACAGGTCGGTGTCGACCCGGCGGGGCCGCCCGCCGGTGTCACCGACGCCGCCCTCTCCTCGGACCCCGTCTCGGACGGGAAGCGGTAATTGTTTCTCGCATCTCGGTTCCTCGGTCCGTGTTTCCCGTACACGAACGCTGTGGTGTGTCGCGTGCTATCATTCGATGATGCTCAACGACTCCGATTCCGACCACGACCGCGTGCACGAGTACGTCGACGAGCGGGTCGACGACCGCGACGACTGGGCCCGCCGTCGTCGCAAGGGAATTCCGACCGACGAGAACCTCCTGGTCGTCGCCTGCATGGACGAGCGCATCCCCGTCGAGTCCGCCCTGGATCTCGAACTCGGGGACGCACAGATCTACCGCAACGCCGGCGGGAAGGTGACCGACGACGTCGTCCGCAGCGCCGCGCTGACGACGAACTTCTTCGACACCGAGGAGATCATCGTCGTCAACCACACCGACTGCGGCATGATGAGCGCCAGCGACGAGGACGTCGTTGCCGGCCTCGAAGCACAGGCGGGCGATCTCGACGGCGTGGACCTCGACCCGTCGCTCCCCGGGTTGAACATCGGCGACGCCGGGGTCGACGAGTGGGTCCGCATGACCGACGATATCGACGAGGCCTGCGCCGCGCAGGTCGCGTATCTGGAGGACCACGACCTCATCCCCGACGACGTCACCGTCACGGGCTACGTCTACGAGGTCGAGTCCGGTGAACTCCGTCGACCGGGCGAGCGCATCGCCGAGGAGATCAGCGAGCGACGGGGGTAGCGCCCAACAGCACCCACGACGTCTCCCCTGCGCAGCCGAGACTTCTTATCCGAAGACGCGGCCACCCCGTCGCGTGACCTGACGAGGGCCGTGGGGCGGTTCGCGACGCGGCGGCACCCTGCCTCACGGACGATCCGTGCCGTCCGTCCACCACTTCGACTCCGAGGACCGAAATCGCCCCCGAGGTTTTGCCGCTCGGGCACGTCCCCCTCACATGGTCCGACTGGAGGAACCGCTCGACATCGGCGGCCTCACCGTCCCGAACCGCCTCTACCGCGCCCCCCTCCTGGAGTGTGCGGGGAACGGGGCCGGGGCCGTCGAGACACTCGTCTCACATCTCGAACCCGTGGCGGCCGCGGGCGCGGGTCTGATCTGCCAGGGTGCGACCATCGTCCGCGGGCCGGGCGGCTGTGCCGCCCCCAACATGACGTACGTCGACGACCCGGAGTTCGTCTCGCGACTCTCGCGGCTCACGCAGACCGTCCACGACCACGGCTCGACCATCGCCATCCAACTGGAGCACGGGGGGCTCCGGAGCATGGAGACCTGGCACGCGGGCTACCGCTCCGACCACCCCGACTACCAACAACTGGCCGTCTCTCCGCTCCCTCCCCTGCTCGGGCTCGCCGACCGGCTCGGGCTCCTCTCGTACGACCCGGTCGTCATGTCCACCGACGAGGTGTACGACCTCGCCGCGGACTTCGGCCGGGCCGCCGGGTACGCCGTCGACGCCGGATACGACGCCGTCCATATCGCCGGCGCGAACATGGGAATCGTCCACCAGTTCCTCTCGCCCTTTTACAACCGCCGCGAGGACGAGTTCGCCGACGGCGTGCGTTTCCTCGAAGTCGTCCACGACGAAATCCGCGACCGCGCCGGCGACGTCCCACTCCTGACTAAGGTGCCCGCGGAGACGGAAGCGCCACCGGGCGTTCCCCGTATCACCAGGCGAGAAGCGGTCCACGTCTGCCGCCGGCTCGCCGACTACGGCTACGACGCGCTCGTCCCCGTCACCGGCTCCGTCTTCTGGGACGCGAGCATCGTTCGAGGGGCGTTCCCCACGCACGCCTGGCGCGACGACCGATTCCACGACGGCTACGTCGAGGCGTTCGGCGGGCGGGTTCGCGCGGCCCTCGTCGCCCTCGGGAACTGGCTGGAGTCGTTCGTCTACGACTTCGAACCCGCCTGGAATGCGGGTGTCTGCCGCGCCGTGCGTCGCGTCGTCGACGTGCCGGTCCTCGCGGAGGGCGGCATCCGGACGCGGGGGGAGATCGACCGTCTGCTCGGTCACTCTTGCGACATGGTCGGCATGGGCCGACCGTTCTACGCCGAGCCACGCCTCCCCGCGCGACTGCTCGACTCGACGCCCGAGACGAGCGTCGTCTGTGCGAGCTGTAACAACTGCACGGTCCCGCAGGTCACCGGCGCGGACGGGGTGTGCCGGACGCCAGATGTCCTCCGGGAGGCCGGTCGGCTGCGACGGGACGGTGCGTACGAGCAGCCCGATGGGAGCGAGGGACGACCGTCGCGTCGAGGGTGAGGGCCGTCACGTCGGGCGGAAATCCCCGAAGGTTATTACGGGCCGACACGGACCGCACGGTAATGGCTCGCGACCGCTCGGAAGGGGAACCAGACGAGTTGCAGTCCGTCCTCGACGCGCTCGACGACGCGGACGCCAGAGCCATCGTTCGGGGGCTCGAAAAACCGATGACCGCGAGCGAAATCTCCGAGCGCTGTGACATCCCCCTCTCGACGACGTACCGGAAGCTCGACCTCCTGACCGACGCGTCACTCCTCAAGGAGGGGACGGCCATCCGAGCCGACGGACACCACGCGACCACGTACGAGGTGTCGTTCGAAGCCGTCCGCGTACTGCTCACCGAAGGCAGGGAGTTCGAGGTCGAGATCGAAGGCGGTGAACAGGGTCCAGACGAGCGCCTCGCAGACATCTGGTCGAAGGTCCGGAGGGAAACATAAATGGTTCACACGACAGCCTCACAGACGGTCGTATCGCTCATCATCGCGGTGAAGACTGCCATTCTCGTCCTGGGCGGGCTCATCACTTACTTCAGCCTCAAGGCCTACCGTCGGACGGGCGAACGCTCGCTCCGTGCCCTGGGGGTCGGATTCGGTATCATCACGTTCGGTGCACTCGTCGCCGGAATCCTCGACGCTATTCTGGGCGTCTCCTTCGCCGTCGGCGTCCTCGTCGACGCGGCCCTGACGCTGCTTGGGTTCGCCGTCATCACCTACTCGCTGTACTCCGACTGATCGCGGGGTCGCAAGAGTGTTGTTCTATACGCGCAAAACCGTTAAGCACCTTCACCGAGTAGGTCTGGTATGTCCGATTCGGAGGAACTGGCCGACATCAGACGGAGAAAGCGGGAGGAACTCGAACGCCGGCTTCAGGAGGGAGCGACCGAGTCGAGCGAATCGCCGGCGACGCCGTCGACGCCACAACCCATCGAGAGCGCGAACCACCTCGACGAGTTCGTCGCCTCGAATCGAGTGGTTCTCGTCGACTTCTACGCCGACTGGTGTGGCCCGTGCAAGATGCTCGAACCGACCGTCGACAGGGTCGCTCGGGAGACGGCCGCTGCGGTCGCGAAGGTCGACATCGACACCCTCCAGGGACTCGCCTCGCAGTATCAGGTCCGCGGCGTCCCGACGCTCCTGCTGTTCTCTGAGGGCGCACCCGTCGAGCGTGTCGTCGGCGTCCGCGACTACGGGACGCTCGCCTCGCTCGTCTCCGAGTACGCCGCCTGACGGCCCCGCCCCGCCTCGCTCCGTCGGTTGTACTCCTCAGCCGAGACTAGAGTTATGCGAGTGACACGTGTGCATCGGGTATGCAGTTCGCCGTCGAACCGGTCGACATCGCCTCCCGGTCGCCGACAGTCCTGTTGAACGAGAGCGACGCGGCCGAACTCGGCGCGCACCCGCTCGACCGCGTCCACCTCGGGCACACCGGGGGGACGACCGTCGGTATCGTCGAACTTACGGACCAGCTCGTTCCGCCGGGTGTCGTCGGAACGACCCGGCGACTCGATGCCGTCTCGGGTCCGGTCGACGTCTCGCTGGCCCCGACCCCGGCGTCGGTACGGTACATCCGAAAGAAGCTCGACGACATCGAACTCGAACGCCACGAGTTCGAGCGCATCGTCGACGACGTCACCGACGACCGACTCGCGGACGTCGAACTGGGCGCGTACGTCGCCGGCGTCTACACGAACGGCCTCTCGCTGCAGGAGACGCTCTCTCTCACCGAGGAGATGACCGCGGCCGGCGAGGTCATCTCCTGGGACCACAGCGTCGTCGCCGACAAACACTCTATCGGGGGGGTGCCCGGTAACCGAGTGACGCCCGTCCTGGTTCCGCTCGTCGCCAGCGCGGGGCTCACGATGCCGAAGACGTCGTCGCGTGCGGTGACCTCGGCGGCGGGCACCGCCGACACGATGGAGGTGTTCTGCGACGTCTCCTTCTCGCGTTCGGAGGTCGAACGCGTCGTCGAGGAGGCCGGCGCGTGCATCGTCTGGGGCGGCGCGGTGAACCTCTCGCCCGTCGACGACAAGATAATCCGCGCGGAGACGCCGCTCTCTCTGGACCCGCCCGGACAGCTCATCGCGTCGGTCCTCTCGAAGAAGAAGAGCGCGGGGTCGACGCACGTCGTCCTGGACATTCCGTACGGCGAGGGAGCGAAGATGGAGAGTCTCGCCGAGGCCCGGGAGTTCGCGGCCGACGTCCGTCGCGTCGGGGAACACATCGGGCTGACCGTCGAGTGTGCGATCACGCTCGGGTCACAGCCCATCGGGAGCGGTGTCGGACCGACGCTGGAGGCGCGCGACGTCCTCGAAACGCTCGACGGCGCGGGACCGGCCGACCTCCGGCTGAAGAGCATCCGCCTCGCGGACGTCTTGTTCGAGTGCTGTGGCGTCGACGCGGACGCGGCCGCCCTCCTCGACTCCGGCGCGGCCCGCGAGCGGTTCCGGCGCATCGTCGCCGCGCAGGGCGGCGACCCGGACGTCTCCCCCGGCGACCTCGAAGTGGGACGACACACACGGGTCGTCCACGCCGACCGCGCCGGCATCGTCACCCACGTCGACAACCGCCTCGTGAACGACGTCGCGCGGCGGGCGGGGGCGCCACGAGACCACGGCGCCGGCGTCGACCTCCACTGTCGCGTCGGCGACGCGGTCGAGACGGGGGAACCGCTCTGTACCGTCCACGCCGAGGTGAGCCCCAAGCTCGAGGACGCGTCGTCGCTCGTCGACCGGACCGAGATGATCCGCGTCCGGGGTGCGCGGGAGACGCTCGTCGAACGCGTCTGACGCCCGACTCACT
The DNA here is from genome assembly GCA_041641615.1 of Salinigranum sp. GTDB lineage: Archaea > Halobacteriota > Halobacteria > Halobacteriales > Haloferacaceae > Salinigranum. The sequence continues at coordinate 6,592 of JBEPYA010000026.1, read as the reverse complement.
TTTCACCGTCCGTGTGCCATCTCCTCGCATGGGCGTGCACAGGGAGGTCCGCGAGACGGCCGAGGCCATCGACACCATGGAGATTCGGGGCGCGGCGGCCATCGCGGACGCCGCTGCCCGGGCGCTTCGGGCACAGGCGCGAGCGAGCGACGTCGACTCCCCCGAGGCGTTCCGCGAAGAGCTGCGTGCCGCCGCGCAGATCCTGTTCGAGACGCGTCCGACGGCGGTGAGCCTCCCGAACGCGCTCCGGTACGTGCTCCACGGCGTCGAGGGGGTGACCGTCGCGGCACTGCGGGAGTCGGTCGAAGCGACCGTCGCGGAGTTCTGCGTCCGACTGGACCACGCCCGGGCCGACCTCGGCGAGGTGGGCGCGAACCGCCTCCGCGACGGCGATGTCGTCATGACGCACTGTCACTCGACGGACGCGCTCGCGTGCGTCGAGGCCGCCGTCGACCAGGGCAAGTCGCTGGCGGCCATCGTCAAAGAGACGCGCCCGCGGAACCAAGGCCACCTCACGGCCGACGAACTGTCGGAACTGGGCGTTCCGGTGACGCTCATCGTCGACAACGCGGCCCGACACTACCTCAACGACGTCGACCACGTCCTCGTCGGGGCGGACTCCATCGCCGCCGACGGGAGCGTCATCAACAAGATCGGTACCTCCGGCCTCGCAGTCAACGCCCGCGACAGGGGAACGCCGGTGATGGTCGCCGCCCAGACGCTGAAGCTCCACCCGGCGACGCTCACCGGCCACACCGTCGACATCGAGACCCGCGACGTCTCGGAAGTCGTCGACAGGGAGACCCGGGCGGCAATCGGCGACCCGGACGTGGCGAACCCGGCGTTCGACGTCACGCCCCCGCGATACGTCGACGCCATCGTCACCGAGCGGGGACAGTACCCGCCCGAGAGCGTCGTCACGCTGATGCGCGAACTGTTCGGTGAGGGGACGACGCGGCCGTGGGAAGGCGCGTGAGGCCGTGGGCCGGGACAGGCGGTTGGTCGGTAGAGCCGGGTGATTGGTCAGCAGAGGCGGTGGCGCGCGGCCCCACGACCTCCGAGCCGTGGGGACGCTCGTGCGAGGTCTTCGCGAGTGAAACGAGCGAACGAACGCAGTGAGCGAGCGAATCGGCTGAGGATGCGGTGGCTTCAGCGCCCTGGCGACCGCTCTTCGTGATGCCCGCCGCTTTTCCTGTTGTCGTTCCGCTCGATACGGTCTCGCTCGTCCACGCTCTCGTCCCGACGATGCCACCCGATGTACGGTTGAGAACGGGTACAACGACCGGACGACGCGCTCAGACGAACAGGAACGACGGGAGGTACAGCGAGAGACAGATCAGCGCCGCCCGGCGGTCGATTCCGCGACGCCAGTAGAACAGCCCCAGCACGAGAAGCGAAACGACGAGCATGTACGATCCCGCCGCCCGGACCGACGCGAGGTCCGTGACGACGACGTCGGCGACGAGCGCACCGACGCCGAGCGAGAAGACGGGGTCGGTGATGTTGCTCCCGAGGATGGCACCGACGGAGATGCCCGAGACGCCCCGGTGGGCGGCCAGCCCCGCGACGAATATCTCCGGCGCGGTCGTCCCGAGGCCGGTGAGCACCCCGACGAGGAGTTCCGACACCCCGACGAGGCGAGCGATGGTGATGCCGTTCGTCACGAGCAACTGCCCGCCGCCGACAACCAGCACGAGTCCGCCGACGATCCACGGCAGCGCCCGCTCGGGCGGTTCGGCCTCCTCGACGACCTCCTGGGCGACCTCGCTCCCGCCCTCGTTGGTGTACAGCGTGTAGACGAAGTTCACGTACGCGAGCATCATCAGGAGCCCTTCCGACCGCTGGACCACGCCGTCGTCGAGCGTCAGGAGCATCACGACCATCGCGAGCGTCATCGCCCCACCGTAGATCATCACGTTCCGCCGCTCGGCGACGATGGGCGAGACGAGGGCGACGATGCCGATGGCGAGCGTGATCTGCGCCGTCTCCGAGCCGACGATGTTCCCGACGACGATGTCGCCGGCTCCGTACCACGCGCCGTACACCGAAGTCACCATCTCCGGGACGGAGGTCCCCACGGAGATGAGCGTGACGCCGACGAAGAAGGGCGAGATGCCGTAGAAGCGGGCAACCTCGGCCGCGGCCGTCACGGCGCGGTCCGACCCGACGACGAGCGCCACGAGACCGACGACGAACAGTGCGAGTTCGACCAGCATCGTCCGCCGAGACGGCGCTCGTCGGCAAAGTTCTTACTCGTCCGACAGATCGGGAGCGAGTCGCTCCCGGACCTCTCTGAAGGCCGCCCCGTCCGCTTCGACTACGTCCGCGACGGCGGCCGCCGCGCCCAGGAGCCACTGCGCCCGCTCGACGCGCGATTCGAGGTCGCCCGGGCCGATGCGGTACTCGTCGACGAGTTCCTCGGTCGAGGCGCCCTCGGCCCACTCCAGCAGGATCCGGGCCGTCTTCACCGATTCGAGCCACCGCTCGAACCGGTCGGTCGAACCCATATCCGTCGTGAGTTCGGCGGCGTGACGCCGGGCGTACTGGTACATCGCTGCCCGCTCGCGGTTCCCAAGGTAGGTGCCGTGCATGTCCGGCGTGTCGCAGACGACTTCGAGCGCGGTCAGTCCCGTCACGGACTCCATCCCCCGCATCGTCTCGATACCGTCAACGATGCGTGCGCCGGTCTGCGGTGCGATGTACTGCCGCGAGACGGCTTCGCCGAGCGCTGTCGCCGACAGCGTCTCCCCCCTCTCGTTCTCTGCCTCGCTGTCGTTCGTCCCGCCGTCGTCCGGTTCCGCCGTGAGCATCTCCCACTCGACCAGGTCCGCCACCACGCTCTCGACGAGGCCCGCGAGGCTCTCCTCGGGCCGGTCGTGGGCGTAGAACGTCGCGTCGAGCAGGTCGAGCACGCCCCGCTGGGAGTCGGCGAAGCCCGACGCGACGATGGCGAGGACGTGCGTCCGGAGCGCCTCGCGGTCGGCCAGCTGCGACTCGACGGCCTCCGGTTCGGCACCGACGTACCGCTCCTGTAGCTCTTCCCGCCCGGCCTCGTCCGTGGCGACCAGCACCGCCTCGCCGTAGGGGTCGAGGTGGGGTCGGCCCGCCCGCCCGCACATCTGGTGGATTTCGAGGACAGGCAGCCACTCCATTCCCGACCCGGTGTAGCGTTTCTGGTCGCGGATGACGACCCGGCGCGCGGGGACGTTCACGCCCGCGGCGAGCGTCGGCGTCGCGCAGATACACTTCAACTCCCGCGCTCGGAAGGCGTTCTCGACGAGCGCGCGGTGTTCCGACCGGAGGCCCGCGTGGTGGAAGGCGACGCCGTCCTCGACGCACTCGGCGAGACGCCGGCCGGTGTCGGCCTGTCCCGCCTCGCGGATCTCCGTGGCGAGCGCGTCCGTCGCGTCGAGCTTCGCCTCGGACAGCCGCGTCGCCAGCGCCTCCGCTTCTCGCCGCGACCGGACGAACGCCAGGCACTGCCCCCCGTCCTCGATGGCCCCGCGGACGAGTTCGACCGTCGCCGCCGTGTCGGCGTTGTCTTCTCTGTTCCCCTCGCTGTCGACCGCCACCGTGAGCGTCGAGCCGTCGTCGAAGCCGACCCGGCCCTCGGCGTACACCCCGGTTCGGAGGTCGACGGGTCGCCACCGGCTCCGGACGAGTTCGGCTTCGAGCCAGTCGGCGATCTCGTCGGGGTTGTCGACCGTCGCCGACAGCGCTACCACCTGCACGTCGGGCGCGCGTCGGCCGAGCGTCGCCATCGTCACCTCCAGCGTGGGTCCGCGCCCCCTCGACCCGAGGAGGTGGACCTCGTCGACGACGACGCAGGCGAGGTCGTCGACCCACGACGCCCCGCTTCTGATGGCGGAGTCGACCTTCTCGGCGGTGGCGACGACGATGTCGTACGACCCCAGGTCTTCCGCGGAGTCGAGGTCGCCCGTCGAGATGCCGACGTCGACGTTCGGGAGCTCGGAGAACGTCTCGTACTTCTCGCGGGCGAGGGCGCGAAGCGGGACGATGTACAGCGCCGGGCCCTCGGACGTGAGCATCGCGAGTTCGGCGACGAACGTCTTTCCGCTCGCGGTGGGGACGGCGACGACGACGTTCTCGCCGCGGGTGATGCCCGCGTCGACGGCCGCCGCCTGCGGCGGGTAGAGGTCGGTGATGCCCGCCGCCTCGTAGTGGGCGACGAGGTCGTCGGCGAGCGGCAGGTCACGGACGCGCATTCGTTCGTTCCTGGGGCCGTCCGGGTATAAAAGCCTCCACGCCCCCACCCGTTCCGATCCGGCCGAACGCGGACCGCACCACACCGCGATGGCTATTACCCGTCCCCCCCCCGATGCGTCCCTGTGAACCGACGGACGCTCCTCGCCGCGCTCGGTTGTGCGGGCGCGCTGGCCGGTTGCGCCGCACCGCTCGCTCCCGACGGCGACGAGACAGAGACTCCCGCTGCCGATTCGCCACCGCCTGCTCCGCTCCCCAGCGTCCCGCTCGGCTACACTCATCTACGTCCCGACGGGAACCGTCTCGTCGACGGCTCCGGGTCGCTCCCCGGAACCGACCCCGTCGACGTCCCACTCGACGCCCGGCCCGAGTGGGTCGTCGGCGTTTCCCGGGAGGAGGATGTCCTGCTCGGCGTCGTCACGAGTCGGGGGACGGAGACGGTGTCGGTCGTGGACGGGAACGCCGAGACGGTCGGTGTCGACCTCGGCCCGGCCCGGGGCCCCCCGTTGCTCGTCGGCGGGTCGGACCCACGATTCGCCCCGCCTCTCGGTTCCCCGACGACCCATCCGGTTCCGACCGCCAGCGGGTGGGCCTCCGTGGCGTCTGATGGCCGGGTCCGCCTGCCCGGCGGGACGAACGCAGACGTGGACGCGCTCCCCGACGCGCGCCTCGTGAGCGCGGCAGGACGGCTGTACGCCCTCGCCGGTCGAACCCGCGCGTACGCCCACGGCGTCCTCGGCGACGACCTCGAAGCGCGTTCCGTCGCGGTGCTGGACCCCGCCGGCGGTGTCGAAACCGTCATCGATGCGCCGTCGGGAGTCATCGAGGCTGTCGCGCCCATCGTCGCCGACGTCGACGACGACGGCGAACGCGAGGTGGTCGTGACGGTGAGCGACGCCGAGCGGGGCGCGCGACGCGTCGCGCTCTCCGAGTCGGGTGGGCCGCTGACGGGACCACCCGTCGGGTCGGGCTTCCGATGGCGACACCAGCTGGCAGTCGCGCCGTTCGGACCTCGGGGCGAGGTCGAGGTCGCGGCGGTGAAGACGCCCCACGTCGGCGGGACGGCGGAGTTCTACCGCGCCGACGGAGGGGAGTTGCGGCTCGTCGCCGAGCGCCGCGGCTACTCGACGCACACGATCGGCTCGCGCAACCTCGACGGGGCCATCGCGGGTGACCTCGACGGCGACGGCCGGGCCGAGTTGCTCGTCCCCGACGACCCACAGCGCGAACTGGCAGGATTGCGGCGGCACAGCGGAGGTGCCGACGAGGCCTGGCGACTCCCGCTCGGCGGGAGACTGACGACGAACCTGTGTGCCGTGTCGGGTGCGAGGGGCATCGTCGTCGCCGCCGGCTTCGGCGAGACGCTCAGGGTGTGGCCGGCGTAGACACCAGTACGAATCGACCAAAGGAGTGGTTGTCTCTGTGAGGGTGTCGTACGGCAGTTCATACCCCAACCACGACGCACCTGAATCATCAGCACGGAGAAACGTCTATACACTCGTGCGCCGATAGTTCGGCGCGATGGCTGACCGTGATTCTATCCGCCGAGCGTACGACGAGATTGCGGAGGCTTGCGCCGCGACACGCTCGGTGGACGCCCGGGACACGGATGTCCTCACGGAGTTCTTGGCCTCACTGTCGGACGACTCACGGGTTTCAGATGCCGGCTGTGGGCAAGGTACGCCCGTGCTTCGTCGATTGAAGCGAACGAAACAGCACTCGGACTCGATTTCTTCCGGGCATAGCTTCGATTAGCCACTGAGAACGTCCCCGACGCCCCTCTCGTGCAAGGTAACGTCACGCACCTCCCCCTTCGGTCGAGACGTGTTCGACTCGATCACCGCGTAACACACGCTGATTCACGTTCCAATTGATGAACACCAGACCGCCGTTGACGAGTTCGCACGCATCTCGCGCCCGGGTGGGAAACTGCTTCTATCCGAGGGTGCAGAAGAGTGGCGCGGAGTCAACCCTGACTGGCTCGACACCGGTGTCGAGATGCAGCGGAACATCGCAGGCACGGCGGCGACACGAACACAGATGGACGAAGCCGGATTCAGCATCTTCGACGAACGGGTGCCTGACGACGGCGAACACTGGGTGTTTTTCGCTGCAGAACTCGATGACCGAGCGGTATTGCTTCGCGGCAACTTCACCGCGTATCGGTACGGAACCGATCCTCCGGTGAGTCGTTCTCTGACTCCCGCGTACTCGCTGTTGTCGTTGAGTGCAGGGCGGCTGCGGACACCAGGGCGGTGTCTGCCTCAGGCCCCCCCAGCCGGTCGCTCGCGCACGGAGGCGCTCGCAGACCCTCGCGCGTTCGCTCACTTCGTTCGCTCTCACGCGCCACCCGCAACCGCACGAGAGC
>JBEPYA010000025.1:22737-24250 GCA_041641615.1 Salinigranum sp. | reverse complement strand
TCGCCGGAGGACCATCCGGGCGAGGTAACCCGTGCCGACGTTCGAGGGGACGATGTCGTCGCCGAACATGTACGCGAGCGCGCGGCAGTGGTCCGCGATGGCGTAGATGTCTTCGAGCGGTCGGAGGAGTTCTGTCAACCGGTCGGCGTCGACGCCGAGTTCGTCGGCGACGTCGACGCGTGCCCCCCGGAGGTCGTCGATCTCGTCGATGTCCAGGTAGCCGGAGAGCTTGGCGGCGCGGTGGACGAGTTCCTCCTCCTCGTCGGTGAGCGAGATCCCGGCGTTCTCCTTGAGGAACTCGATCATCTCGGGGTAGACCGCCTCGTACACCGTCGGGGTGCCCTGCGAGACCCACGTCCACCGTTCGAGACCGTAACCGGTGTCGACGATGTAGGTGTCCATCTTCGAGTACCGGTTCCCGTCTTTCATCTCGTAGTCGCCCTCGGGGTCCTGCTCCATCGACATGAAGACGAGCGTGGCGAGCTCCGCGCCCCGGTAGAGGACTTCGATGGCGGGCCCGGCGTTTCCGCCCCCGACCCACGGGTCCTCGATGTAGGTTATCTCCTCCAGGTTCGCGCCGAGGGAGGCGAAGAACTCGTCGCAGTACTTCACCGTCTGGCTCTTCCAGTACACCTCGCCCTCGTAGGCGTACTCCTCGGTGGCGTCCTCCCGCGTGTTGAACGCGTGGTGGGCCATCATCTCGAACGCCATCGTGTGCCGGCCCGTCTTGCCGACGTTGTCGATGTCCTGCATCCGGATACACGGCTGAGAGATAGTGAGCGGATTCGCCGGCGGCGGCGTCTGTCCCGAGGTGACCAGCGGCTGAAAGTCGTAGATAGAAGCCTGCGTGAGGAGAACGTCGTCGCGCCAGCGGTTCGCCGCGACCGGGTAGGGCTCGATGCGCTCGTGGCCGCGTTCCTCGAAGAACGAGAGGAACTCCTCGCGCATCTCCTCGAGGGTGTACTCGCGGTCGAACCCGGGGTTGTCGATGAACGAGTAGTCGTCGGCCGGCGGTTCGCCACAGGTCTCGCGCTCGGGGTCTCGCGTCCAGAACCACACGTCTGTCACCGGACACTGTTTCCGGTAGAATCCCTCCTCCTCGAAGTACTCGAGGCGGTACTCCTCTTCGAGTTCACTCATTGTTCTCTTGTTGGCTGAGGACCGGGTAAAACAGTTCCGGGAAGCCGGCCGAGGGTATCAACATCGAGTTTTCCGGCGATACGCCTTTACTACCCCGTCGCAAATCCAGGCCGAAGAGGGTGTGCGTCCAGCTGGCGCACCAGGGAGCACAAAGAGCAGTGTCACACGAACCAGAACGGCAGTCAGTCGAGGGCTCGGAAGGGAACGCACTCGGCGTCCGACTGTGCGGTGACGTGGGGGGCCGGACGTCCGCAGCACTCACCAGCCGCGGCTTCGCCGTCACCGAGGGGACCGACATCGAGGTCGGGACGGGAGACACGGCCGATATCGACTGCGTCGTGGTCGGCGACGACGTCGCGGAGGGCGAGGGTGT
>JBEPYA010000025.1:0-22727 GCA_041641615.1 Salinigranum sp. | reverse complement strand
CGGGGGCGGAGCGGACGTGCCGGTCGTACTCTACGCACCGGACCCGGCAGCCGTCGCCGACCCGTCCCGATTCGCTGGATACGCCCGGATGGGAGACGTGGACGCGCTGTGCGACCAGCTCCGCTGGGTCGTCGCACGGACAGACGCACGAGGCGGGACGCCTGATGCACGCGGGGGAGAGGCGCGAAGGTCCGCGGCGCGGAGTGACGCGCGGCTGGAGACGCTGCACGAGGGGACGGTGAGCCTCATCGAGGCGACGACGACCGCCGACCTGTTCGAGCGGACGGTCGACATCGCGAGCCGCCTGCTGGAGTTCAGCAGCTGTTACATCGCCATCGCCGAGGACGACGTCCTCGTCAAACAGGCGGGCGTCGGCGACGTGACCGAGGAGTCGCTCCCCATCGACTACGGCCTCGTCGGCGACAGCTACCAGACGGGGACGACGCACCTGGTGAACGACACGTACGCCCACCCCGACGCCAAGCCCGCGCGCCCCTCACACCAGTCGGGAATCGCTGTCCCGCTCGGTGACGACGGCGTCTTCGTCGTCATCGCGGACGAGCCGAACGCCTTCACGGTGATCGACCGCGGCCTCGCCGAGTTGCTCGTCCGGTACACCGAGGGGACGCTCGCGCGCATCCGGTCGGCGGAGGCCATCCAGGAGCGACGCGACCTCATCGAGACGCTCCACGACGGGACGGCAGCACTCGCCGCCGTGACGACGCTCGAGGACGCGGCGGTGGTCGCCGTCGAACTCGCCGAGCGAATCCTCTCGTTCGACACCTGTTACGTCGGGGTTCGAGAGGGAGACATCGTCGTTCCGTACGCCGTCTCGTCGGGCACACCGGCCGACGCGGCCCGACCGATGAAGACCACCCAGGGGCTCGTCGGCGAGACCATCCGGACGGGGGAGTCACAGCTCGTCGACCGCATCGAGGAGTCGAACGCCGACCCCACGAGCGACACGTACCGGTCGGGAATCAGCGTCCCGCTGGGCGAGGAGGGGGTCTTCCAGGCCGTCTCGACCGAGGAGGCGGCGTTCGACGCCAACGACCTCGAACTCGCCGAACTGCTGGGCGACCACCTCACCGGAACGTTCTCACGGGTCCGCGCGGAGGCGGACCTCGGCCAGCAGCGCAGACGGGTGGCACAGCTCCACGCGGCCACCGTCGAACTGGTGAGCTGCCACGACGTCGTCGACCTGTACGAGCGAGCCGTCGACACGGCCCGGTCAGTGCTCGGGTTCGACACCGCGTACATCTTCGTCGTCGAGAACGACCAGTTCGTCCCGGTCGCCCAGGCGATCCACGGGGACCACGACCCGGTAGGGACGGTGCCGCTGGACCACGGCGTCGCGAGCGAGACCCACCGGACGGGACGGTCGCGGCTCGTCCGCGACGTCTCGACCGCCGAGGGCGCGGAGCCGCTCCAGACGATCTCCGGCGAGGGAATCAGCGTCCCGCTCGGCGACGACGGCGTCTTTCAGGCGGTGTCGCGCGACCCCGAGACGTTCGACGAGTCCGATCTCGAACTCGCCGAACTCCTCGCGTCGCACGTGACTGCGAACCGCGAGCGGCTCCGCGCCGAGGAGGAACTGCGGAGCCAGCGCGACCGGCTCAGCGCGCTGTTCGAGAACATCCCCGACGCGGCGGTCTCGTACCGACTGGTCGACGGGAACCCCCACGTCCAGGCCGTGAATCCGGCGTTCGAGCGCGTCTTCGGCTTCACGAACGAGGAACTCGTCGGCGAGAACCTCGACGAGTACGTCGTCGCGGACGACCCCGAACAGCGCGAGGAGGCCCGGCGGATGAACGCGCGACTCAGAGCCGGAGAGAGCGTCCGCACGGAGTGTCAGCGGCAGACGGACGAGGGGCCCCGGACGTTCATCCTGCAGGTCGTACCCCTCGAACTCGGCCGGGAGAACGTCGCCGGATTCGCCATCTACACCGATATCACCGACCGACAGGAGCGCGAGCGCGAACTCCGCCGGCAGAACGAGCGGCTCGAAGAGTTCGCCAACATCATCTCACACGACCTCCGCAACCCGCTGGCGGTCGCGTCGGGCTACCTCGACCTCGCGGCGGAGACGGGCGACCCGTCGGCGTTCGAGCGGGTCGAGACGTCGCTCGACCGCATGGACCGCCTCGTCGAGGACCTCCTCTCGCTGGCACGGAAGGGTCAGGTCGTCGGCGAGCCGGTCTCGCTCGACCTGGCGACGGTCGCGACGCAGGCGTGGGGCGGCGTCAGGACCGTCGACGCGACGCTCGAACGGCCCGGGTCGCTCCCCGTGGAGGGCGACGAGGGACGGCTGGTCGAACTGTTCGAGAACCTGTTCCGCAACGCCATCGACCACGCCGGCGACTCGGTGACCGTCCGCGTCGAAGCGCTCGACGACACGGCGGGCGAGCTCCGTGGGTTCGCCGTCGAAGACGACGGCCCCGGTATCCCGCCCGAGAAGCGTGACCAGGTCTGTGACCCCGGGGAGACGACCAGCAGCGAGGGAATCGGCTACGGGCTCGCCATCGTCCAGCGGATCGTCGAGGCACACGGCTGGTCGCTCGCCGTCACCGCGGGGAGCGAGGGCGGGGCACGGTTCGAGGTCCGGTTCTGAGCGGGACGCCACGCGGCTCACGAGAGCAGAAGAGACCGAGCGGTGAGAGTCAGGGGCCCCGCGTGCTGCGATAGTTATTTACATCAAAACATCCTGTAAGTGAAGCAGAACACACCGGTTCCACGCCATGTCCGCCGACCGTTCGAGACGGGAAGTGGCTAGTTGTATTGGACTCGACGGTATCGCAGGGGGGTCGATTGGACACCGCAGCCGTGGCCGGTGCTCGAACGTATGAGAGCCACGCAGAGACACACATCCAGGAGGGGGCGGAGGCGGGGAGACGCCGAAGCATCGACGGGGACGTCAGCGGTCACGCGATGGACGGTCTACGTGCGTGAAACGCCGCTGTCGAGGACGTCCTGATGGAGAAGAGTGCGATGGAGGCGCGTCCGAGTCGGGCCGCGATTCGGACGCTCCACGTCGACGACGACGAGATGTTCGGCACCGTGACCGCCGAACTGCTCGAATCGGTCGAGCCCCGCCTCGACGTCGTCTCCGTCACGAGTGCCACCGCGGGGCTCGACCGGCTCGCCGACGGGGAGGTCGACTGTGTCGTCTCCGACTACGACATGCCCGGCGGGAACGGCATCGAGTTCCTCGAACGCGTCCGCGAACAGCACCCACGGCTCCCGTTCATCCTCTTCACCGGGAAGGGGAGCGAAGAGGTCGCCAGCGACGCGGTGTCGGTCGGAGTGACGGACTACCTCCAGAAGGAGGCGGGCATCGACCAGTACACCGTGCTGGCGAACCGCATCGTGAACGCCACGGAGAAGTACTGGACCGAGACGGCCTTGGAGCGGCGGATCACCCAGCAGGAGGCACTCGCGACGCTCGGGCGGGACGCGCTCGCGGCCGACGACCTCGCGTCGCTGTTCGACGAGGCGGTCCGCCTGGTCGCGGACGGCCTCGACTGTGCGTACGCGGGGGTGCTCGAGTGGCAACCGGCGCGTGACGAACTCGCCTTCCGCGCGGGCGTCGGCTGGGACGACGTCCCCAGCGGGGCGAGCATCCCTGCGGGGAACGGGTCGCAGGCGGGGTACACGCTCGCGAGCGCCGAGCCGGTCGTCGTCGTCAACTTCGGCGAGGAGACGCGGTTCGGCGGTCCCGGTCCGTTCGCCGACCACGAGGTGGTGAGCGGCATCAGCGTCGTCGTCGGGGCCGCGTCGGAACCGTGGGGCGTCCTGGGGACGCACTCGACCGACCGTCGAGAGTTCACCGCCCAGGACGTCACGTTCGTCCAGAACGTCGCGAACGTCCTCGCGGCAGCCATCAACCGAAACCGAGCCGAAGAGCGCCTCCGCGAGAGCGAGTCCCGTTTCCGCGAGATCGCCGAGCTCAGTCCCGACGGCATCTTCCGGACCGACACCGACGGACGGTTCACGTACGTCTCGCCCGCGAGCGAGACGCTGCTCGGGCGGTCGGCCGACGACCTCCACGGGACGCCGTTCGAGCGGGTCGTCGCCGACAGGAGTCTCGACGCGGCGCGCGAGGGCATCGACCGGGTCCTCGACAGTGAGGTGGTCCGAGGGTTGGCGTTGACGCTCGTCGACGCCGACGGTGAGTCGTTCGAGGTCGAGGTGAGCGCGAGCCCCGTCCGCCACGACGGCAGGGTCGAGTTCGTCCAGGGGTTCGCCCGCGACGTGACGGAGTCGAAGGAGCGCGAGCGGGAACTCCAGCGCTCGCGCGAGCGATTCCAGGCGCTCGTCGACGCCTTCCCCAACGGGGGCGTCTTCCTCTTCGACGAGGACCTCCGCTTCACCATGGCCGGCGGAGACGAACTCGGTGAAGTCGGCCTGAGAGCCGACGCGATGGTCGGACGAACGCTCTCGAATCTCTTCCCACCGGAGAACGTAGCGGTGTTGGAACCACACTACCGCGCGGCGCTCGCGGGGGAGAAATGCTCGTTCGAAGACGGATGGCAGGGCAGGCGCTATCACGTCCAGACGATTCCGCTCCGCAACGAGACGGGAGAAGTCATGGCGGGGATGGCCGTCGCACAGAACATCACCGAGCGCGTCGAGCGCGAGCGGGAACTGGAGGAGAGCCGCGCGCGCTACCGGACGCTCGTCGACAACTTCCCCGGCGGGGTGGTGCTCTACGACCGCGACCTCCGGGTCGTCGCGGGCGGCGGAACCGAGTTCGAACGGGTGGACTGGGACCCGATAGCGGCCGCGGGAGAGCCCCTCCGGGACAACATCACGCCGGAAGGGGCGGAGTACCTCGACACGCACTACCGGGCGGCGCTCGACGGCGAAGCACGGACGTTCCAGTACGAAGCGAGCGGGACCCACTACCAGCTACAGACGATTCCGGTCCGGAACGCCGACGGCCAGGTCACGGAGGGAATCGCCGTCACGCAGAACGTCACCGAGCGCGTCGAGCGCGAGCGGAAGCTCGCACAGCTCCGCGAGCGCTCGCGGGAACTCATGCACACTCAGACGAGGGCGGAGACGGCCCGAGCCGCGGTCGACGCCGCCCGTGAGGTGGTCGGTGCGTCGCTGAGCGGCTTCCACGAGGTGGACACCGACGACGACCGGCTCGAACCGGGCGTAATGGCGGAGTCGGTCGACGACGTGTTCGAGACGCCGCCCGGATACGAACGGAACGCGGAGCCGGGAACACGCGCCGCCATCACCTGGGAGGTGTTCGAGTCGGGCGAGCCGCGCTACATCCCCGACATCGCGGCGGACGGGTCGGTGACGGAGTCGTCGCCGGCCGGCTGTGTGCTGCTTCACCCTATCGGGAGACACGGCGTGTTCGTCGTCTCCTCGCCCGAGACGGACGCGTACGACGAGACGGACCGGATGCTCGTCGACATTCTGGCCGCGTCGCTCACGGCGGGGATGGACCGCGTCGAGCGCGAGCAGCGGCTCCGCGCGCGCGAAACGCGACTCGAAGCGCAGAACGAGCGGCTGTCGCGCTTCGCGAGCATCGTCTCACACGACCTCCGGAGCCCGTTGAGTGTGGCACGGGGACGGCTAGCGCTCGCGCGCGCACACGACGACGACCGTGACGAGAACCTCGACTCGGTCGAGGCGGCACACGGCCGGATGGACCGCCTCATCGAGGGGCTGTTGCAGCTGACGATCGACGGTGAGACGGTCGAGACCGACCGCCTCGACCTGGCGACGGCCGCCCGCGCGGCGTGGGGAACCGTCGAGACCACGAGGGCGTCGCTCGTCGTCGAAACCAGCCGCGTCGTGCGCGGGGACGAGAACCGGCTCCGACAGCTCCTCGAGAACCTCTTTCGGAACGCGGTCGAACACGGGGCCAGCACGACCGGGGACGCCACGGTGACCGTGACGGTGGGCGACCTCGACGACGGCTTCTTCGTCGAGGACGACGGCCCGGGGATCGCGCCGGACCGACACGAGGAGGTGTTCGAGGCGGGCCACTCGACGAGCGCCAAGGGGAACGGACTGGGGCTGCGCATCGTCGCCGACGTCGCCGACGAACACGGCTGGTCGGTCACGGTCACCGACGGAACCGACGGGGGGGCGCGGTTCGAGTTCACCGGAACCGAGACCGACTCCCGAGACGACCCCGAGGCCGGACGCGAGGAGTCCTGAACGTCGAGTCGGCCGGCGAGCATTAGTAACGGCCGCTCCTCTGAGCGTTCAGCCATGCCCCGTACAGACCCGTTGCACGTCGACTACGCGACGGTGCCGAAGCTCATCGAACTCATCACCTACGTCGCGGAGAGCATCAGCCTCGGATTCGATCGCTGGGACGAGCCGTACGTCCGGGGGCCGAGCCTCTACTTCGTGTTGGTCTCGGGGACACACGTCCGCGAGTACGCCGATCCGCTGGGGGAGAACACGTGGCCGGTCGAGACCTGCGAGATCGTTACCGACGACCTCGACGCGTTCGTCGAGGCGGCGGAGTCGGTCGCGTTCGAGCGCGACGGTGCCGTCGTCGTGAGCGGCGACGGGACGATCCAAGAACAGATGGTCCGGATCAAGAGCCCAAGCGAGCCAGTCACCGCGGAGACGGAGGTCGAGTACGCCGACTGGATGGGGACCAAACACCTGAGCGCGGCCGAGTCGTCCGTCCGCGAGGCGGTGCTGGCGGCCATCACGCTCAGCGAGGAGAACGGCCGCGTGACCGTCTTCGAGGACGGCCAGTACATGGACTTCGAGCGGGGGGAACTGGGCGGGCTGTGGCGACCGTCGACGGAGACGTAGCGGGTCGTGCCGGAACGCGGCGCGCTGGACGACGAGGTGACGGGACGACAGCGAGCCACCGAGACGAGAGCGCGTGAGGGACGTGACGCGAGGGGTCGAGGGCGAAGACCGAAAACGTCAGTCATCGAGCGCGAGCGACGCCAGGAGTGCCTCGAGCTGGATGCGTTCGTTCGCGCCCTCGGCGATGCGGTAGTCGGCCTCACCGATACGTTCCATCAGGCGGGCCGCCTCTCTGTCCGTGAGGTCGAAGTCCCACACCGAGCGATGCAACTGGTCGATAATGTCGCCGCCGGCCATGCCGACGTCGTCGAGGAGCGTGGCGAGTTTCGCCCGCGCTGCCGGGAAGTCACCGTCGACGGCGACACCGACCATCTCGCGGATGTCCTCGGGTCGCGCGGTCGAGGTGACGGTGAAGACGCCCTCCTCGTCGACGACCTCGCCCGTCGTGGCCGCGGCCTGCAGCGCGTTGATGGCGCGGCGCATGTCGCCGTCGGCGTAGTAGACGAGGGCGTCGACCCCCTCCGGCGTGGTCTCGATACCCTCCGCCGCGGCGATGTCCTCGACCTGCCTTCGAATCGCGTCCTCGGAGAGGGGCGAGAAGCGGAACACCGCACAGCGGGACTGGATGGGGTCGATGATCTTCGAGGAGTAGTTACACGAGAGGATGAACCGCGTCGTGTCGGAGAACTGCTCCATCGTCCGGCGGAGCGCGGACTGGGCGTCGTCGGTCAGCGAGTCGGCCTCGTCGAGGAAGATGAGTCGGTAGTCGTGGTCGCGGCTCATCTGCGAGCGTGCGAAGCTCTTGATGCGGTCGCGGACGACGTCGATGCCGCGCTCGTCGCTCGCGTTGAGTTCGAGGAAGTTGCCGCGCCAGTCGTCACCGTACAGTTCGCGGGCGATGGCGGTGGCCGAGGTAGTTTTTCCCACGCCGGCCGGCCCGGCGAACATCAGGTGCGGTAGGTCGTCGCGGTCGACGTACGACTGGAGGCGCTCGATGGTGTCCTCCTGGCCGTAGATGTCTTTCAGGGTCTGAGGCCGATACTTCTCGATCCAGATCTCGCGGCCCGACGGCGAACTCGCATTCTGGGAGGCCTCGCTCATGTGAGATGGAGGGGCGTGTCACCTCATAAACTCCCCGAGACGACCGGCGGGAGGGCGAGCGAGTCGAAGCCGATTTGCCCCACCCACTCGACCGACACGCATGCACGTCACATGCGACGTCGTCGGCGAGGGGAGTCGGGAGGTAGACCTCGCCGAGGCGGCGACGTACGCCGACCTCGTCCGCGCGGTGGGCTACAGCGTCCACGAGGTGACCGTCCTCGTCGACGGTCGACCCGTCCCCGAGGACCGCCCGGTCGACCCCGAACGGGAGGACGTTCGAGTGTTGCGGCTCGTGAAGGGGGGGTGAGCGGTCGGTGTCGATGCTCGAGCGGGAGGGACCAGCAGCCGTTTGACCCACCACCAGAGCTTCAACCGTCCTCACGAGATGGTCGGGTATGCAACGGCGCGACACGGACGGCGTCACACGCCGCCGGCTCCTCGCCGGGGGTGCGCTCGTCGCGACCGAGGTCAGCGCGGGCTGTCTGGGTCGGTCGGCAGGCAGTGACACCGAGACGGACACGGACGGCGACGAAGCGGCGACGGACACGACCGCGTCCGCTCCCGGGACCGGAACCGAGCGGGAACCGACCACCGACAACCAGGACCTGCCGGAGGTGGCCGGAGTGGCCGTCACCGACTTCATCGAGTACCCCCTGTCGGGGACGCATCCCCACGTCCACAACCGGGCGGCCACCCAGTACGTCGTCGTGCGCGTCACCCCGTCGACCGGGAGGGACGACCGGGCGATCCGCGAGGGGCTCACGCTCACGGTCGGCGGGGCGACTGCGTCGCTGGCCACCAGACAGCCGGTCCCGTGGCAGCGTGAGACCGTCGACGTCGCGTTCGCGGTCTCGAAGACGGAAGCGTTCGACGACGGAGCCGTCGAGTACGAGGGGACAGTCCTTCACAGACTCGAAGCGGCGGCGCTCGACCGGCTGAACAGTCCACCCCGGTTCTCGGTGTCGGACCTCGGCGTCTCGCCCGCCGAACTCGACGCCGGCGAGCAGACCACCGCCACGGTCCGGTTCACTCTCGCGAACACCGGCGAAGGGGCGGGCACGTTCGGCGCGAGCCTGACCGGCAACTACCTCTCGGGGTCGGCGACGGTGACGGCACGACTCGACGCGAGCGCGGAGCGCGAAGTCGTGGACGGGGTCGACGTCGTCGGTCGCGGAGAACAGGTCACCGTCGGGGTCGACTGGGGCATCGAGCAGCGACGGCTGACGATTCCGGTCGTCGGGGCGACGACCACACCGACGGAGACGGCCACGCCGAACGCGACCACGACGGACGGCGGTCAGTGAGTGAAGGCGCTTCGAGACGGCAGACCGCCGACCGGCCGTCGGGAGGGACCCAAGACAACACACCACACACTTATCAAACGTATCACCGTATTATCACGAGCCATGCAGGACCTGCTGACCGACAAGACGGCGGTGGTAACGGGCGGTGCGAGCGGCAACGGGCGCGCCATCTCGATGGCGTACGCCGAACAAGGCTGTGACGTGGTCGTCGCCGACATCCGCGAGGAACCCCGAGAGGGTGGGGAACCGACACACGAGCGGATCGAGGCCGAGACCGACGCGGGCGCGACGTTCGTCGAGTGTGACGTCACCGACTACGACTCGGTCGTGGAGGCCGTCGCGGCGGCCGAGACGTTCGGCGGCGTCGACGTCATGGTGAACAACGCCGGGGTCTTCCAGGGCGAGGAGTTTCTGGCGGCGGACGACTCGGCGTTCGACCGCATCATGGACATCAACGTCCGTGGCGTCTACTACGGCTGTCGGGCGGCCATCTCGGAGATGGTCGACTCGGGCGGGGGAAGCGTCGTCAACCTCTCCAGCGTGGCGGGTCTCCGCGGGTCGGGTGACTTCGTGAGCTACTGCGCCTCGAAAGGGGCGGTCCGGCTCATGACCTACGCGCTCGCGGACAAGTTCGGTCCCGACGGGGTCCGCGTCAACGCCATCCACCCGGGGCTCATCGAGACGACGATGACCACGGAGGACGTGCCCATCTTCGGGACCGAGGCGGAAGAGGAGTTCCTGGAGACGATTCCACTCCGGCGCGGCGGCGAGGCCGAGGACGTCGCGGACATCGCACTCTTCCTCGCGTCGGACCTCGCGAGCTACGTCACCGGGGAGTCGGTCGTCGTCGACGGCGGGATGTCGAACACGCAGTGAGTGTCGAGGGGGACAGGGGTGGGGGCCGGGGGGGCGTCGAGCGCTCGCGCCACCGGAGAGGGAAAGGACGATACCGGCTGCCGTCGTTCGGGGTAGTATGAAACGCGACACCCGGACCCGCGTCGAGGAGGTAATGTCGACGCCGCTGGAGACGATCTCGGCGTCGGCGTCAATCACCGAGGCAGCACAGGCGATGCGCGACCGCACGATCAGCGCCCTGATGGTGACGAGTAGCCCGCCGGGTATCGTCACCAGCACCGACGTCCTCGGCGTCGTCGCCGACGGCCGCGACCCGGCGGAGACGACCGTCAGCGAGGTCATGACCGCCGGCGTCGAGACCATCCCGCCGGACCTGCTCATCGAGGAGGTGGCCGCGATGATGACGAGCCTCGGCATCAAACACCTCCCGGTCGTCGCGGGTGACGACTACGTCGGGATGGTCTCGTCGACGGACGTCACGGCCGAACTCGCCTGAGAACCGGGAGAATCACGACGACTCCGCCGTCGGGCGGACGGAGACGTAGACTCCGTCGTCGCTCACCGCGACGACGATGGGACCGTTCGGCGCACACCGGACCCAGTTGTACCGTTCGGTCCCCCGCTCGGTCTCGACCTCGAACCGGAACGGCCCGGCCGGGTCGACGACCGACGGGACCGTCTCGACCTCGCGCGGGTCGAGTTCGAAGGCGCGCTCGAACAGCGTCTCGTCTCCGGTCAGCACCCGGACGACGACGCGGCGCGTACGGTCGGTCTCGTTTCGGACCCGTACGTCGTGGTCGGCGTAGCCACAGCGGAACGTCGGGGGACCGGCGACCGACGCGTAGAGCGTGGTCCGCACGGTCGGCTGCCAGTCGTAGATGGCCTCTCCGTCCGGGGTGCGGACGACGACGTCGTACCGCCGGTTGGCCGGATACACCGGGACGAGGAGGCGGACGTCGGCGGGGAGCACGAACGTCGACGCGAAGTGGAGGCTGCCGGCCTGCCAGACGTGGAGCCTCACCCGTCTGGACCCGGCGTCGTCGTTGTCGAGCGCGAGCGCCGGGGCGCGTCCCAGCGCGGCGGCGACGTCGAGGTCGGCGGGGACGTCGTACGCGACGGCCTGGTCGTCGTCTCCGTCGTCGACACCGGCCACCGCGAACGCGCAGTCGGCGAGACAGAGCACGGGACGCCGGAACGAGAGGGTCGGCGTGAGGTCGACCCAGAGGTCGTCGAGCTCCGCGCGGACCTCCCACTCGTACCGCCCCCGGTCGCCGTCGGCCGTCTCGACGAGCACGTCGTACGTCCCCGCGGTCGCGAGCAGGCCCGTGAACGAGGCCGTCTCGCCCGCCGGAATCGAGGCGCTGTCGGCGAACACGTCTCTCTCGTGGTCGGACACGACCACCGTCAGGTATCGCTCTGTCGACCCGAGGTTGCGGACGTGGACGCCGCGCGGGCGGTCGAGGAGCGGCGCGCCGGCGGTGCGGTACGGCTCGGCCGTCGTCGCCGACGCGTTCGACGCGTCCGCGGGAGACGACGGCTGGGGTTCACCCGACTCCGGGGACGCGGCGGCCTCCCCGGGAGTCGTCGCGTCCGACCCGCCGAGCGCGTTACATCCCGAGAGCGAGCCGATGCCGACCGTCCCGAGGAGGGCGCGGAGTGCCGACCGACGACGCATCGTCCCCGTATTCGAGTCGGCACGGATGTAGGTGTCGCCGACCGGCTCGGAGCGCTCTATCGGGCTCTGTACCAGTCTGGAGGGGACGCATCGAAAGGGGATGACACGTGAGGTCGGTGGCCGAACCGGTTTTCTCTCCGGCGCCACTCGGGGAACCCGTATGTCCGACACCATGCGAGCGGCCGTCGTCCCCGAGGCGGGCGCGGACTTCGAACTCCGAGAGCAGGAGGTCCCCGAACCGGGGCCGGACGAGGTCCGCGTCGCCGTCGACGCCTGCGGCATCTGCTACAGCGACAGCTACGTCAAGGAGGGGAGCTTCCCGGGCATCGAGTACCCGCGGGTCCCGGGTCACGAGATCGCCGGGCACGTCGACAGCGTCGGCGAACGCGTCACGGCCTGGAGCGAGGGTGAGCGAGTCGGCGTCGGCTGGCACGGCGGGCACTGTTTCACCTGCGACCCGTGCCGACGCGGGCAGTTCCTCCAGTGTCGGGATGGGCAGATCACGGGCATCAGCTTCGACGGCGGCTACGCCGAGTACGCGACGGTCCCGGCGGAGGCGCTCGCGCGCGTGCCCGAGAGCCTCGACGCCGTCGACGCCGCGCCGCTGCTCTGTGCGGGCGTCACGACGTTCAACGCCCTGCGGAACACCGGCGCACGGCCGGGCGACCTCGTCGCCGTCCAGGGTATCGGCGGTCTGGGCCACCTCGGCATCCAGTACGCCCACGCGGCGGGGTTCGAGACGGTCGCGCTGTCGCACAGCTCCGACAAACGTGACCTGGCGCTCGAACTCGGCGCGGACCACTTCGTCGACAGCTCCGCGGAGGACCCGGCCGAGGCGCTCACCGAACTCGGCGGCGCGCGCGTGATTCTGGGGACGGCACCCGTCGCCGACGCGGTCGAGTCCGTCGTCGGCGGCCTCGGCATCGATGGCGAGCTCGTGATGGTCGGCGTTCCCCACGAGGAGGTCGGCGTCGACGTCCAGCAGCTCGTCGTGGGTCGGAGCGCCGTCGAGGGGTGGGCGTCCGGCCACGCCCGCGACTCACAGGACGCCCTGGAGTTCAGCGCGCTCCGCGAGGTGACCCCCGAAATCGAGACGTATCCGCTCGAAGACGCCGAGGAGGCGTACGGCCGGATGATGGCGAACGAGGCGCGGTTCCGGGTCGTCCTCGAACCCTGAACCGAGCCCTGCGTATTTCCCGTCGGCGGACGAACACGGAGCAGTGACCGACGACGGAGACCGACGGGAAGGACGCGAGGAGGGCACCGTCGGTCGAAAGAACACGCATATGACTGGAGACGGACCGGCGGTGGACGACGCGGACGACGCGACAGACACGCACGATGCGGACGACGGCTCGGACGTCCGGGTCCGGCGCGCGCGCGGGGGCGACATCCTCGCCGTCCTCCGAGTCGTCGAGGGCGCGATGCTCGAAGTGGGCGCGAACCAGGTACGTCGGCGGACCGAGTCGGGGGGCGTGCTCGTCGCCGAACGAGGTGGAAGAGTGGTCGGCGCGCTCGTCCGCGACGGTGAACACGTCGAGGCCATCGCGGTCCATCCACAGCGGCGAGGGTCGGGTGTGGGGAGCCTGCTCATCGAACAGGCGCTCGAAGAGGCGGGTCGGGTGACGGCCGAGTTCCGCGCGGAGGTGCGGCCCTTCTACGAGTCGCTGGGGTTCGACATCGAGGAACAGGAGGGTGAAAAGCGGCTGTGGGGCGAGCGCGAGCGATGAGCGTGTTCGAGGTATTTCCCACGTCGAAATCGAACGTGCAGTAGCTGCTTGATCGTGAACAGAGCCAGCACGACGACTCTCACTACGGCAGCACTGCCGACCCCGCCCACGACTGTCGGTCTCGCCCACGACTGTCGAGGCGTCCACCGACGACACGGAAACAGGTCACGAAACCCCACTCCGACACCGACTGCTCAGACGAGCGGTTCGACGAGGTCGCGGCCGGCGTCGAGCAGTTTCTCGATCCGCTCTTCGCTACTCGCCTCGGCGTACACCCGAAGCACCGGTTCGGTCCCCGAGGGACGCACGAGGAGCCACGAGCCGTCCTCTAAGAGGAGTTTGAAGCCGTCGAGGGTGACGACCTTCGCGATCTCTCGTCCCGCGACGGAGTCGGGGAGTTCCGATTCGAGGTCCGAGAGGACGCGCTCCTTCTCCGAATCGGGGCAGTCGACCGAGATCTTGTCCGCGACGATGTCGCCGTGTGTCTTCAGGAGGCGGTCGACGCGGGCGTCGAACGGTTCCTCGCTGGCGATGGCCGCCCCCAGAAGCCCCATGAGGACGCCGTCCTTCTCGCGAATGTGCCCGCGGATCGAGAAGCCACCCGACTCCTCGCCGCCCACTAACGCGTCGTGTTCCTTCATGCCCTGTGCGACCCACTTGAAGCCGACCGGCGTCTCGAACACTTCTTCGCCATGCGCCTCGGCGATGCGGTCGATGAGGAACGTCGTCGACACCGTCCGGATCGCCGGTCCGGAATCCGATTGGAGCAGGTAGTCGTACAGCGCGGCGAAGAAGAGGTTCTCGTCTAACTTCCCCCGTTCGGGCGTGACGAACGCGACCCGGTCGGCGTCACCGTCGTTCGCCACGCCGAGGTCGGCGTCGTGCTCCTCGACGGCCTCCTCCAGTCCGACGAGGTTCTCCGCGCTCGGTTCGGGGTGTGCGCCGCCGAAGGTGGGGTCGTCCTCACAGCGCAGTCTGACGACATCGGCCCCGGCCGATTCGAGCAGCGCGTCCGTGACGCCGCGGCCGCTCCCGTGAATGGCATCGTACACGACCGTGACGTCCGAGAGGTCGGCGTCGACGAGCGAGCGGGCGTGCTCGGCGTGGGCGGCGACGAGGTCTTCCCGCCTGATTTCGC
Organism: Salinigranum sp.; assembly: GCA_041641615.1. Taxonomy (GTDB): domain Archaea; phylum Halobacteriota; class Halobacteria; order Halobacteriales; family Haloferacaceae; genus Salinigranum. The sequence goes on along the minus strand of JBEPYA010000025.1, from coordinate 8,129 downwards.
CGTGCTCGTCCTCCGGGAGGTACTCGGGTTCGCGGAGGTTCGCCTCGATCCGTTCCGTCACCCCGGGGAGCGCCGGAGCCCCGTCGCTCGGGATGAACTTCACGCCGTTGTACTCCGGGGGATTGTGCGACGCGGTCAGCATGAGCGCACCCGAACAGTTGCGGTCGACGATGTTGTACGCCGTGACCGGTGTCGGACAGTCCCGCTCGGGGAGGATCACGTCGAATCCGTTGCCCGACAGCACCTCCGCGAGCGACTCGGCGAACCCCGGCGAGGACTCGCGCGCGTCGTACCCCACGAGGACCGGGTCGTCGAACCCCTCGTCGCGGAGGTAGTCCGCGACGGCCTGCCCGACGATCCGTACCCGGTCGTCGGTGAATGTGTCCAGCGTCGCGCGCCACCCGTCAGTACCGAAGGAGATCGCGTCCATACGAACCACTCCGCGTGACCGGTCTAAAAAGTATGCCAGCCGACAGCAGGATGGTTCGGAAGGAACGCACGGTGAGCTTTTGCCCGACTCCCACATAGGGAGGGCGATGTCAATCCGTCTCGTCGCTGTCAGCGGGAGTCGCCGCGACGGCAGCTACACTAAGCAGGCGCTCGAACACGTCCTCCGGCGGGCTCGCGAAGCCGGCGCCGAGACGACCCTGCTCGACCTCAGGACCGTCGATCTCCCTCTCTACCACCCGGACCTCTCGGTGTCGGAGCGCGGCGACGCCGCGGAGGCGCTCCGGCTGGTCCGGGAGGCCGACGCCGTCGTCCTCGGGTCGCCCGTCTACCACGACTCGTACTCCTCGACGTTCAAGAACTTCCACGACTACTGTGGCTTCGACGAGTACGACCAGACGGTGGTGGGACTGGTCGCCGTCGCCGGTGGCGGGTCGTACGGAAGCACGTTCGAGCACCTGCGGTCGACGGTTCGCGGCGTCCACGGACTCGTCGTCCCCCGACAGGTCGGCATCCGGAGGGCGCGCACGAAGTTCGCCGACGGCGCCGTGACCGACGAGGGAATCGAAGAGCGCCTCGACGCGCTCGCCGACCAGGTCGTCGACTACGCCGAGCGGTTGGAGGGTTGAGCGGAGCGTCGATCGGTCCCGAGCAATGTATGTTCACAGGTCACAGAGAAATCATTAATCCCCGTGGGCTGATGAATGCAAGCGAGAGGGAACAAGGTGAGACCTACCAGGAGCTCGATCCGGGTGCTCCATGTCGACGACGACGAGGATTTCGCAGAGCTAACCGCAGCCTATCTGGAACTCGAAGACGAGCGACTCACGGTCGAGACGGCGACGAGCGTCGACGAGGGCCTCGAGCGACTCGCGGAGGACGACTTCGACTGCGTCATCTCCGACCACGACATGCCGGGCCGGAACGGGATCGACTTTCTCGGGGCGGTTCGTGAGGAGCGTTCCGAGCTTCCGTTCATCTTGTTCACGGGCAAGGGAAGCGAGGAGATAGCCAGCGAGGCGATTTCGGCGGGCGTCACGGATTACCTCCAGAAGAAGAGTGGGACGGGCCAGTACGCGATCCTGGCCAACCGAATCAGGAACGCCGTCGAGCAAGCGCTCGCACAACGCGAGCGTCAGCGTCATCTCGATGCCATCGAAACTGCCAAAGAAGGCATCAGTATCCTCGACGGTGAAGAACGGTTCGTATACGTAAATCAAGCGTACGCCGACATATACGGGTACGAATCGGAGGAGATGCTCGGTGAACACTGGTCGCTGGTCTACGACGACGACGGCATCCGAAAGGTGGACGAGGAGATCCGGCCGGTCGTACGGGAGGAGGGGTACTGGCACGGGGAGACGACCGGCATGCGTGCCGACGGGAGTATCTTCGCCGAAGAACACACGATCGCGACCACCAGCAACGAGGGGTTCGTCTGCATCGTCCGCGACATCACCGACCGCAGGGAGCGCGAACGACGGTTCGAGGCCGTCTTCAACAACACCTACACGTTCATCGGGCTCCTCGACCCCGACGGGACCGTTCTCGAAGCCAACGAGACCGCCCTCTCGTTCGCCGGGATAGACCGCGAGGACGTCGTCGGAGAGCCAGTCTGGGAGACCTACTGGTTCCAAGAGAGCGAGGAGACGCGAACAGTCGCCCGTGACGCGGTCGAACAGGCACGTTCGGGAGAGACGTATCGGGACGAGATCCGCGTTCAGGGGGCCGACCGCAAGGCGATAATCGACTTCGTCGTTCGGCCCGTCATCAACGAGAAGGGAGAAGTAACGTCTCTGGTCCCCGAGGGACACGACATCACCGAGATCGAGCGACGAGCACAGCAATCGAGAGCGCTCATCGACACCCTCCCGGGGGTGGTGTACCGGCGCAAGAAAGAGCCCGGATGGCCGATAGAACACGTCGGAGGAGAGGTCGAGGAGTTGACCGGATACACGCGGCACGCGCTGGAGACGGGAGAGGTGGCGTTCGATGACGAGGTCGTTCATCCGGACGACAGGGAGGAAGTACGGACCAGGGTAGCGGGTGCGATGGAGCGGCGGGAACCGTTCGAGATAACCTACCGTATCGTCACCAAGGACAACGAGACGAGGTGGGTCTGGGAGCGAGGGAGGCACGTCTCTTCGGTGGACACCGACGAAGAGGCGGTGACGGGGTTCGTTACCGACATCACGGAACAGCGCGAAGCGGTCGAGAAGCTACAGAGAGAGCGGGAATTCGCCGACGTCGCACTCAACGCACTCGATGATCTGTTCTACATCGTGACGGAGAACGGGGATCTCTACCGGTGGAACGATGAGTTCTCCGCCGTCACCGGCTACACCGACGAAGAGATCGCGACGATGAACGCGACCGAGTTCTTCCCGGAAGGGGAGCGTGAGCGGATCACCGATGCGATCGGGGAGGCGATAACGGTCGGAAACGCGATCGTCGAGGCCGAACTGCTCACGGCGGACGGCGACCGCATCCCGTACGAGTTCACCGGAACGCGGCTCGATCTGCCCGAGGAGGAGAAAGTCGGACTCGTCGGCATCGGTCGGGATATTGAACAACGAAAGCGGAACGACCAAAATCAGCGGCGGAAGATCGAACGGCTCGACGAGTTCGCCAGTATCGTCACCCACGACCTCCAGAGTCCCCTGAGCGTGGCCGAAGGCAGGATCAAACTGGCTCAAACGGAGGGCGGTTCCGAGCACCTCGACATCGCGTCCAGTGCAATAGACCGGAGCCAGGAACTCATCGAGGACCTGCTCACGGTCGCCCGAGAGGGCCACCAAGCGGACTCCGTCGAGGAAGTCACGCTCGCCGACGTCGCCACGAACTGCTGGCGGAACGTCCGGACAGGCGACGCAACACTGATGATCGAAGGGGAGCGAACGCTCCGCGCCGACCGGAGCCGACTCCAGCAACTGCTGGAAAACCTTATTCGGAACGCTATCGAACACGGTGGGGAGAACGTGACGGTGACCGTCGGCGAACTGGACGATGGATTCTACGTGGCGGACGACGGCCCAGGAATCCCCGAAGACGAGCGCGATCAGGTGTTCGAGCCGGGGTACACCGCGACGACAGACGGGACTGGATTCGGCCTGAGTATCGTCAAGTCCATCGTCGAGGACCACGGCTGTGAGATAGCGATCACCGAGAGCGACGAAGGCGGAGCACGCGTCGAGATCACCGGCCTCGACTTCGTCGAGTGAGCGGCTCCCCGTGTATCCCATCTGTCGTCCCGGGCGAAAGCACTGTTGAGTCGGCTGGCGAGCGGAGAGAGACGGACAGCCCTGGATCCGAATCGGAGCTCGATAGAGGGGAACGAACAGTAGGATATCGAGACACGAGGGGACGAGATCTGCGGGGGGCGAGAACCGTTGTGTCGGCTACGGGAGTGGGCTACTCCGTCTCGAGATCGAGCACGCGCTCGAGGTCTGTCTCGGTCGCCAGTCGCGCCTTCACGTCGTGTGAGAGCTGCTTGAGCGCGTACTCCCGGGACATCGCAGCCGAGCGGGATGCGAACGACTCGACGTGGACCAGTTCGACCGGCGTCCGTCCCCGGGTGTACTTGGCCCCCTCGCCCGCGTCGTGTTCGGCCTCCCGACGGCGCGGGTCGGTCGTGTAACCCGCGTAGTACGTCCCGTCCGCACACCGGAGGAGGTACGCGTAGTGCACACTCGAAGGAGAGACCGGGAGTACCTCATACTGTCGGCTGTCGGGATCTCGGAATCGACGCCCGCGGAAATGGCTTCGCGTGGTGGTCGTTCGCGACTCAGCGGTCATGCATTGCGGGTCCGATCCCGTGCGGCCTCCGCGATGCCCGCGTTCGCCGAGCAGTTTGGACAGGCGAGGACTCGCCCGACTTCGTCGGCGAACACGCGCGCGAAGCGCTCGGAGATGTGCGACCCGCAGTGGTCGCAACTTGGCATCGTATCGCCCGGCAACCACCGGTGCCGGTAACCGCCCGTTTGGGTTGCGCCGTAATAGGGCTTCGCGCGCACGCGCGAGGAGTGTGTGTTCGTCCAATTGTTCTCCGAAAGACACGACGGTTCGAACCGAGTCGGGGGAGGGGGCGCGAGAGACTGGGCGGACGCAGTCCGTGGTCAGTTCGAGTCCGTCTCCGACCAGGCAGCGTCGACGGCGCGGGCGACGAGGCCGGCCTGTGCGCCCGCGACGAAGCCGGCGTCGACGTTGACGACCGAGAGGACCGTACAGGACTGGAGCATTCCCGCGAGCGCCGCCTCGCCGTCGCCGCCGAAGCCGTACCCCGTCGAGACCGGAAGCCCGACGACCGGCGTGTCGACGAGGCCGGCGACGACCGTCGGGAGCGCGCCCTCGCGACCGGCCGCGACGACCACGACGTCCGCGGCGCGGATGGGGTCGAGGACGTCGAGGACGCGCCCCAGATGAGCGACGCCGACGTCTTCGAGCCACTCGACGGTCGCGCCCATCTCCTGGGCGATGACGCTCGCCTCGCCCGCGACGGGGGCGTCGGAGGTGCCCGCGGTGACGACGGCCACCGTCGCGTCGAGCGCGGGCGCGTCGTAGTCGGGGGCGTGGGCGACGAGCGTCCGCGCGCGCTCGTCGTAGTCGACGTCGACCGGATCCGGGAGGCCGGCTTCGACGACCTGTGCGGTCTCGCTGTCGACGCGGGTGACGACGGCGCGTCCCGTCGTCTCGACGCTCGTCGCGGCCAGATCGGCGGTCTCCGCGGGCGTCTTCCCTTCCGACAGAATCGCCTCCGGGACACCCCGCCGGGTCTCGCGGGCGGCGTCGAAACGTCCCGCCTCGGTCGTCGCGTAGCCACGCAGCCGTGCCTCCGCAGCCTCGGGTGAGAGGTCGCCCGCCGCGACCGCATCGAGGATGTCTCGCATACCGCACCGTCGAGGCTCGGTGGTCACATAGGTGTCGTTCTGCCGCGACCGCACCGATGAGGATCCGCCGGAGCGTGCGGACAACTCACACAAACGTTATGTTAGTTGATACTACCCGACTCCGTTGCCCCCAACAGCGTGCCGATTTCGGGGGCGAACGAGGACTGACACCCCCGTTATCGGGCATAGTATATAAATCCAGCCCCCCGAAAAGCGGAATTCGACCGACACACCGGCAGAGACCGTCGTTTGGGGAAATCTTATTAATAAGGGGCTAGTACTGTACCTCGTATGGCAGACCTCATTGTCAAGGCAGCCGTCAAAGAAGCGCTCAGCGACAAGAACGTAGCCTCCGACTTCTACGATGCGCTGGACGCGGAAGTGAAAGAGCTGCTCGAGGACGCCGCTCGTCGAGCCGAGGAAAACGACCGGAAGACCGTCCAGCCCCGCGACCTGTAAGTCAGCGTCGACGCACCTTCTCCGATATTTTTCCGCTCTTCACCGACGGGTCCGTCGCTCGCCCGAGGAGAGGTCGGCCGCCGGGCCACCTCTGTAGCCCTCGCGCTTCACTCGCGTTCGAGGACGCGGACTCCGGAGCCGGTTCCGACGTGCACCTCGTCCGCACTCCCGACGAACAGTCCGTGCTCGACGACGCCGGGGAGCTCCGAGAGCGTGCGCGCGAGCGCCGCGGGGTCGAGGATGTCGCCGAAGTCGCAATCGAGGACGAGGTTCCCGTTGTCTGTCACGACGGGCCCGTCTTTGCGCTCGGCGCGGCGGAGCGACGGCTCACCCCCCGCATCGCGGACGGCGCTCGCGACCACGCTGTGGGCGACCGGGAGCACCTCGACCGGGACCGGGTGTGAGAGCACGTCGGCCTGCTTCGAGGGGTCGGCGACGACGACGAACCGCTCGGCGGCGGTGTCGACGAGCTTCTCGCGGGCGTGGGCCGCTCCGCCGCCCTTGACGAGTTCGAAGTCGGCGACCTGGTCGGCCCCGTCGATAGCGAGGTCGATCCCGTCTACGTCCTCCAGCCCGTGGATCGGTATCCCGGCGTCGCGGGCGCGTTGCCGCGAGTCGAACGAGGTGGGGACGCCCTCGATGTCGAGGCCATCCGCGACGCGCTCGCCGAGACGCCGGATGGCGTGGGCGGCTGTACTCCCCGTCCCGAGACCGACCGTCATCCCCGGTTCGACGAGCGCAGCGGCCGACTCGCCCGCCCGTCGTTTCGCCCCGTCGCTCCCGCCGGTCGTCTTCATACACCCTCGCCCGCGCCGAGCGAGTAAAAAGGTCCGCGACCGACGTCCCAGCGTTTCCCTCGCTCTCTCGCGACGCTCGGTCGCTCGGCAAAACCTGGACCAAAACAGCTACTCGAACCCCTCCTCGAACACGAACGTCCCGTCTCGCTGGACGACCTCCCCGTCGACCTCGATGACGGACTCGGTGCTCATGTCGACGATCATGTCGACGTGTTCGGCCGATTCGTTCGCCTCGTTCTCCTCGCCGACGCACTCCTCGTAGGCCGCGCCGACTGCCATGTGGACCGTGTCGCCCATCTTCTCGTCGAACAGCATGTTGTAGGTGAACTGGTCGATGCTCCGGTTCATTCCGATGCCGAGTTCGCCCAGGTAGCGTGCGCCCTCGTCGGTGTCGAAGACGCCGTCGAGGACCTCCTCGTTGCGCTCTGCGGAGTACGACTCGACGCGGCCCGCCTCGAACCGGACGCGGACGCCCTCGATCTCCCTCCCCTGCCGGTAGAGTGGCATGTCGAAGTGGACCTCGCCCTCGACCGACTCTCTGACCGGCGCGGTGAACACCTCTCCCCCGGGGAGGTTCTTCTCGCCGTAGTCGTTCAGCGTCGTGTTGCCGGCAAGGGACATCGTCACGTCCGTCCCGTCGCCCGATCTGATGCGTACCTCGTCGGCGTCGTCGAGGATGTCGACCATCTCCGCCTGGTGGTCGCGCTGGGCGTCCCAGTCCAGGCTGACGGCGTCCCAGACGAAGTTCTCGTACCCCTCCGTGCTCATGCCGGCCAGCTGAGCGTGACCGGAGGAGGGGAACTGCGTGAGACACCAGCGCTTCGAGAGCCGCTCTTTCAACACCGGCTGCATCGCTCGCCGGTATGCCGCCGTCGTCTCGGGCGCGACGTCGGACTGCTCGCTCACGTTAGCGCCGCCGCGGGCGATGACGACGACGTCGGTCTCCCCGTACAGTGCGAGCTGGTGGTCGGGCGTCTCGAACTCTCCTCCGTCCTCGTCGGCGCACGCGCGCAGGAACGCCCGCGAGGCGCGCTCGGAGTTGTTCAGGTAGACCGGGTTCGCCCCCCTGTCGCCGACCACCTCGTGGAGGGCGACGGCGAGGTCCTCGGCCTCCCGCGGCATGGCGATGACGACGTTCTCGCCCGCTTCGATTCCAGTCGAGTGATCGGCGATGGTCTCCGCGTGTTCGCGGATGCGTGGGTCCATATCTCATCGTTCCACCCCCACCCCATGCGTCTTTCGGCAGCGTCGTCCGGCGAGCGTCGTCGGACGCCCGTGCGGGCTGGTATCGCCTGCGTTCCCTGACATCCAGGCCCGTGAGAGAAACTGACATGTCGTCTCCGCGCGTCTTATTCCCGCCCGCAGACGCGGGATGGTGAAACGATGCCTACCTACATCACGTTGGTCGACTGGACGGGAGAGGGAATCGCGAACGTCAAAGAGAGCCCCCGGCGACTCCAGCAGGCTCGGGAGGTCGCCAGCACCCACGGCGGCGAGATCACCGACTTCTTCATGACGATGGGTGAACACGACATGGTCG
>JBEPYA010000024.1:0-24300 GCA_041641615.1 Salinigranum sp. | reverse complement strand
AGCACTCGCTCGTCTTGCGTCAGCCTGACGACGAAACCGAGTGGCACAGTGGAGCGGACGCTCGTAGGCTGGTGTCGTCGAGAGCGAATTGAGTCGGGCGCGAGCCCCGAAGCACTCGGTTTACGGTCTCTGCAGAGCGGTGCGACAAACGAAGACCAGTCTAGTCTGCGCGTGGTGACGCAGCTTCAGGTCTATCGAGTGTACCGAGAATCTGTCCGTCGAGGTCGAACCGTTTGCAGAGCACGTACGCGACGAACCCCACAGGCAGGCCAATCATCCACGAAATGCTGATCATCGGGACGCTGGCAGCGGCACCGACGAGCATACTCACGACACCCGAGACGGAGACGCCACGCACGAACCAGAATTTCGAGGTTTCCGACTTGTTGTACAGGCCATCGATGTCCGTATCCCGCTTTCGGACCAGCCAGTAGTCCGCGAGCAGTACCCCGAGTGCCGGGCCGAGGAAGATGGAGTAGGCGTTGATGAAGGTGAAGAACAGGTCGCTCGTGAAGAGAGCCCAGGGGAACGTGACGACGGAGAGGGCACCCGTCAGGAGGACTCCCTGCTTCCAAGAGACGCCGAGCGAGTCCTGAAAGACGTGCGCTGGTGGGAGAATGTTGAGTGTAAGGTTGGTCGAGATCTGGGCACCAATAATGAATACCAGCATCGCGGTGCCGATGAGGGGGCTCGGCGCGACAGCCATGATTGCGGCAATCGGGTTCGGGTTGCCGGTCGAGACGCCGAAGGTAATCCCCACCAGCAGCATGAACAGGAGCGGCGGGGCGATACCCAAGAGATGGCCGACCACGTGGTTCCGAGAACCACCCTTTATTTCGAGGTGTCTGCTGAGGTCGGAGGCGTTCAATGCGCCTGTGATGATGACGCCGACAGACGCGGCAATCACGGTCAGGAACTCCATGTTCCACGACCCTTCATGCGCGATGACCTCCTGTGGGATTCCGTTCGTGGAGAGGACGACATAAACCGTATATCCTAAAAGGAGGATAATCACTCCTGCTGCGATGGAGTCGAACCACTTGATGGAGGTGATCCCCTCCCAGGCGAGCGCGAGATTTAGAATCAGGAAGAGGACAAAGTAGACCCGAACATCGCCGAAGCCCCAGAGCGTGGTCGTAATCGTGTTGATCGCGAGCGCGCCGATCCAGTTACCGATTCCGAACCACGCGATTGCCGGGATGATCCGGAGGTAGTTCGGGATGACTGACCCTCTGATACCGAACGCTGACCGCGTCTGTGCGACGAACGGGATTCCTTTCTCATAGCCTGGAAAGCCGTTGAAGACGAACATTAGTGTCGCGATGGCCGCTCCAATACCAGTCGCGAGTGCAGCCTGGATGAAATTGAGGTTCCCCTGTGGGAAGACCGCGAAGAAAGCGACAGCGAACGCCTGAACGACGATAAGGGACGACCACCAGACAGGGATGTAGTGTTTCAGTCCCATTGATCGATCACTTTCTGGAATCGGGTCGAGTCCTTCGGAGTCAGTTTCGCTACTCATCGCTGCACCCCAGTGTATGCTGTCACCATGTCTCATGATAGGCGAGAGTCTATCTAAATAAAGGTTTCTACCGTTGGTCGGACGTATGTTGTGTTTTTCTCGGATAAACAGAGGCAGTTACCCACTTTCCGCTATATCACGTCATTCACACACAATCCCGCGAGGATAGAGGTACGAGTTCCGGTGATAAATACGAGGCAGAGAGGATGACTTCGAACCAGAACCGACGAGATGACCGCTCTGCAATCGAGTTCAGGTGATATCTGAACCGTCTACAATGGGCATATCAGGAGTTGTGCGAGCGAGACAAAAGTGGTCAACCACGATCTGAGCCGATGTATAGCTGGAATTTAGAGGAATGACCAAAGAGACACGAGTTGAGTACGGTTAAAAAACACACCAATGAACGATCAGGTTGTTCAGGACGGACAAATACGGAGAGCTGACCGGATTTCAACACCACTGGACTGTAATGCGATGTTCCGATGTGGGCAGTTCTGTGAGTCCACTCAAGTCATCGCTTTTATTCAAAAAACGTGGTTTCGTGACGTTGTCGCGTAAGTCATGAGGTTGTGTCTCATATGCAAACAACTTTCACACACTGCCTCGTCCGCATCATCATGGTTTCCGAGGTGCCTGAAGAATCGTCACGAACTCTCTCAACAGTCGCAACCACCGCCCGCGTTATCGAAGCCTTGAAATCGCTTCGTGGTGCGACGGCTACCGAGCTCATGGAGGAGCTTGACCTCTCACGGGCTGCGGTGTATAACCATGTGACTACGCTCCGGGAAAACAATTACGTCGTCAAAGACGGCACGACGTTTCGACTGAGCCCATTGTTTATCACGCTAGGGGAGTTCGTCCGGTCTGAAGACACACTATACCAATTCGGTCGTTCGGAGGTCGACCGACTCGTCGCGGAGACTGGCGAGTATGCACAACTCGTCACCGAGCTACATGGAAAGGGCGTGATTATCTACAAAAAGCAAGGAGAAAACGCGGTCGGAAGCGAGTATCTGTCCGCAGTACAGCAGAACCGCTTTCATCTCCACTATACAGCCGCAGGTAAGGCGATTCTTGCGCACCTGTCAGAGGAACGTGTTGAGGAAATCATAAACAGACACGGGTTACCGAAGCGGACAGAGAGTACTATAACGTCACGCGCCGAACTTCACGATGCGTTAGAAGAAATACGCGACCGCGGATACGCGTACAACGACGGCGAAGAAGTCGAAGGTCTCCGTGTCGTCGGTTCTCCGATCATCGCACCAGAAGGTGACGTGATCGGTGCGCTGAGTCTGTCTGGACCGGTAAGTAGGATGAGAGACGACCGGTATCACGAGAAGCTTCCCGAACTCGTGATGCGTCGGTCGAACATCATCGAAGTGAACGTCAACATGTCTCGCAAAAGTAGCGACATATAACGCGTGCGAGAATCAGTTGTCATACAGTCTATTACACGGATATGGGCGTAACGGATTGAGTGCGATGACATATATTTATTTTAGGCTTGAGGCAACCAACGGAGTAGCACTGCCCTGCGTGTCTGATACACATAAACTCTCTCATATCTGTGCGTCCTCGAGACGTCCGTAGTAAAGTTGAAGACTGGCGAGGTGTGTTTAATAAATTGTAATATCGTGGATTATGAGAGCAGTGGAGGCACGAGGCTGTTCATCACTCCAGCAGGACCGAAAAGCCCCAGGTGGCCGACTCCTGCTGCTCGCCCGACTCCGAGAGGATGGAGATGGTCGTCTCGAAGCGGTGCTCGCCGACGGGGAGGCAGGCGTCGGCGTCCTCGCCCTCGGTGAACGTGGCGTAGAGGTCGACGAGGCGTGTGCTCGGGTCGTCGGGAGCGACGTCGAACGTCCGGTACTCCTCGGTCACGGCGATCCTATCGGTGAGTCGCCAGCAGTCGGCTTCGGCGGGCCACTCCTCGCCGGAGGGGAGGAGGACGAGCTGCTCGTCCGCGCTGTAGACGTACTCGAAGTGGACGGCGCGACCTTCACCTACTCGCACGGGGGAGTCGGTAGTGTTGGTGAGCGTCGTGCGCAACTGCGGTGGGTGGTCGGCCGTCGCCGTGTCGCGGGTGAGTTCGACGCTCGGCCGGACCGGGAGGCCGGGGTCGTCGTCGACGGAGACGAGGGTGACACCGGGGCCGCCCGTTCCTTCGGGGCGAGTGCCGCCCGCACCGGAGCTATCTGTGCCGGAGTCGGAGCTGGGGAGGTCGCCGTCATCGCCATCACCGCCGTCACCACCGCTGCTACCACCGCTTCCGCTGCCGTCGCCGCCGTCGGCACGCGGGGCACTGCCGGTACAGCCGGCGAGCGCGCCGGCGAGTGCGAGGCCGAGGACCGTTCGTCGTGTCAGGGTCATAGTCGGGAGATAGTCGGCTGGGGGCATATCCCTGGTGTAGACGCAAGTACCGGTTTGTGTCAATGACAATATCCGATGTCAGATAATATTTATTGGATCCACTGCAACGAGATCCTAACCACTATTCCTATACCGTGAATACACGTACACAAATTGCGGGAATAACGTCTTATATGTACTGTTTTTGAGCCGTATAGCATTCAAATGTCTTGGAAGTCTTCTCCTAGAAGATCAGCCAGTACGATTAATTATAACGCGGTCGCAGTGAGAGACTCGTTCGCCGGGTGGGACCCGACTCGGAGGAGTTCATCGCGCCTGTGCACGGATCCGGGTCGTCGTCGACGAAAACGACAACTCGTCGAGTTCGAACGGAGAGACGTACCATCCCCTCGGTGCCGGATGTTCGGTTGGGACACGCGTGGGACACTCGAACAGTGAGTAGCCGAACCCGTTCGCATAAATTACAGCCATATCTCTGTAATCCCGGTCTACCGTTCGGTCACGAACGTCGACGCAGACAGAGAGTTTAGCACTGCTAAACGGCCACTCAGGTATACGAGAGGTTGATACTGATGACGTTCGCGGCCCGTTCGACTAGGTCGGAGACTGTCGTCTCCAGATACTCGCCACGTATCCGACTCGCGGGACCGGCCACGCTTATCGCGCCGCGGACAACCCCATCGTTAGTAATGACCGGAGCGGCCACACAGCGGATCCCCTCGGCCCGCTCTTCCATATCGATCGCGTAGCCACGGTCACGGATATCCGACAGCTCCTCGAAGAGGCCTTCACGCGTCGTGATCGTCTGTTCAGTACTCGGCTCGAGCCCGTGCTCCTCGATGATCTCCTCGACGCGCTCTCTCGGTAGGTGCGCGAGAATCGCCTTCCCGAGACCGGTCTGGTGGAGGTAGACCCGCGATCCGATGTCCGTATCGAGCGACAGGGCGTTCTCGCCTTCCGCACGGTAGAGATACGTGCCCAGACCGTGCTCCTCGACGAGGATGTTACCGAGCTCTCCGGTCTCTTCGGCGAGCTTGTCGACCTCGGAAACGCCCACGTCGTATATCTTGTGCTGATTCTTGACGTGTTCACCGTACTCGAAGAAACGGAGGCCCAGGCGGAACTCGTCACCGTCTCTGACGACCAGCTTGTTCTCCTCGAGGGTCGTGAGGTGGTTGTGGACCGTCCCCTTCGTGACGTCGAGATGGTTCGACAGCTCAGTCACCCCTGCCCCGTTCAGTTCGACCACCTTCTTGAGGATGGTCGCGGTCGTTTCGACGGCCATCACCGGGTTTCTGGCGTGTCCCATGCTCACGCATGTACGTCCCAGATACAAAAATCTGTTTAGCCGTACTAAACGAATATCCGGGTCACGAGAACGAGGTACTCAGGTAGCACCTCGTCGCGTTCGGGCCGTCGACGAGCGACCACACGTCGGACGACCGGTGAAACCGAGAGAGCGACACCACGATTTCTGTATAGCGTCACTAAACGCACGGATTTTTCGGGACCGCCGAAAGGTTTTACAAGAGATTGTGCTGTATCCCTTGATGAACATGGACTATGGAATAGCTGGTGATACAGCGCTCGTCGCCGCGTCGAGCAGTGGTCTCGGGAAGGCATCGGCGACGGCGCTCGCACGCGAAGGGTGCGACGTCGTCATCAACGGCCGAGACGAGGACCAGCTCGAGTCGGCAGTGGCAGACGTACAGCGTGTCTCCGAGGGAGACGTGCTCGGGGTACAGGCAGACCTGACTGACGCCGGAGAGATCGAACGGCTCGTCGACCGGACAGTCGAGAAGTTCGGGGGACTCGATCACCTCGTGACGAACGCGGGCGGCCCACCGAGCGGCGCGTTCATGGAGATGGACGACTCGGACTGGTACGACGCGTTCGATCTCCTCGTGATGAGTGCGGTCAGACTCGTTCGCGAGGCGACCCCTCATCTCCGCGACAGCGGCGGGACAGTCGTCACCATCACATCTCGGAGCGTCAAAGAGGCGATTCCCTCGCTCGTCCTGTCGAACTCCGTCCGGATGAGCGTCATCGGACTGGAGAAGACGCTCTCGAAGGAACTCGCACCGGAAGTCAGGGCGAACGCCGTCCTTCCCGCGCCTCACGAGACGGACCGACAGCGAGAACTCATCCAGGCGGCCGTCGACCGCGGCGAGTACGACAGTTATGAGGAGGGACTCGATGCGAAAGGCGAGATCAATCCCCTCGGACGCATCGGCGACCCGAGAGAGCTGGGTGACGTCGTCGCCTACCTCTCCTCGGAACGCTCGAGCTTCATCAACGGCGTCGCCATCCCGGTCGACGGGGGGCAGGGCGCGTCGAACCTGTAACCAGACGACTCCAAGACAATGCCACGACTCGCACGAACCATCGACGGTCGAGCCATGCTCGGTGACGAGCGTGGGTTCGTCCCGCTCTCGGCAGCCGTCCCCTCCCTCACGACAGTCAGGGACGCACTCCCACTGGCTGCGGAGGGGAGCCTCCCCACACTCGAGGAGGTCCCCGCCAGACCCATCCCGTCGGAGCAGCTCTCGTTCGCCGCCCCACTCGATACCCCGGGGAAGCTCTGGGGGATCGGGCTGAACTACGCCGACCACGCGTCGGACCTCAGCGAGGAGCGCCCGACGGAGCCGGCCAGTTTCATGAAGCCGGCGACGGCCGTCACCGGACCCGGGGGGCCCATCCGGCTCCCGCCACAGGACATCTCCGACCGCGTGACTGCGGAGGCGGAACTCGCAGTCGTCATCGGACAGACGTGCTCCGACCTCGACGACGTCGACGAGGTCGACGACGTCGTCGCCGGGTACGTACCAGTCATCGATATGACTGCAGAGGACATCCTCGAACGGAATCCACGGTTTCTCACCCGGTCGAAGAGCTTCGATTCGTTCCTCGTGTTCGGTCCGTGGATGACGACGACCGACGACGTCGGCCCACTCGAAGAGCTGTCGGTGAGGACGGTCGTCAACCACGAGGCGGTCGCAGAGAACCGCATTCGGAACATGATGGCGTCCCCTCGCGAACTGGTCAGGTTCCACTCGACGGTCATGACGCTGGAGCCCGGCGACGTGATCTCGACCGGAACGCCCGGTGCGAAGCAGATCCGTCCCGGCGACGACGTCAGAGCAGAGGTCGAAGGGGTCGGCACCGCCCAGGCGGACGTGGTGAGATGAGAGACAGGATACGAATGACGAGCGATCCACACCCCGGTCGGAAACGTTTTACAAACAGGCCAAGACAGAGACACGCAGACCAATGAGAATCACAGAAGTAGAGAGCTTCGCCGTATCGATTCCGCTGAAAGAACCCGTCGCCTTCGCGACCCGGGTCGTCGAAGAGCGTGACCACGCCATCGTGTACGTCCGGACCGAAGACGGCACCGAAGGACTGGGCTACACGCTCGGCTACGGAGGTGCGGACGTCGTCGCACAGGCCGTCGAGAGCGTCCTCGCACCGATGGTCGAAGGGGAGGACCCCCGAGATACGTCTCGCCTCTGGCGGGAGATGTTCGACGGGACCGTCCAGATCGGTCGAAAGGGCGTGATGGTTCGCGCGATCTCGTGTATCGACACCGCCCTGTGGGACATCAAGTCGAAGGCGGCCGGGATGCCGCTGTACAAACTCCTGGGTGGACACGCCGACGAGGTTCCGGCGTACGCCAGCGGCGGCTACTACCGCGAAGGCAAAGGTCTCGAGGGACTCCGAGAGGAGATGGAGCGGTACGTCGACCGCGGCCACGACGTCGTGAAGATGAAGGTCGGTCGGAAGCCCATCGAGGAAGAAGTCGAGCGGGTTCGAGTCGCCCGTGAGGCCATCGGACCGAACCGGACGCTCCTGATGGACGCCAACGGCAAGTGGAAGAACAAGCAGGAGGCCGTCCGCGCCTGCCGGGCGTTCGCGGAGTACGACCCGTACTTCATCGAGGAACCGGTGATGCCCGACAGCCTCGACCTCTACCGCGAGGTGAACGAGGCGCTCGACTACGCAGTCGCCGGAGGCGAACTGGAGTTCAACCGCTACGGCTTCAGAGACCTCATCCGCGAGGACGCCGTCGAGGTCATCCAGCCGGACGTGAGCGTGGTCGGAGGGGTGACCGAGTGGATGCGCGTCGCCAACACGGCAGCGAGCCACGACATCCCTGTCGCCCCACACTACAACTGGGACCTCCACATTCAGTTGCTCGCGGCGATCGAGAACGGCCTCTGGATCGAGTACTTCTACCGTGACTCGGACGTGAAAGCGTTCGACGACGTGCTCGAACACCCGATCGAGCCCGAAGACGGCATGATTCAGCTCCCCCAGCGACCCGGTCACGGTGTCGAACTCGACAGGGACGCGCTCGAAGAGTTCCGAATCTGAATCGGACGGTCAGTCTCACCTCGACGCGAGGGACGCGAAGGACGGTCCGGCTCGACGACTCTTCTGTGCCGGGAGGGCTACAGTTCGTAACGCTCGTCGGCCGACAGCTCGACGACCTCCGGGCGGTCACCCGCCCTGCGACGGTCCAGTTCACGCCTGAACTGGTCGACCTCGTCGCTCCCCGGGACGTAGTGGACTGGAATCACGGTGTCGACCGAGAGCCAGGAGGCCGCGATTGCGGCGTCGCGTGGCGGAAGCGGCGCACGGTCACCGGGTGCGCTCCCGACCGGGAGGAGGACGACGTCCGGCGCGTTCACCTCGACGAACAGTTCCAGGTCGCTGAACAGCGAGGTGTCGCCGACGTAGTACAGACTCGTGTCGGCGAACTCGAAGTGGAACCCGAGCGGCATCCCGGATACCCGCTGGCCGTCCGACTCGAAGTACGAGAGGTGGCGAGTTTCGATGACCCGGACCTGGATCTGGCCTCCTGCGACGGAGACCGCGTTCCCCCAGATGACCCGGTCGACCTGTGACTCGGGGAGTCCCTCGACCACGAGATGGTCCGCGACGGCCGGTTCGGTGTACACCGTCGCACCGGACGCGTCGGCGATTCGTGCGGTATCCCCCAGATGGTCGTACGCACCGTGGGTGACGAAGATCACGTCCACGTCTTCGAGGGCCGAAACCGTCGCGTCGGTCCAGTCGGGGTCGCTCACCCACGGGTCGACGAGGAGCCGCGTTTCACCCGCGGTCAGGGCGAACGACGAGAGGCCGAAGTACTTCAGAGACGGTGGTACCGATGGCGACATGCGTTCACATCGAGTACCCGGTTACAATACTGTTGCGCCGGTGGAACGGGGAGGTTCGAGCGAGAGCGAACCGGGCAGCGTCACCATCGAGGCGTTCTCGAACGTCCGTTCACTCCCACCCGGGGGTGGCTTCTCGACCGACCGTCGCGTCTCTCGACGTCGTCGGAGAGCCGACCTGAACACTTTTACGAGCGCGGCGAAACGTACGGGGTGCAGGATATGACCCAGAACGTTCTACTGACGGGAGCATTCGGCCGGGTCGGAACGGCGATCATCGACCACCTCGCCGACCGCGACGAGTACGAATTCACCTACCTGAACCGGTCCGACCGCGAGGAGTACGACACCGTCGTCGCCGACGTATCGAACTACGAGGAGATGCGACCGGCCTTCGACGACAAGGACGCGGTGATCCACCTCGCGGGCTACCCGGAGACCGACGGTACGTTCGAACAGGTGCTGGAGAACAACATCATCGGGATGTACAACACGCTCAGAGCGGTGGCGGACGCGGGTGTCGAGACGTTCGTCTTCGGGTCGACCAACCACGTCGTCGGGATGTACGAGGTGGAGCTCGCCCCGGAGATCTACGAACCGGACTTCGAGTTGCTGGTCGACGAGGAGTCGCCACGGCGTCCCGACTCTCACTACGGAGCGTCGAAATCGTACGGTGAGGACCTCGGGAGGTACTACACCGAGAACTACGAGTACCCCACTCAGTTCTACGCGCTCCGCATCTGCAGCGTCCGACACGACGAGTACGACCACCCGTACGGCGACGCCGAGCACGGCGTCGACGACGGAGAGTGGGAACGAGACAGTCCCGAGTACGAGCGACAGGTCGCCCGGATGAAAGCGATGTGGCAATCACGCCGCGACCTGGCACAGGAGGTCCACTGCTGTCTCCAGGACGACGACGTGGAGTTCGACGTGTTCTACGGCGTCAGCGACAACGACCGCCGGTGGTTCAGCCTCGAACACGCACGGGACGTCCTCGGATACGACCCGCAGGACAACGGCGAGGAGTGGGACGCCCCGCCGGAGGAGAACTGATGGTCGAAAAGTTACTGCTCGACGTCGACCCCGGAATCGACGACGCGCTCGCGATTCTGATGGCGCTCGGGAACGACGACGTCGAGGTCGTGGGGCTCACGACGGTGATGGGCAACACCACCGTCGAGAACACCACCACGAACGCGCTCGCACTGCTCGAGTTCGTCGACCGAGCGGACGTACCCGTCGCGGAGGGTGCTGGCCGGCCGTTCGCCGACGAACTCGTCATGGCCGAGTACGTCCACGGGCCGGGTGGAATGCCGGAGACGGTCCGCGCGGCGCTTCCGGACCCGACGACCGAACCGATCGACGCGCACGCCGTCGAGTTCATCCTCGAGCAGGCCCGCGAGCACGGCGACGACCTGACCATCGCGGCCGTCGGCCCCCAGACGAACATCGCGCTGGCCGTCGCCCGTGACCCGACTCTTCCGGACAGGGTGTCCGACATCTACCAGATGGGCGGCGCGCTGAAGACGACGGGGAACGTGACGCCGCAGGCGTCGTTCAACTTCTACGTCGACGCGGCGGCGGCGGCCCGCGTCGTCCAGGACGCGTGGCCAACTGTCGTCGGTCTGGACGTGACCGAACCGGCGTACCTCCCGCCGGCAGCGCAAGAACGATTCCGCGGACGGGGTGCGTACGGCGACGTCGTCGCCGACATCCTAGAGTACAAGGCACAGGGGCCGGACGGCGTGGTTGCCGAGGGGGGCTCGATCACGAGCGATGCGGTCGTGCTCGCCGGTGTCCTCGGGGACCCGTTGACGTACGAGGACGCGTACGTCGAAATCGACACGACCGGCGGCCCGTCGAACGGGGCGACCATCTACGACGAACACGGCGTCTACGAGGAAGCGCCAAACTGCACGGTCGCACTCGATGTCGATGTCGAACGGTGCCGCGAGGTCATCCTCTCGAATCTGGAGGGGCTAACGGAGCGTTCCTGACTATGGAGGGAATACTCGTCGTCGTCGCCCCGACCGAAGCCGACGTGGAGCTCCTCGAAGAAGCAGGGACTGTAGCCGCGGCCGCCGGTGTCGACGTGGTCGTCCTCGCGCTCGCCCAGGAGGACACCGAGTACGCATCGGGCGAAGCGATGCGGCAGTGGGAGGGGTTCGAGCACTCTCAGACCGGTGACTCCACCGAGACCCCGCGTCACTTCGCCGATCACCTCGGAGACGTGGTACTCACCCCCAGAGGCGTGACGTACACCGCCGTCGGTGATCGAGTCGAGACCATGCGACCGTCCGACAAGGTCATCGACGTCGCGAAGAACCACGACTGTGACCACGTCTACGTCCTGAACCGCAGTCGGTCACCGGCCGGGAAAGCCCTGTTCGGAGACACCACCCAGTCGATTATCCTGAACTTCGATGGGTTCGTGACGGTCCGAACTGCATGAGATTCGACTCACTGCGCTCGTCGGGAGCAGACCACGTCCCGACTCCAGAGGTCGCGTCGTAATTGTACCGGAGAAACCAAAATTTTAATACGAGCTGTGAGGGACTATGGGATGACATACAATGTCAAGCACAGGAACTGCTAGCGGCGAGAGTCGCATCGACCGACTGCGCGAGAGTATCGAGACGGACTTCACGACGACGACGTGGGTGCTGGTGCCGCTAGGGATCGGGATCAACGCGATCGGAGGCTTCATCGCGAGCACGCTGAAGCTCCCTCTGTTCCTCGACAACATCGGCACCATGCTGCTGGGCATCCTCGCGGGACCGTGGGCGGCAGCATTGACCGGCGGGCTCGCCAACATCGTCCAGGCGATGCTGGGAAACCCCGTTCAGCTCGCGTTCATGCCCGTTCCGGTGGCAATCGGGCTCGTGACCGGGTTCCTCGCCCGGAGGGGGTGGTTCGACAACGTCAAGAAGGTGATCGTTCCGGCGCTCGTCCTCACGCTCGTCGCCACCATCATCGCAACGCCCATCGTGGTGCTCGTGTTCGGTGGGGTGACGAGTTCGGGGACCAGCCTGGTCACGGCGACGCTCGTCGCGTCGGGTCGGAGCCTCGTCGAGAGTGCAGCCACTGCACAGATCTTCGTCGAACTCATCGACAAGGGTGGCTCGGCCTTCGTGGCTTTCTTCATCGCGAAGTCCGTCCCGTCCCGATACCTCCCACCGCAGGGACAGGACATATTCTCGTAAGTACCCCACCAGAGGAGATGAACAGGAGTCGAACGGATCACCGTCGTCAGTATCCAAACACCGTCAGTATCCAAGCGTGATGTACAATGGCTGATTCGGACATGACCATCTACCAGCCCGGTGAGAGCATCCTCCACAAGATGAATCCGGTGACAGAGGTCGTCCTCGCGACCGCCCTCTCGCTGGTCGTGTTCATCCTCAACGACTACCGAGTTCCCCTGGCGCTGGCACTCGTCATGCTCGCTCTGCTCTTCGTGGCTCGGGTGCACAGACTCGTCCTCAAACTGTACGCAGCAGTCGCGGTCCCGTTCGCGTTCTTCCTCTTGCTCATTCAGGGGATCCTGCTCACACCGACCGATCCGACGCCACTGCTCACGGTCGGCCCGGTGACGGTGTGGCAGTCGGGGTTCGAGCAGGCGCGGCTGATATTCCTGCGTATCAGCGTCCTCATCCTGGCGTTTCTGCTGTTCGCCACGACGGCGCAACCGCAGCGACTGCGTGTCGCTCTCATGGAGAAGGGAGTCCCGAGCAAGCTCGCGTACGTGTTCATCGCGTCCCTCCAGATCATCCCCGAGATCCGGAATCGAGCGACAGCCATCACCGAGGCACAACAGGCGCGCGGACTGGACACGGAAGCAGACGTCCGAACGCGGCTCTCGTCCATCGTCGCGCTCCTCGCGCCACTGCTCATCAGTACCCTCATCGTCGCGAACACGCGAGCGCTGGCGTTGAACGCCAGAGGGTTCCAAGCGACCGGTGAACGGACGTACCTGTACGACGTCCCGGACCCGACCGGCGAACGCGTGCTCCGCTATCTCAGCGGCATCGCTGTTCTCGGTGCGATCGTGTGGAGGGTAGTCGCATGAGCCTCATCGAACTCACTGACGTGACTTTCCGGTACGGGACACAGCCGGAGGGCGAGTACGCGGTGACCGACCTCGACATCTCCCTCGAGGAGGGTCAGTTCGTCGGCGTCACGGGCCAGAGCGAGGCGGGAAAGGCGACCCTCAGCCGTCTCATCTCGGGACAGATACCGCACTTCTACCACGGTGAGCTCTCCGGAGACGTCACCGTCGAAGGGACCTCGACCGCCGAGTCGACTGTCGGTGAGCTCTCGAAGAAGATCGGATACGTCTTCGAGAACCCGTACGACCAGCTCACGGGAGCGTCCTCGACAGTCCTCGAAGAGGTGGCGTTCGGACTGGAGACGCACGGACTCACTCGCGAGGAGATGCGCGAACGGGCAAAAGAGAGCCTCGCCGCGATCGGCGTCGAGGACCTCGTAGACCGCGACCCGATGCAGCTCTCCGGGGGACAGTGTCAGCGCGTCGCTATCGCGTCGGTGATCGCAATGCAACCGGACGTTCTGGTGCTCCAGCAGCCGACGGCACAGCTCGATCCGGAGGGGACAGAGGAGGTGTTCGAGGTGGTCGCGGAGATGAACGACCGGGGGTACACTGTCGTCATGGTCAGCCACGAGCTAGACCGGTTAGTTCCCCACCTCGACCGGCTCGTGGTCATGGACGACGGGCGGATACGGTTCGACGGACCGCCGGACGACGTGCTCGTCGGTGCCACGGAAGAGGGTTTGCCGTTGTTCGTTCCCACGCCGGTCAGGGTCGGACGACGGCTGCGCGAGGCTGGACTCGTCTCGGACGACGAACCAGTGCCCGTGACCGAGTCGGGCTGTCTCGCGGAGCTCCGCCGCGTCACCGAGGCGCCACGCCCCGATGGAGACACGGACGCCGAGTTCGACGTCTCGTCCGCCGAAACCGACGGAACCGCCGAGCCGCCGGAGGAGGACGCGGAGGTCGTTCTCGACGGCGTCCACTATCAGTATCCGAGCGGCGTCGAGGCGCTTCGTGGCGTCTCGTTCTCACTCGACGCGGGATGTGTCTGTCTCATCGGTCAGAACGGCGCGGGGAAGTCCACACTCGTGAAGCACCTGAACGGACTCCTCGACGCGACAGAGGGCACCGTGTACGTTCAGGGAACGGACACGAGAGAGCACACGACTGCGGAACTCGCACACGACGTCGGGTTGAGCTTTCAGAACCCCGACGATCAGCTCTTCCACAGCACGGTCGAAGAGGAGGTGCAGTACGGGCCGAAGAACCTCGGCTACGACAGCGAGGAAGTGGCAGAGAGAACCGAGATGGCACTGGACCTGCTCGGACTCACCGAGCGTCGGGACGAGAACCCCTACGACTTCGGCGAGCCGTGGCGGAAACGCGTCGCCGTGGCGTCCGTCGTCGCGATGGACACCGACACGGTCATCGTGGACGAACCGACGAGCGGACAGGACGCTCCCGGATACGGGCAGCTCGGCGAGGCCGTCGAGACGCTCGTCGAACGAGGAAAGCTCGTCATCGTCGTCACGCACGACATGGACTTCGTCCGCGAACACGCCGACCGCACGATTCTCCTCGCGAAGGGACAGGTCATCGCCGATGGCGACCCGCGCTCCGTGCTGGGCGACCCCGACACGCTCGCCGAGTCGAACGTCCACCCGCCGACCATCACGCGACTCGGTCTGGAACTCGGTGTCGGACCCACCCTCACGCTGGCGGAGTTGTTCGAGGCGGTCAGTGGAGGAGCGATCGATGCATCTACGTAGAATAGACACCGGACTGACCGGGACGCATGGGGCGAGTAGGCCTCACGTCACGAGCGCAACCGAACCCACCACGAGCCTATCAACATGAGTACGAAACTCCTACTGGACGTAGACCCCGGAAACGACGACGCAATCGCGCTGTTCATCGCCCTGGCCGCGGACGACGTCGACGTCGTCGGCGTCACCACCGTGGCCGGAAACACCACCGTAACGAACGCGACACGGAACACCCTCTCCCTGCTCGAACTGGTCGACAGAGCCGACGTGCCCGTCGCCGAGGGTGCTCACCGCCCGCTCTCGGACGAACTGGAGACGGCCGAACACGTCCACGGACCGAACGGACTCCCCGAAGTGGTGCGCGAAGACCTCTCCGACCCGACGACCGAACCGATCGACGCGCACGCCGTCGAGTTCATCCTCGAGCAGGCCCGCGAGCACGGTGACGACCTGACCATCGCGGCGCTCGGTCCCCAGACCAATCTCGCCCTCGCACTCGCCGTAGAACCCGCTCTCCCTGACATGGTCGCCGACATCTACCAGATGGGCGGCGCGCTGAAGACGACGGGGAACGTGACACCGCAGGCGTCGTTCAACTTCTACGTCGACGCGGCGGCGGCGGCCCGCGTCGTCCAGGACGCCCGACCGAAGGTTGTCGGTCTGGACGTGACCGAACACGTCTACGTCACGACTGAGGAGATACGCGCACTGGCCGAGGAGCCGGCACCGCTTCCGACGATGGCCGCGATCTTGGAGTTCAGTATCGAGGAGGTGCGCTCGAAGTTCGGCCACGACGGTGGGCTGGCGAGCGACGCCGTCGTGCTCGCCGATGTCGTCAACGGGGCCCTGGATTTCGAGGAAGCGTACGTCGAGATCGATACCACTGGCGGTCCGTCGAACGGGGCGACGATCTACGACGAACACGGGGTCTACGAAAACGAGCCAAACTGCGAGGTTGCACTAGGCGTCGACGGGGACGTATACCAGCGGACAGTCCTCGAGAGCCTCCGGAAGTTCGCAGAAGAGTAGTGTGGGGGCGGCCGTCGACGCTCTTTCGACACGGGTCACGACCCCGAGACTCACACGTAGCCTGAGTCATCCACCGAACCCGTGTTCTCCATTCCCTACGACTCTATGCGACTCGTACACGGCGAACAAGACCTGGCTGGCCCGTCCACACGACGGAGCGGACGCACGCGCGGTCAGGGATCGTCGGTTCTAAACCTCCAGAGGGGCGACGTATAGAACTATTACATAAGGTCTTGTATGCGTGACGAATCCGCGTCTTATTTTCGTCTAAATATAGATGATATTTTTTAACTTAATTCGAATAATTCGATGTTCATGTATCAAATGTACTCCCACCCGCTGTAGTGGAAAAAACGGTATCGGATCACTTCAAAAACGGGGGAGAGATATCCAATTCGTTTTGTTCTCCTATTCGAGGATGCGCGTCGTCTTCGAAGGGGTGTGTTCTGTCGTCGTTTTCGATCATCGAACTCGTGTCTGCTCGGGTGGGGTATTCGTTCAACTGACGAGACGCGAGGCAGTGGCCCACAATCGAAGCCACGAATGGCCTCGTCGTGTTCCTGTGGAGGACGTGCTGTGAAGACACCAGTGACGCTCGTGAGGTAGTCACGAGGGGACGTGTGTTCGTTCGGACGACATCCGCAACTACGGTCAGTTGCGGCGCTTTCGCGCCTCGAGCACCGGATTACGCGCTCTGGCCGCCCGGAGGTCGTCGGGGTCGACGCCCGCGGCGGCGTGAGCGGTGCCGTCTCCGATGCGGTCGAGGACGGACCCGTCGGGCCCGACGAGCAAGCTTCCACCGCCGTGGTGGCGACCGCGCTGGTCGCCCGCGTGGTTGGCGGCGGCGACGTAGCAGGTCCCGTCGAGCGCCCGGGCACGGGAGAGGAGGTCCCAGTCGGCGCGGTAGGAGTCGCGCCAGGCGGCGCTGACCGCGAGGACGTCGACCTCCCGACGCGCGTACCGGACCGCCAACTCGGGGAAGTTGAGGTCGTAGCAGAGGAGGAACCCGACCGTCCCGACGGCCGTCTCGATGGTGACGGGGGCGTCGCCGGTGGCGAACACATCGGACTCGTCCCCCCACGGCCACTGCTTGCGGTAGACGCCCTCGACGCCGTCGGGCGAGACGACGACGAGGTCGTTGTAGAGGACGGGGTCCGACGACCCGTTCACCTGAGCCCGCTCGGGGAGGCCGACGACGAGCGACAGCCCTGCCTCGCTGGCGACCTCGGACAGTCGGTCCGTGAGGGGACCGGGGACCGGCGCGGCTTCGGTCGCAGCGACGTCGAGGTCGTATCCGGTGACACACAGCTCCGGGAAGACCGCGAGTTCGGTCTCCTCTGGGAGGTCGGTGGCCAACGCGCGGACGGTGGCGCAGTTCTCGTCGACGGCGCCGACGGTCGGTTCGAACTGACAGACGGCGAGATGTGGGGTCATGGGAGTGACGGGGTCAGATGGCAGTCCGTCCTTCGGGCGTCGGGTGTTTCACTCTTGATCGGGACATGTGGGAGGTTTTACGGCGCTGCCGACGTCTCTGGCCCGGGGACTTCGATGGGGTTCCTGTAAGCGGGGTGCCCACTTATCCACCTTGCGGGGGTACGGCACGCATGACCGAGACGAAAGTCGCGATCGTGACGGCGGCAGGAAGCGGAATCGGCGCAGCGTGTGCGCGACGACTGAACGAGGAGGGGTACACACCGGTACTCCTCTCGCGGTCGGGGGCTGCGGTCGAGGTCGCACGGGAACTCGGCGGTGATGGGTTCGAGGGGTCCGTGACGGACCCCGAGGATCTAGCGGCGCTCGTCGAGACGACGTCCGAACGCTACGGGCGGATCGACGCGGTGGTGAACAACACGGGACATCCAGCGTCCGGTGACCTCCTCGAGATCTCCGACGAGGAGTGGTACGAAGGGATGGATCTCGTGCTGTTGAACACGGTTCGGATGGCCCGGCTCGTCACGCCGATCATGGACGCACAGGGTGGTGGAGCGTTCGTGAACATCTCGACGTTCTCCGCGTTCGAGCCGTCGAGCGAGTTCCCGGTGTCGTCGGTGCTGCGCGCGGGGCTCGGGAGCTTCACGAAGCTCTACGCAGACCAGTACGCAGCGAGCGGGATCCGGATGAACACGGTGCAGCCGGGGTTCGTCGACAGCTACGAGGTCGACGAGGAGACGAGAGAGCGAATCCCGATGAAGCGACCGGCACGGACCGAAGAGATCGCGGACGCGGTGGCGTACCTGCTCTCACCACAGTCGAGCTACGTCACCGGACAGAACATCCGCGTCGACGGCGGGCTCACGAGCGCGGTGTAGCGACCGAGACACCCCCTGTCGAACCCACTCCCCTTCGGGAGTACCGAGAGAACCGGGCCATGCGCCGACCGTCGACTTCGGGATTCACACGACTGGGGGATTAACACGGAAGCCACCGAAGGTGAGAGAGACACATGAGCGACCTCTCACCCACCGGCGACCCGGCGACGCTCCCCGACGGAGCCATCGACTGTCACGTCCACACCGCCCCGGACCTCGTCGACCGCTACGAGTCCGACGTCCAGCTCGCGTACGAGGCCCAGCGGGCGGGGATGAGGGGAATCGTCGTCAAGAGCCACGTCGTGCCGACGGCCGGACGGGTCGACCTCGTGAACGAGGTCCTCGACGAGGAGCTGCTGTACGGCGGGGTCGCCCTCAATGGGAGCGTCGGGGGCCTGAACCTCGACGCGGCGGAGACGGCGCTCGAACTCGGCGGGCGGATCGTCTGGCTGCCGACCGCCTGGAGTACCAACCACGCGAGCCAGGCGCGAGCGGCGGGGGACGACCGCTTCGTGGGCCAGCGGGTGCCCGACGAGGACGAGGACATTCCGGTCGCTCGTGACGGGGAGGTAACGCCCGCGACGCAGGCGGTCGTCGACCTCGTCGCCGAGTACGACGCGACGCTCGGGACCGGCCACGCGAGCCCCGACGAGATCGAGGCGGTCGTCGACGCCTGCGACCGGGCGGGCGTCACGTGCCTCGTCAACCACCCGTTCTTCGAGGTCGTCGATATCTCTCCCGACCGACAGGCACGGCTGGCCGAGCGCGGGGCGATCATGGAGTACTGTGCGTACTCGGTCCGGAGCACCGAGGGGCACTCGGTCGAACGGGTCGCCGAGGCCGTCGAGCGCATCGGTCCCGACAACTGCCTGCTCGCCACCGACTTCGGACAGGCGGAGAACCCGCCGGTTCCGGGACTCGCGGCGTTCGTCGAGCGCGTCGTCGACGCGGGCGTCGACCGCGCGACGGTCGAACGGGCGGTGACGACGACACCGGCGGCGGTCCTCGGGCTTTCGGGGTGACTACTCCGACGCCGGCGCCGGTCCGAAGGGAGACGACGCGACCGTCCGGGTGGTCGCCTTATGAATCCTCCACATGTTACCGCAAACCATCATGGACCGTTTCCGACAAGCAGAGTGTGCAATGGCAGACTATCCCATCGTCAACGCCCACCACCACATCGGTCGGGGCGGCGACTCGACGGACAGGGTGTTCGAGTGGACGGAGACCATCGCCCAGATCATCGACGCGATGGACGAGAACCGCGTCGACGCGAGCATGCTGATGCCGCTCGGCGGGGAGAACGACCGGAGCGTCACGGAGGTCCACGATCAGATCTACGAGGCGACGCAGGCGTACCCGGGGCGCATCTTCGGCATCGCGGCGCCGAACCCCCACATGGGGAGCGAGTGGATGCACGACGAAATCACCCGGTGCGTCCAGGAACTCGATTTCAAGTACGCGAAGCTGCACACGCTGGCGTGGGGGGTCGACCCCACGTCGCAGGTCGCGTACGACTTCTTCGACGCCTGCGTCGACAACGACATCCCGGTCATGGTCCACACCGGTCCGCACGGCATGCCCTTCTCGGTGCCGGGGATGCTGATGCCCGTCGCCGAGGACTACCCGGACCTCGACATCGTCATGGCGCACATGGGCGGCGCGTACACGCTCACGCAGGAGGCCATCCTGATGGCCGAGCGTTACGACAACCTCTACCTCGATACGACGCTCGCGCTCAACATGTACGTCCGCCGGGCGATGGAGGAGGTCGGCGCGGACCGGCTGTTGATGGCCGCCGAGCACTCCTCGAACATCCCCGTCGCACTCACCAAGATCGACTGCATCGGGGCGAGCGAGGAGCAGAAGCGCAAGATCCTCGGGGAGAACGCCATCGACCTCTACGACCTCGACGTGGCGAAACAGGAATGGGACGGGATGACGGCGGCGGCCGACGACTGACGCCGTGAGACGGATACGGTCCCCGGCCCCGTCGTCACAGCGGCCGGTCCGGCAATGACCACCGCCCACGCCGTCGAGTTCGCCCGTCACGCCACCCTCGCGGACGAGTCGGACGAGGTCGTCCGAGCTACCCGACGACGGACGCTCGACACGCTGGCGGCGGTCACCGCCGGCTACCGGGTAGACGGGGTCGACGTCGTGAGCGAGTACGTCCGTACCCGGCTCGACGGGGACGCGGCGACGCTGCTGGACGGGACCGACCAGCGGCGGTCGCTGGCGGGAGCGACGCTCGCGAACGCCACGGCGGCGAACGCTCTCGACGTCGACGACGGACACCGCGCGGTCAAGGGCCACCCGGCGGCGGTCGTCGTCCCGCCCGCACTCGCCGCCAGCGAGGACGCGGGGCTGACGGTCGGCGAGTTCCTCGACGCGGTCTTCGTCGGCTACGAACTCGCGGTCAGGGCGGGCCTCGCGGTCCACGCGACCGACGGCGTCTACACCGGAACCGGCTCCTGGGGTGCGGTCGGGGCGGCGGCCGCGGTCGCGCGATGCCGCGACCTCGCTCCCGAGGAGACGGCCCACGCGCTGGGGACCGCCGAGTACCACGCGCCGCGGACGCCCATCATGCGCGGCGTCGAACGGCCCGGGATGACGAAGGACGGCATCGGCTGGGGTGCCTACGCCGGGACGGTCGCGGCCGAACTCGCCGAGGCCGGCTTCACCGGCTCCGGAACCGTCTTCGACGTCGACGGCGTGAGCGTGACGGACACACTCGACGAGAAGAGACACGTCACCCGCGGGTACCTGAAGCCGTACCCCTGCTGTCGGTGGGCACACCCCGGCATCGACGCCGTTCTGGCGCTCCTCGACCGCCACGACGTCGACCCGGCGGCGGTTGAGCGCGTCCGCGTCGACACGTTCGCGGAAGCGACGCATCTCGACACGCGGCGACCGGACACCGTCGAGGCGGCGGAGTACTCCTACCCGTACCCGGTCGCCGCGGCGCTTCGCAGGGGCCAGTTCACGACGGCCGAACTGGACGAGACGACACGCGCGGACGAGTCGATCCGCCGTCTCGCCGACTGCGTCGAGCTCCGCGTCGACGACGACATCGACGCGCGGTTCCCCGCGGAGTGTCTGGCGCGCGTCGAACTCGACGTCGGGGACGAGACGTACGCGTCCGCGGTCACCCGTCCCCGTGGCTCACAGGATCGACCGCTCTCTCCCCCTGCCCACCGGGAGAAGGTCGAGACGCTCTGTGGGCCGACGGTCGCGCGTGCGGAGGTAGACCGGGTTCGGACGGCCCTGCGGGACCGCACGGCACCGGTCGCGTCGCTCCTCGCCGCCTGGCGGTGAGGACGCGAGCGCCGAGGACGGCGTCCGGTTCGGATCTGCAGGGGCCGGGCGGCTGGTGGGGTTTATCACACCGCATCGAGTCGGAAGAGACATGCTGACTGCCAGGGTCTGCGTTCGGTTCGAGGGGGACTGGACCGAGGAGCTTCGGCGGTACAACGTGTTCGGTGAGTTCCTCGCCTCGACGTTCCGGAACCGGCGGTACATCGGCCTCGTGAGCCTCGAGACGGACGACTTCGAGGCCACGTGTGACGTGATTCGAGGCCACGACGACGTCGACTCGGTCGACGTGATCGAGACGTACGACGCGACCGACGACTCGCGGACGGCCGCGACGCTGTTCGTCCGGGGGCACCTCTCGCAGTTCTCGCCGCTGCAGACGCTGATGTACGAAGGCTTCCTCCCGATCGGTCCGACCGAGTTACACGACGGTGCCGAGTGCTTCGACCTCCTCTTGGAGGACCGCGAAGAGCTCTCCGACGCGACTTCGATACTCGAAGAGTTCGGTCACGTCCGCATCGAGCGCATCTCTCAGGAGTTCAGCCGTCGGATAACCCCCTCGGCCGCAGAGTGGCAGGAGCTCCTGTCCTCGATCCCACCTCGCCAGCGTGAGCTCCTGAAGCTCGGGCTCGAACGGGGGTACTTCGAGATTCCACGGGAGGTGACGCTGGAGGAGCTCGCGGACGAGATGGGCATCACGAAGACGACGGCGTCGAACCATCTCCGAAAGGCCGAGCGGAAGCTCATGTCGTTTCTCGTCCGCTACGTCGACCTCGCGGCCGAGGGGTGACCGATTTAAACGGTACACATCTCCGTGGGAGTCTCTTTGTCCCGAGCGTCGTGAGAAGCCAGTATGTCGACCATCCTGCTCGTCGCGACCGACCACGACCGCTGGACGCGGGCCGTCGCCGAGACGGCGGCCGCCGTCGAGGAAACGGAGACGGACGCGGTGGTCCTGCGTTCGTTCACCGAGGCCGACGTCGCGTCGGCGGAGTCGAACCTCGACATCGACCGTGACCGCGATCGGGACCGACCGATCAGAGACGCCGCGGTCGACCTCGACTCGCTCGCACGCCGGAAGAGCGGAGCCGCTGACGCCGTCGACCGACTCGAAGCGAACGACATCGACACCCGGGTGCGCGGCGTCACCGTCGACGACGACTACGGCGAACAGGTCCTCGAAACGGCCGAGACGGTCGACGCCGACCGTATCTACATGTACAGCAGGAAACGGTCGCCCGCGGGCAAGGCCGTCTTCGGCAGCGCCCTCCAGCACGTCCTCCGCCACAGCGACGTCCCCGTCGTGGTGACGCCCTCGAACGCCGTCTGAGGCGCCACGGTCGACGGCGACGACGCAGGACAGCGCCGAACGTCTCCGGATGAGAGCCGGGGAGACGACGGCCGAGATCGGACCTGCATAATAAAGCATGCGATACGTTAGAGTCAAGGGTTATCCGGGGAAGCGAGTGTACTACTCGGTATGTCACAGCGAAGCACGCGGCGCGACCTGCTCAGGAAGAGTGGTGCGGCGCTCGGCACGGCCGGTATCGGCGCGCTGGCTGGCTGTAGCTCGCTCATCCCGGGCGGTGGTGGCGGCGAGGTCGTCGTCGGGTCGAAGAAGTTCACCGAGCAGAAGATCCTCGGCTACCTCTCGTACATCACGCTGAACGAGAACACGGACCTGACGGTTACGGATAAGGTGAGCCTCGGCGGGACGACGACGAACTTCAAGGCGCTGCAGAACGACCAGATCGACACCTACTGGGAGTACACGGGCACCGCGTGGCTGACGCTCCCGCCGAAACACGACGAAGTCATCACGAACCCGGAGAAGATCTACTCGCGGGTCAAATCGGAGTTCGAAGAGCAACACGACCTCACGTTCCTGAACCGCGCACCGTTCAACAACACGTACGTCCTCCTGGCGAACCCCGAGTGGCAGTCCGAGACGGGCGTCGAGACCGTCAGCGACTTCGCCAGCTACGTCGAGGAGGGTAACACCGACCTGACCGTCGTCATGAACGCGGAGTTCCAAGAGCGGGCCGACGGCTGGCCGGGCCTCGTGGAGGCGTACGGCATCGCCGACGCCGCGGAGGACCTCAACGTCCGGAACATCGGCTCGGGGCTGACGTATCAGGTCATCGGTGAAGGGGAGGCGCAGGTCGGGATGGGGTTCAATACGAACCCGAAGATACTGCAGTTCGACCTCGTCCCCTTAGAAGACGACCAGCGGTTCTTCCCCGTCTACAACCCTGCCCCGCTGGTCCGGATGGACGCCCTCGACAACAACGAGGCGATGCGAGAGCCGCTCAACGCCCTGGGAGAGACGCTCTCGACCGACAAGATCCGAGAGCTCAACCGCCAGGTGTCCATCGAGGGGGCGGGCGCACAGACAGTGGCACGTGAGCATCTCGAGAGCACCGACCTGATCTGAGATGACTGTCGACGCTGCCGCGACAGCCACGTCGGGTCCGGTCGTCCTCGCGTCGTATCTGCAGTACGCGCTGGAGAACAGCGGTGATCTCCTCGGACTGACGCTCGAACACCTCGACATCGTCCTGCTCGCCATCGGCATCGCGGTCCCCGTCGGCGTCACCCTCGGGGTGCTCATCACCTTCAACGTCCGGGCCGCGACGGTCGTCATCTGGCTCGCGGGCATCATGATGACCATCCCGAGCATCGCCCTGTTCGGACTGCTCATCCCCATCTTCGGCATCGGGAACCCGCCGGTCATCGTCGCGCTGGTGCT
>JBEPYA010000023.1:0-24476 GCA_041641615.1 Salinigranum sp. | reverse complement strand
GCTAGCAACAACTGAAAACGGTCGTGGCTGCGCGCGCAGCGACCGGAGGGAGCGAGCACGGAGCGGTGGGTGGGGAGGGGGGCGGGACTGTGGGTGGTGGGCACAAAAAGAGAGACAGCCGGCCTGCTCAGGCCAGCCGACCCGTCATCACGTCCGTCACCGCACGCGTCCCGTACCGTCCTCTGTAGGCCTCAACGACTTCGCGAGAGTACCCACTCACCTTCGACTTCGACGTTGGCACGACCGCGCTCGCCGCATCCGCAACCTCCTGCTGAGTCATCGCTTTCCCCTCGGTCAACCGATCCGCCGCATACACCGCTGCAGCCGCTATTGTCACACGCGGCGTTCCTGGGCCGAGACACGCCTCGTCAGCCAGATCAAGGAGGAACTCGCCGACCCGCCTGAGTTCTAAGCACACATCGAGCGACAGTCCGTTCTGTTCACCCAGCACCTCGACGACCGCGTCGACCGCCCACGCCTTGGTTGGAGGCACTTCACGTACCAACCCGAGTTCACACCGCAGCTTCCGCGCCGCGGCACACAGTCGCTCGTGCGACGTCTTCGCGTGGACCGCAACCTCCTCGGTCGTTCGCCGAAACCCAGACTGACTCGTTGCCACGTACACCGCACCAGCTGCGAGCGCCTCCCACCCCATGCGTCCCCCTGGAAGCCGCTCTTCTGATGCCCGTTTCAATAACGCCGCCGCGTCCGCCGCGACGACGTCTGGCAGGCCGAGGTTGCCGACGATCATCTGGATATCACGCAGTCCTTCGTTGAGCCGAATCGACCGTTTCGACTCCATCTGGAAGCGCTTGTGTCGCATCCGCAGTCTCCCATAGCGGTCTTTCTGTGCCTTCGTCAGCGCGTTTCCGTAGCCGTCCGACCCGAGGAAGAACGTCGTGTGCAGCCCGTTGTCGACCCTGAGCGACGTCGTCGTCTCCAACGACCACTCGACGTGTCCCGAACCAACCACGCCCTGTTTGTGCAGGCTGGGGCTCATCGCCCGTCGAAGGGCATCCTCATCGACGACCAATCCACAGGTCTCACACACCGTTTCGATCGACTCCCGCACTAGCCGGCCACCGCACTCCTCACACCGATTCATCCGCCGTTCCACCGCCCGCGTTCGTCCGCGCGCCTGTTTGCTCGTCTGTTCGTCCGAAGCTTCTTGTCCGATTGCGTTGTTACTAGACATTGGGTTTTGACCCGAAGGCGCGCCTCCTACCGCGTCTTCTCCGACACTCACTCCTACATGAGTTCCAACTCACCACGACCAGTCATCGACAACCAGCGTCTCGCTCGCGCCTTCGAGCGCCCCCTGTGGGGCGCGAGCGAGACGCCACATCGAGAGTGAAAACCAGCCGCGCGCGCCGAGGGCGGGGACCTGAGCGGCCAGCGGCAAGGTGGTTCGCGGTCCGGCCCGGTCTGCGGGTCCGTGTCCAGGCCGACTGTCGCGAGCACGGCGACGCGCCGACCGCGAGGGAGGTGCGTCGCCGCGCGCAAGCGGCACCACGGGCTGGAACGCGAAAGCCCGCGAGGGGCGCAACCGCAACCACACTTGCCTGCTGGCGCACCGGGAAGGTGCGAGCGAAAGCGAGACGTGAGCGGAGCGGAGCGAACGTCTCGAAGCGAGCGGTGAAGCCGTGAGCGAAGCGTGGCGCGAATAGCGTGAGCGCCACGAGGCGAACGGCGTCAGCCGTGAGCGAGGCGAGAGACGAACGAAGTGAGTCTCTCGAAGCGAGCGGTGAAACCGCGAGCGAAGCGTGGAACGAACGGAGTGAGTTCCACAGTAGTCCCCGCCCCGTGGAGGCGATGCGCGGCGAGGCGTCGACGTCACCAACTCGACCGATCAACGACGACAGGCCGGGCAGGTCAAGGAACGCACACACGCAATCGAGCGACGACGAACGCGGACACAGGTGAGGTGAGACCGAACGCGGGCGAACGCTCGTGACCCGAACTGGCTGAGAAACAGGAAAGCGGCCACAGAAACCTTAACCAACACACATGAAAAACGTTGGTTAACGCTGAGTCGACAGTCGAAGAACCGATTCGATGAACGATACCCGATACGACAGCGTCGAATAGCCCGTCACCACTCCACTGGTGAGGAACACAAGCAGGGGTGGGAGCGAACGGGGCCGGGCGGTCGACGAAGGCGGGCGAAGTAAGCACTGGAGGCGAGCGAACCCCGTGAGCGAGCCGAAGCGCGTGGTTCGAGAGAGCTTCGCTCTCTCGTCATCACGAAAGAGCGCTCTGCGCTCTTTCGAACGACAGCGAGCCCCCCGAGCCGAGCGCTCGGGGGCGTTCTGGGATCGTCACGTCCAGCACCACAGACAAAAGGACCACTCGGGGCGTTCAAGAACGGCAACTCGTCACCGACCCACATGACCACCCCCAGAGACACACGACCGCCCACACGGAACTGCAGTCGAAACCAGGGAGGCTTTCTGAGAATCAAACAAGAGAACGGCAACGTACCGACTCACCAGTTGAGAGACAAATCCACCGGTAACAAGCCTTCTGTCACTCGATTTTCTTCGTTTGCCGGTTTCTAGATAGTTATCAAATCACACATTGACCGAGTCATTCAATGTCACGAGCCGTGACGAAGGGGCTCCCGGCACGACCACTCACGTTCGCGGAGATGGGCACCTACGAAGGAGACCACGCGGAGATACTGCTCACACCGTTCTGGGCGTGGCTCAAGCGCGACAGCGTCGACGGCGACAACGAGGACCTCCTTGTCTCAGTCGTCTGTGCGGGTCCCGGTGGGATACACTTCCTCGGGTTCGATGCGGCGGATGCGACGTGGAACGAAGTCATCACGCTCGGTGACGACACCGAGTTCACCGCCGTTCCAGGAGCCCTCGACGTCATCGAGCAGTGGCTGTTCGAGCGCTATCCACTCGACGAGCTGGTGTCGATTAGAACAGACCCACTGGATTTCCTCTCGTCAAAGAGCAATCTCGGGGCATAGTCTCCACTCGAGAACGCACAGTCCCCGCACTCACACCAGCAGAGCCACGGACGTGACGGCGGGGAAGACGACCACCCACGGCACGAACCGACTCACGACACCACCCACGAAGGGAGAAGTCGGGTGGGGACAGCAGACACCACGAGAACGGTGCACAGCGATGCACTGCAGACCCAGGCGACTTCACACGCGGACAGCATGACACACACAGACGACACCGACCGGAACGGACGCATCGACGACCACCCACCAACGCCCGGCCCTGAGTTCGAACCCGGCGTGGCCGACCCACCGGACGTCGAACTCGTCGGCACCGAATCCACAGCCGAGACGCGGGCGACACACACCGAGTCGGCTGCGTGGACACCGCCGCCAACGCCACGGCCGTATATCGAGATCCGACCATCATCGAGTGGGCTGTCGCCGGGGGCAGTCACGGCGTCGATGGAGCAGCTGTTTCACACCCTGGAGTCGCTGACCGAAACACCGAGCATTCTCCAGCGACTCGGCATCCGGTCGCGACCACCCCCGCCGACACTCGAGTGGGTGTTCGTCGGCGACGGCCGCGAAGACACGAGCATCCGCTGGCTCGTCGGCGTGACGGGAACGACAAGAGCAGAACACGAACACCACGACGCACACCCAGACGAAGACGACGCAGAAACGGGCTCACGCCGGTGGCCGCTAACGACGAGACACCGCTCCGACGGCGACCGAGTCGAGAACGCGACCGTCGCCCATCGCCTCGACCGCATCGAACGCGTGCTCCGACAGCTCCTCCCGGGGACGTACGAACTGCGACGCGTCGAGTGGCATCCCGAGTACGTGACAGAACACCTGCCCGCCCCCGTCGTCTCACCACCGCCGTCGAACCCACGCGAGCGCGTGGGGCCACACCACCCCGCAATTACGCTCGACTCGCCGTACGTTGCCGGCGTCGAGTATCGCGGGCGAGCCTCGCACACGAGAGACTGGCAACTCCCGTTGACGCGATTCGACACCTATCCCGACGCAGCGACAGCGAGGTCGTCGACGTCGACAGCACGTTCAGGACCGACCGCAACACCGAGTCTCTCCCGAGACACACCCCGTCGAACCCACAGCCAGCAGCAAGGCCAGGCCGGAAGCGAGACACACCACTGCACGCTGTCGGGGCTCATCGAGACGATTCACGATGCGGAGACACCAGTCGTCTACCAGGTCGTGTGTCGCCCAATCGAGTCGTGGACGCGCAAGGCCGAAGACTACCGCATCGATCTCGAGAACGGCCAGGCAACACTCGCGAGTCAGGTGTTCGAGGTCCTCTTCCCACGCTCACCCGAAGATCGCAAGGCGTTCGAGCCATCACCACGGTCACAGAAACGGCTGGACGGGCTTGCGTCGCGCAACACCCGCCAATCGTTCGGTGTCTGTGTCCGGGCTGTCGCGCTGACACGTGACACGCCGAGGGCGGCGGACAGCGTCGCACGACAGTTAGCGATGGAACTCCAGCCAGTCAGCGGCACGCACCATCGAATCGAGGGTGACGTCAGGACCGATGACGACCTGCATACAGGCCGAACGCCACCGGGGAGTCAACTCTTCGATGACCTGATCGAGCGGGTGTGGCACCCCCCGACGTACGAGGACCGCCCACTCACGAACTGGTTCAGACGCCAACCGAGTCGAGGGTTGGTCGTCACGCCCGCGGAGTTGCCGAGCCTCTGTCTCATCGACGGCGCGGGACTCACGCCGAACGGCCAGCGAGCACTCGCGCTGCGATACAGCGAGCGAACAGGGCTCGTCTTACCCCCGCCTGGCGTCATGGCGCAGTATACCACCCCGGGACAGGCGCTCTGTCAGCCGCTGACCCACGACCGACGCCCGTATCTTCGCCCGTTCGTGAACCCGGTCGCCCTCCAGAACAAACATCTCGCGGTCGTCGGGACGAGCGGTTCGGGAAAATCCGTCCTCACACAGACGGGACTGCTGAGTAACACCGACGCGACGGCCGGCCCAGAAATCATCCTCGACCACAAGGGGGGAGACACGAGTATCGCGTACCTGCAGTCGTACTTCGCACGGTACGAGACGCTCGAAGACGTCATCTACTTCGACTGCTCGCGTGTGGTGCCCGCGCTCTCGTTTTTCGATATTCGACCGCTGCTCGCTGCGGGCGTTCCCAGACAGGAGGCGGTCGAACGGACGGTTGGCCACTACGAAGAGATACTCCGGACGCTCTGGGGTGCCGACCAGTACGACGCCAAGGAAGCGCCGAAGGTGATTCGGATGCACGCGAAGGCGTTGTTCGACCCGATCCACGGGTCGGATGCGTTTAGTCACGAGGCGTTGCTGGGGGCGCTGAACCGGACACTCGAAGAACAGATCACGCCACCGGTCTCCAACGAGAAGTACGAGCGATATTTCAGGGGATTCTTGCAGCGACGACACGAGGTGTTCCAGGCGGCAATCGGTGGCGCGATCAGCCGCGTCGAGAAAATCGATAGTGATGGCCGACTCGCGCCGTTGTTCGATCACGTTCACCATCACGAGTCACAGACGGCTGTCGAAGATGATGCGTCGACAACTCACCCCGCGTTCAGCTTTGCCGAGATTGTCGACGAGGACGTCACGGTCGTCTTCGACTTCGGCGGGATGGACCCACAAATCAAGGCAGCGCTGACGCTCGTTCTCTTGTCGGATCTGTGGAGGGCCCTCGAAGCCCGGGCGACCGAACCGCTCGCTGCCGGAGTGGGGTTGGAGTCAGAATCGGACGCAGCTGATCGGTCACATCCACAGGTGAACCTCTATCTCGAGGAGGCAGGGTCGGTCGCCAACTCACCCATCGTCGATACCCTCCTCTCACAGGGGCGGTCGTTCGGCCTCTCGGTCATGCTCGGCGTTCAGTATCTGGGACAGCTTCGCTCGCGCGACGACGATGACGATACGTACTACGAGACGCTGAACGAAACGGCGACGTTCGTCGTGGGGAACGTTGCGGCCGATACCGACATCACGAACGTTCTCGCAACGGCCGATATGCCGCCACAGGCAGTGGCTCGCCGCCTCGCAGCGATGCGTCGCGGGGAGTGGCTCGTCCGCCCGGGTGCCCTCTTCGGGGAGGCGACACCGCGTCCGTTTCTCGCACAGTCACTCCCGGCTCCCACGGGCCACCCGGCCAGTGACGAGCCGCTGACCGAAGACCCGTCCATGAAGCTCCGATTCGATGCCGCGTTCGTCCGTGCCGATGAACGCACGCGCCGTCGGTATGGGCTTGCCCACCGGGACCCTGGCGGGACGGCGAACGACGGTGCTAGACCCGACGCCGACGCGGCGACCGGAGCACAGACCACGGACACGGCAGACACCGCGTCGACCGGAGACGACGAGCCAGGCGACGACCCTGCCATCGAAGCCGCCCAGAACGGCCTGTTGTTGCCGCATACGAAGCGGTTCCCGTCGTGTTTGACCTACGATGAGTCACGCCGGGCGATCCAGTGTGTCGAGTGTAGTACCCGGTACAATCCCTCCATTCGGGGACTCCGGGATGCCATCGAGTGCTGTCACTCACTCGATGAGGTCGACCGCGACGATATCCCCACGCTCACCGCACATTTGAAGCTCGCCCCTGACGAGATTCGTGGCTTGCCATGGTCGCCGCGGCAACTCCGGTTCATCCAGGCGGTCTGGAACGCACAGCAGGGCGACTATAGCGACCTGGAGTACGATATCACGCGGGACAGCATGGTACGGCTTCGTGAGTATGTCGGTGTGGGTGTCGATGAGGTCACAGCTCTCATCGACGCCGGCCTGCTTCGAGAGGATACCACCCTTCCACATCTCCTCTACAGTGTGACTCCCGCCGGACGCGAGGCCGTCGGTGAGCACTATCGCGAGGGGATCGATTACGGCCCCGGAGCGGGTGACCTCGGTGAGTCCAGTGAGCACATCATGTTAGTCGAACTCGCGACGTGGCTTGCCGAGCAGCGCTGTGCTGACCCTGACCACGAGGCGGAGACGGTCGCTCCGTATCATCAACTCGATGACGGCCGCCGACTCGACGTGGCGTGTCTCGATGCGAACGGAGAGATCGTGGTCGCAATCGAGGCCGAGCGCATCAACAACGACGCGCCGACCGCCGCACCGAGTGATTTCGACAAGATGGCCGACTCCGGAGCCACAGAGGCCATCTGGGTCGTTCCGGGGCTCAAGGATGCCTCGAAGTTGACTGAGGCGCTACACGACCCAGCTGACGATGACCCCCGCATCGACCGGACCTACAGCGCGACCACGCAGGCACGCAAATACCGCATCAACGAACCCGGCTTTACGAGGGTCTACACGGCGAACGAGCTGATCAAGCGCCGTGAGCGGGTTGAGCAGGAGTAATCGGGGAGACACGGTTGAGGCCGTTGACCTCGGCATGGCTCTCTGGAACCGCGGGTGAACTCGTGACGCCCGCGTTCCACGCACGCCGGGACTGTGGCGAGGCGGGGCGAGATGAACGTGGTGACGCAAACAGGGTGTGGGAGGGCGACGATGTCGAGGCGATTGCTGGGTCTACTCAGGTGTGTTCTGTGCAATACTCTCTGCGGGTACACTGGAACACGGTGTTCGTCGAGCCTGCGTAGTCGAGGAATGATGCGATGAGATGAGGTTGTGACCGCAGATGTACACGAAGGGTGAAGATGACCGAAACGAGCCGATGAGGGCGGTGTAGCGGCCCGCTTCGAATCAACACGGTGACGGAAGGGTGGCTGGCAGCTCCGAAAGAAGCGTCCGTGTGGGAATCGATGCGGTGTGTGTGCGGGAAGCAGCGCCGCGAACAGTGGAGGAGCGGGTGCGACGAAGATGGGCAGGATGGGCGAAATCGCGTGACAGCAGCCTGGGTTACGAAGAGCGAGTGGATGACGATCACGGGTTCGTCTCAATGTTCGGTGACGTTGTCCTCGTTCGACGGTGGAAGGTCGTTCGTCGTCTCTGGGTTTTCCACACATTTCCGAGTACTCAACGAGACGAGACGTCGGTTCGTTGCGGGAGAAACGCGCTCGTTCGATTTCAACGTACCATCGCGCCGTCTATCGATTGACTCGTGAGACGTGACGACGGTCACCCACTACCGCATCCGCTTGAGTATCCACGTCTCCCCGTACGGGCCGATGAACCCACACAGAAAGATACTTTCGGAGGAATCCGCCGTTCTTCCGCCCATTGAGCGGTAGGAAGGACGGCTATCGAACGAGCTCAAACCGTGGCTTCCCGCCTGTGCGTGCATCCCCTCTCGACATGAAATAGGGGTGTTCGCGTAGGATGGTGTCTCGAAGGGAACAGGCCGTGAACGGGCCGATCGTCACTATTGTTATTGCGTACTGTATACAATTTTGTGAGAGTAGAGAGGGAGACAGCTGACGAACGAGTGCGGCAGTCACGTCCCAGTCTGGGTAGACAGCTATTCCCTCCCCGACGTATCACTCGGACGAGATGCGAATCGGTATCATCGGCTCGGGAAACATCGGACGAACGGTCGCCGAACGCGTTGGACGGTCGGTTAGTCGACACCGGACAGTGTCACTACAGGAGAGACGGCCGGAGGAACTCGACAGCACATATGAATCCATCGGTGGACTGAGCGCCTCCGTTACTCGTCGCCACACCTGATAGTCCCGCACAACACAGTTGGAGGCGCGATGGTTCCCACTGACGAGACGCCCTCCACCGGCGACAGAACGCGTCGCGAGGTGCTCCGTAGCGGAACGGGGCTACTCGCGGCTGGAGTCGCCACCCTCTCGGCGGGGTGTACAGGTGCGTTACCGCCCCTCGGGTCGCGCCAACAGTTCGGCCGCGTCGACGTCCCGGCGGCTGACCCACCGGCGTATCGACGATGGCTACCCGCCCCCTCAGCCGTCGGTGCCGGCGACCGACCGCAGTATTCGTTCCTCTTCCGGCGACCAGGTGCGCTCGACTACCCCGCTCCCGTGCGGTTTACCACTCCCCGGAAGCGACTCCTCACCGAACTCGACTACTTCGGCGTCGGATACGCGAACTACGACCGCCTGCTACGCACCGAGTTCGGAACGGTCCTCGCCGGTGGGTTCGAGCCCGCCACCGTCGTGGACACCCTCACGTCGAACGGGTACGATCCGGACGGGACGTACAGCGGTCACGACCGGTTCGTCCGGTCGGACGTCCGCCGTCAGGCCCTCGTGACCGACGAGGCGGTCGTCTGGTCCAGTGGGCGCGTCCACGAACGCCCGAACGTCGAGGCGCTCATCGACGCACGCGAGGGGCGCATCCCACGCTACCACGAGGAGAGCGAGCCCTACCGGCGACTGAGCGATGTCGTCGGTGAGAGCAGGATGGTCGAGTTCGTCCCTCCGGACGGCGAGCGCTGGTGGACGAAGCTCGAAGGGTTCCGATTCGACGGCGACGTGGCCTACCACGTCATGACGTTCCTCTATCCCGAGGGGACAACCGTTCCCGAGGACGAACTCCGCGAGCGGAGCATCGCTGGGACGATCCTCACCCGAGAGGTGGATAACGCCGACCTCCGCATCGACGGACGGCTCGCCGTCTTCGAGGGACGCATCCCGCCGGGAGCGGGGATTTCGCCGTCGGAGATCCATCCGCCCTACCCACCACAGATCACGTGGGGGTTCGCTCGCGACGACGCCGAGGGCACCATCACGGTCGAACACGAGGCGGGAGCGTCGGTTCCGACCGACGACCTCCATCTCGGGTTCGAGGCGGACGTCGCCGACGAACTGTGGACGATTCCGGAGACGCGCCCGCTCCCGACTGTCCTCGAAGAACTCGGGCCGGGTGACTCGGTGACGATCGACCGGCAGAACGTCCCCGACGCCTCGGTCATCCATCCCGATGACATCGACTGGGACGCCGAGGACCAGTACGCCGCAAGCGAGCCGCGCTCGGCGACACGACTGGAGCTTCGCTACGCACCCAGTGGGTCGTACCGTCCGGTCTTCGCGATCGAACTGGAGGGGGAGGCGTGACAGTCGCGTGTCGTACCGACCGTCCACCGACGACGAAGCGGCGAGACACGCTCTCGACGGCCGCGTGGCGGGCACACGCACACACCGTCGATTTATTTTCTCGACGAATGACTGATAAATCCGTGGCGGACGACGCCGACCTCTCGGAGATCGTCAGCCTCATCGACGACGAACACGTCCGGGTCATCCTCGCCGAGACGAGCGCCGAGCCGCTGTCGGCAGGGGATCTCAGCGACCGCTGCGGCGTCTCGCAACCGGCCATCTACCGACGAGTGGACCGACTCGTCGAGGCCGGTCTCCTCGACGAGCAGACACGGCTCCGCAGCGACGGTCACCACGACACGGTGTACATGGCGGCTCTGGAACGGTTCGAACTCGTCGTCGGCGACGGCGAACTGACGTGGAGCGTCGAACGAACCGAGACGGACATCGCGGACGAACTGACTCGGTTGTGGGGGAAGTTCTGAGATGGTGGGAGAGGAACTCCTCGACGGGTCGCTCTTGAACACGCTCGCCGGCGCGGCGGCCACGGGATCGGCACTCATCGGCCTCTACATCGGCTACCAGGCGTACCGTGGCCTCCGGCGCAACGACGAACCGGCCATGCGATACCTCTCGGCCGGGATGATCCTCCTGTTCGGCGTCACGTACCTGCTCGCCGTCCTCGGGCAGGGGCTGATCGCGTTCCACGTCGTCACGCTGTCCTTCCAGGACGTCTTCCGATTCCTCGTCCGCGTCCTCCAGCTCGTCGGACTGTCGCTCATCGGATACTCGCTCCACATCGCCACCAGGAGCGAGGTCTCTGGCGGGTGAGCATCCCCCGTATC
This sequence comes from Salinigranum sp., assembly GCA_041641615.1. Classification (GTDB taxonomy): domain Archaea; phylum Halobacteriota; class Halobacteria; order Halobacteriales; family Haloferacaceae; genus Salinigranum. The sequence continues at coordinate 13,680 of JBEPYA010000023.1, read as the reverse complement.
GGTCGTCGCTGTCACGGACGAACGCCGACTGTCGCTCCAGCGCCCGTTGAGGAACTCACGGGACAGTGGTTGGATATCGCCCACCTGGACGCGCCAGAGGTAGGCGTACAGCCCGTTCGACCTGAGCAACTCGTCGTGCGTCCCGTCCTCGACGACCCGACCGTCGTCGATCACCAGAATCCGCGCGACGTTACGAATCGTCGGGAGTCGGCTGGCGATGACGAACGTCGTTCGGTCGGCGGCGAACTCCCGCAGACTGGCCTAGATGAGCGCCCCCGTCTCCGTGTCGACGGCGCTCGTCGCCTCGTCGATCACGTCGGGAGGTAGAAGCGGGAGCGCGTAGGGTCGTTCGGCGAGGAAGGTGGCGTCGACGGCCAGGCCGATGACGAACGCGGGGACGAGCCCCAGGGTCGCCCGACCAGTGTCGCTCACGCGGGCCGAAGCCGAACGACGGGCGCGTCACCGGCGTCGACAGCGAGATACAGGTGTCCGGTGTCGGGCGCTTCCGCGACCGTCCGAACCCGCCAGCCGCGGTCGGTCAGCAGCCGCTCGGCGGGGCTCGCCTCGCGGCCGTCGACGGTGAAGCGCCCGAGCGCCCGCGAGGCGAGGCCGCCGACGAACAGCTGCCCCTCCCACGCGGGGAACGCGGTCCCCGAACAGAACGTCATTCCACCGGGCGGGAAGCCGCCGCTCCCGCACGGCCAGGTGTACGCCGGGGCGACGACGTCGTCGCGGTCGCTGTGGGAGACGCCGATGGGGCGCCCGCTCCCGTAGGTGCAGCCCTCGTCCGCGACGGGCCACCCGTAGTTTCCCCCACGACGGAGCACGTTGAGTTCGTCACCGTCCTGCTCGCCGTACTCGCTCTCCCAGAGCGCACCGGTCTCGGGGTGGACGGTGAGTCCCTGCGGGTTACGGTGGCCGTAGCTGTAGATGGTGTCCAGCGCCTCCGAATCGTCGACGAACGGGTTGTCGTCGGGAATCGAACCGTCGGCCTCGAACCGGAGAACGGAGCCGTGTTCCGTCGTCAGGTCCTGTGCGGTGTGGTCGGGACCGAAGTCCTTGAACTGGCGGTCGCCGACCGTCACGTACAGTCGCTCGTCGGCGTCGAACGCCAGCCGCGACCCGTAGTGGCCGGCCGACTCGACGAACGGTTCCGCGGCGTGGAGGCGTTCGAACCCGCGGAGACGGGCGTTTTCGGCGTCCAAGCGTCCGCGACCGACGTGTGTCGTGGAGGCTCCGTCCGACCGGGCGGCGGAGTAGGTCAGGTACACCCAGGGCTCGTCGGGGTACCGGGGATGCAGTGTCACGTCGAGCATCCCGCCCTGTCCGCGCGCGAACACCTCGGGCGTCCCCGAAACCTCCTCGACGGCACCCGAGTCGCGGCCGACGAGAGCCAGCCGTCCGGCCCGCTCGGTGACCAGGAGTCGGGTGTCGTCGGGGAGGAAGGCGAGCGCCCAGGGGTGTTCGAACCCGGAAGCGACCGTCTCGACGGCGTACGACGAGGCGTCGGTCGCTTCGGTCGGAGAGGTGCCGGTCCCTGTGGCCGAGTCCGTCGTCGGTTCAGCGGTGGTCTGGGTTCGGTCCGCGGAGGGGTTCCCCATACAGCCGGTGGCGGCACCGCTGGCCCCCAGGCCGACCAACGAGAGGTACTGTCGGCGGTTCATCTCGGTAGCCGGGTCTCAGGGTCGGACGGATATCAACTGCGTGGCGCGGAGGACGACCGACGAGGCGGACGACGTTCAGTCGTGTGGGAGGGTCGCGACGAAATCGACGAACGCCGTGCCGTCGCGGAGCGGGGGGCCGTGGCCGAACAGCACCGTCTCGGGGTCGAGGTCGGCGACGGTCCGGGCCGATTCGCGGTTGCGCGCCGGGTCGGTCGTGAACGGTCGCGGCGGTTCGTCCAGGCCGGGACGGGTCGTCAGGAGGTCCATGTTGACCAGGACGTCGCCGAGGACGAGCGTCCCGTCGGACTCGCGCCAGTACGAGACGTGACCGGGGCTGTGCCCGGGCGTCTCGACCACCTCGAACCCGCCGACACCGTCGCCGCCGGTGAGGACACGGTCGACCGGGTGGCCCGGGCCGACCCACACGTACTGTTGGAGCGTTCCGACGACGCTCGCCGGCATCGCGTCGGCGACCGCACCGCTCTCTGCCGTTTTGACCTCGCCCTCGGGAACCCAGAACGGGACCTCCAGCGCGCGGCAGACGGCCGCGGATGCGCCCTGATGGTCCGGGTGGGCGTGCGTCAGGGCGTGGACGTTCACCTCGTGGCCGGCGAGCGCACGCAGGAGTGAACGCGCGGCCCACTTCGTGCGCGCGTCGACGAGGACGTCGTCGACCAGGTAGGCGTTGATGCTGTGTCTGACGCCGCTGAGCGCGTGCACACCGTCGACAACCTCGGTCATCGGACGCTCCGGGGCGTCGGCGAGCACTGCGAGGAGAGGAGTCGAGGACCGCTGATCATCGGTCGAGATACGTCCGGACACGTGTTGACGGCATCGGTTCGACGGTCCCGGGGCGACGGCGATTCTCGTCGGCGGAGAACGACCCCCGAGAGTCACGACCGGAGCGGACGAAGAGCGTCCATGAGAGTTCGCAACGTCCTCGTCAGTCTCCTCGCTGGCGTCGTCGTCTTCGGCCTCGGAACCGTCCTCGTGACCGAAGCACTCAGCCCGTACGTCTGGCCGTCGCTCATGGTCGGCCTCGTCGTCGGGACGGTCGTGGGCGCGCTCGCGGCGGCGCTCGTCTGGTATCGCGGACGGGACGGAGCGACCCGAAGCGGCGAAGCGAACGGCTGAACAGTAGTGGTGGGGAGGTGACAGACGAGTCCACTAGCGAACTCTCGCGTCGAGCCACGGGGGTCGGCGTCGACATGTCGTCGAGTAGTCTAAATAAATAGATTGTATCGGGAAGATAGCACGGCAGTAGGTATGACAGCACTTCCGACGAGACGGCCCGGTAGCGCAGGCAGAAGCGGCGACGAGAAGGGGGGGTGTTGCGCAGAGAATCGGTGCCGTCGACCCGATGTGTGACATGTCGGTATGCATGCGTTCTATCGGATGTTTAGCGGCTTTTTTCGCCATGCTTCTACTTTCGAATCATTGCGAAATCCGCAGCGAACAGGCTACGTCTTCATTCATGAGTCCGAAAGTCCCGTTCACTAGTGACGTACACCCTGACCGTCGACCGTCGTGTCGGGCCGTGAATCACACGTGGCCGTCTATTCTGGTATTAGATACAATTATAATTGTACTTTTTTCGGTCGGTGACGAGTACGGGTCGCGGGCGAAAGACACGCGCTCGCGTCGACTCCTCCGGTGCGGTCGAACACGGAGCGTCCGAGTGATCCACCGTGGCCGCTCCAGCCCACCGACGGATACTTTTTTTACACCCGCTCGTCGACCTGTTCACGTTAGATGGCCACGGCAGAGCGACTGATTCGCGAGACGGGAATCGTCTCCATCCTCCGGGGGTTCTCGGCGTCCGAAACGCGCGCCGTCACGGAGACGCTCGACAGCGCCGGCGTTCGAGCGGTCGAGGTGACTGCGAACACCCCCGAGTTCGTCTCCATCCTCGACGGGCTCTCGTCGACGTACGCCGACGCCGAACTGGTTATCGGTGCCGGGACGGTGCTGGACAGGGAGACGGCGACAGCGGCGGTTCGAGCGGGCGCGGAGTTCCTCGTGACCCCGACGTTCGACGCCGGCGTCGTCGAAGTCGGGAACGCACGTGACGTCCCTACCGTGGTCGGCGTCGCGACACCGACGGAAGCCGCCGAGGCGTTCGAGGCGGGAGCCACGATGTGTACGGTCTTCCCGGCGACGTCGCTCGGCCCGGAGTTCGTCTCCGCCGTCGGCGGGCCGCTCCCGCAGATTCCGCTCGTCCCGACCGGTGGCGTGAGCGAGGACAACGCCCGCGAGTTCTTCGAAGCCGGGGCCGTCGCGCTCGGAATCGGGAGCGGGCTCACTCCGAGACGAGCGGTGGAGGCCGGCGACTTCGAGGAGGTGTTCGAGCGGGCGACGGCGCTTCTCGAACTCGCCGAGGAGTACACTACCACTCGGTGACGCTGCCGTCGTCGTGTCGCCAGACGGGGTTGTGCCAGTCGACGTCGCCCGCCCGCGCCTCGACGACGGATTCGTCTATCTCGATGCCGAGACCCGGACCGCCCGGGATGTCGACGTACCCGTCCTCGTACTCGAACACCGTGGGGTCCGCGAGGTAGTCGAGCACGTCGCTCCCCTCGTTGGAGTGGATGCCGAGGCTCTGCTCCTGGATGAGCGCGTTCTGGCAGACGCCGTCGACCTGCAGGCAGGCAGCCAGCGCGATGGGGCCGAGCGGACAGTGCGGCGCGAGCGCCACGTCGTACGCCTCGGCCATGTCGGCGATCTTCTTCACTTCGGTGATTCCCCCCGCGTGCGAGAGGTCGGGCTGGACAATGTCCACCGTACCCTGCTCGAAGAGGCGCTTGAACTCCCACCGCGAGTACATCCGCTCGCCCGTCGCGATGGGCGTCGAGGTGTGCGCGGCGATTTCGGTCAGGGCCTCGTCGTGTTCGGGTAGCACCGGCTCCTCGACGAACATCGGGTCGAACGGGTCGAGTTTCTCTGCCAGGCGTTTCGCCATCGACTTCGCCACCCGACCGTGGAAGTCGACGCCGATGTCGACCTCCGGACCGACACGCTCGCGGACCTCGCGGATGCGGTCGACGGCGCGCTGGACCGTGGCGGGGTTCTCGACGCGGCGGAACTCCGCCGTCGCGTTCATCTTCAGCGCCGAGAACCCCTGCTCGACCTTCTCGGCCGCGGCGTCGCCGACGTCCGCGGGCCGGTCGCCGCCGACCCACTGGTAGACCCGTATCTTCTCGCGAACAGGGCCTCCGAGCAGTTCGTACACGGGCGCGTCGAACGCCTTTCCCCGCAGGTCCCACAGCGCCTGGTCGACGCCCGCGATGGCCGACATGAGGACGGGACCGCCGCGGTAGAACCCACCGCGGTACATCGCCTGCCAGTGGTCCGAGACGGGGTGAGGGTCCTCGCCGAGGAGGGACGTCTCCATGAGTTCCTCGACCGCCCCGCGAACCGTGTGCGCGCGGCCCTCGACGACCGGTTCGCCCCAGCCGACGCGCCCGTCGCTCGTCTCGACGCGGAGGAACAGCCACCGCGGCGGCACCTCGTACAGCTCGTAGTCGGTGATTCGTGGCACGGTAGTCAATCCCGGGCGGCGCTCCTGGCGAAAGGCGGTCGTTCAGTGTGAATCATCTCTCCTCTGTCGCCCTGTTCGCCCAGCCGCGGTTTGTACGTTTCCCCGGACTCGAAGTGGAACAGTGACGGCGACCGCGAGCGAGACCGGTCAGTCCGACCGGGAACGAGACGACCGGAGAGGAAGAGAAGCGGGAGGAGGGCGTCGGCGCATGCCTTCGACACCAGTTAGACGATGCGGTGGGTCGGTTCGGACCCGTCGATGAGAGCGGCCAGGTCCTCGGCGACGATCCGCGGCCCGTTGGTCACCGCGTCGCGGGTCGACCCGGCGGTGTGTGGCGAGAGGAGCACCTGGTCCATCCCGACGAGCGGGTGGTCGCTCCCGATGGGTTCGGTCTCGAACACGTCGAGCGCGGCACCGGCGATCTCCCCCCGCTGGAGCGCGTCGACGAGCGCGTCCTCGTCGACGAGTCCGCCGCGCGCGGAGTTGACGAGGATGGCGGACTCCTTCATCGTCGCGAACGACTCCGCGTCGAGGAGGTGGGTCGTCTCGTCGGTGAGTCGGGCGTGGAGCGTCACGGCGTCGGCCCGAGAGAGCAGGTCGTCGAGGTCCGCCCGTTCGACGCCTCGCTCCTCGAACGTCTCCGGGTCCTGGTACGGGTCGTACGCGAGGAGGTCCGCGCGGAACCCGCCGAGGCGCTGGGCCACCTCCTGCCCGATGTTGCCGAAGCCGACGATACCGACGGTCATCTCCTCGATGTCCCGTGGGAGGCGGGCGGGGTCGAACACCTGTGCCCACTCGCCGTCGTGGAGGTTCGCGTTGTGGTGGGGGATGGCTCTGACCTTCGAGAGCAGGAGGCTCACCGCGTAGTCCGAGACGGCGTTCTTGTTCCGCCCGGGGGCGTGCAGCACCGTCACGCCCCGCTCCTCGGCGGTCGCGACGTCGACGTTCTCCGTCCCGCCGCGGGCGCAGCCGACGACCGACAGCGACGCCGACTCGATGACCGACGCGGACACCGGGGCCTTGTGGACGACCAGGACGTCCGCGTCGGTCCGCTCCAGCTCAGCTTCGATGTCCGAAGTGTCGTACGAGGCGGGGCCGCGCGACTCCATCTCCATCGTCACCTCCCGAAAGCGTTCCGCGGAGAGGTCGCCCCGCCAGTCCATCCGCGCGAGCGAGACGCCGTGGTCCTCGAGGAACGCCGCGCTCTCGTACATGTACTCGCTCGGCTGCTGGGGATCGCCACAGAGCAACGCCTTATCCACTTGCATCGGCCCCCGGTTTCTCTCCGACCCGTTTCAACTTTTCCCACACCGCGACGTGCTGGTCGACCGCCGTCTCGAACAGGTCGCGGATCGCCCGGTACGACGCCGTCCGAGCCTCGTCCGGCCGGTAGCGTCGGTCGGGGTCGACGGTGCGCTCGACGGCCGACGCGTGGTCGTCGTAGAGGTCGACCGCGAGCCCGGCGCAGATGGCGACGCCCCGCGCCCCCATCTCCTCGCCCGCGGGGACGACGACGCGCTCGCCGAGCACGTCCGCGAACAGTTGGCTCCAGACGGCGCTCTTCGCGCCGCCGCCGCCGAGGCGAACGTCCGTGAGGCCGTCGTCGCCCGCCAGTTCCAAGAGGCGGTTGCTCAACGAGAGCGCGACCCCCTCGTAGATGGCCCGGAGCATCTCCGCCCTGGTGTGGTCTTCGGTGAGCCCGACGAAGCTCCCCCGGGCGTTCGGGTGGTCGGTCGACCCCCGGAGGTACGGGAGGAACACCAGCCCGTTCGAGCCCACGGGCACCTCGTCGACCCGTTCGTTCGCTCGCGCGTACCGGTCGACGTCGCTCTCGGCTGCCCAGTCGCCGCAGCACTCGTCGAGGAACCAGTCGGCCGCCGCCGCCGCCGAGCGCGTCCCGCGGTACTGGAGCCAGCCGTCCCGGAGGAACCGCCGGGTGAGCCCGTCCGTCTCGAAACTCTGGTCGAGGTCGTCGGTGAGGTAGATGCTCTGTCCCCACGTGCCGACGATGAGCGTTCCCTGCCCGGGGCGGTGCGCCCCCGCGCCGAGCGCCACCGCGCCGACGTCGTGGAGTCCCGACGCGACGGGCGTTCCGGCGTCGAGTCCGGTCCGCTCGGCCGCCGCGGGCGTCACCTCCCCGCACACCTCCCAACTGGGCACGACCGGGGGAAGGGCGTCGACGCAGTCGTCGAGGCCGAGGAGTTCGAACACCTCGGCCGAGTACTCGTCGCGTGCGAGGTCGAAGAAGACGCTCGCCTCCGTCTCGTCGGTCGACACCTCGCCGGTGAGGCGGTACTTGAGGTAGTCCTTGCAGAAGAGGATGCGGTCGATGGCGTCGTACGCTGCGGGCTCTTCGCGCTTCAGCCACCCGAGGAGGCTCAGTGGGTCGGCGACGAACGGCTCGTAGCCGGTGATGGACTGCACCTCGGAACAGCGCCCGGCGTCGTCCCACGCGTCGACCACGTCGGCGGCGCGGCTGTCGAGCGAGGTGATGCCCGGTCTGACGAGGTCGCCGTCGGCGTCGAGCGCGTACAGTCCGTGGCCGTGTCCGGCGACGCCCACGCCGACGATGCGGTCGGCGTCGACGTCGGGGGCACGGGTGACCTCCTCGACGACGTCACAGGTGACGTCCCAGAACTCGTCGCCGTCGCGTTCGACGCGGTCCGGCCCGGCGTCGACGTTGGGCGACGAGCGAGCGGCGACGGCGAGTTCGCGGCCGTCGGCGTCGAAGACAGCCGCCTTGATGTTCGTCAGGCCAGCGTCGATACCGACGAGCAGGGAATCGGTCGACTCCATCGGCACTCAACAGAACCGGCTCTCCCCGGCGGAGCCGGAGAGTTCGGCGACGTCGACCATCACGTCGGCGATGCGCTCGCGGATGTCCCCGCAGACCCGAGTGGGGGTGAACGTCGCCTTGTCGGGCGACCAGTCGGTGTCGGCGAAGAAGCCCTGGCGGTCGTCGTCGACACCCGCCGGGGGGACGATGGCGGACTCGTTCTCCCTGTAGAAGTCGCAGGCGGTGCGGGCGAACTCGTACTGGTAGCGCGTGTTCTTGTTCAGTTTACAGACGCCGGTGCTGAGGAGGTCACGCACCTGGTCGTCCGACAGGCCCGACGAACCGTGGACGACCAGCGGGGTGTCGAGGCCGTGGTCGGCGAGCGCGTCGCCCACCGAGCGGGCGATGTCCGGGCGGAGTTCGAGGTCGCGCCCCTTCGAGACGCCGTGTTCGGTCCCGATGGAGACGGCGAGGAGGTCACAGCCCGTGCGGTCGACGAACTCGACGGCCTCCTCGGGGTCGGTGTAGTACGCCTCCCTCGTCTCGACGCCGCCTTCCATCCCTTTTATCATCCCCAGTTCGGCCTCGACGAGCATCTCCGCGTCGTGGGCGTCGACCAGTTCGACCGCCCGACGCGTCCGCTCGACGTTCTCCTCGAACGGTTCGTGCGAGGCGTCGACCATGATCGAGGAGGGGATTCCGGACTCGACGCAGGCGTCGAGGAACTCTCGGTCCTCGGCGGGAACGTGGTCGACGTTCAGGAAGACGCCCACGTCGGCCGCTTCCCCGAGTTTCCGAGCTGTCAACCCGAGTATCTCCAGCCCGACTCGCGGGTCGCCCCGCCCGGCGAACGTCGCCGAGTCCCGCTTCACCTGGAGTACGAGGTCGGACCGTGCCCGCTCGGCCCCCTCGACCAGCCCCGTCAGAATGTTCGTCTCCGTGACGTTGCTGGCGACGAATCCGTACCCCTGTTCTCTCGCGCGGGCGTACGCGGTCGACAGTTCCGAACCGCTCGCGTATGGCATTGTCTCTCAGTCCCTCGTCGCGCAGAAATACGTGTCGGAAGCTATCGCCTCGCGAAGACGAGCGCTCACCCCTCTCGTCCCCGACGCGTGTCGAATCGACGAGCGAAACGACGTCGGAACTCAGACCTCGACGACGCCGTTCTCGAGCGAGCCGACCTCGTCGAGTTCGATGTGGACCTCGTCGCCGGCTTCGAGCGTGAACTCCTCGCCGGGGACGAGCGCGGTCCCGGTCAGGAGCACCGAGAGCTCCGGGACCGCGTTGTGTCGCGTCAGATACGAGGTGAGTTCGTCGACGGTTTTCACCATCTCAGCGGTGTTCGTCGACTCGTCGTAGAGGATGTCGCCGTCGCGCGTGATCTGCATCGCCAATTCGAGCGCGTGTGGGTCGCCGACGGTCTCGGGGGAGGCGACGCAGGGGCCGAGCGCACAGCAGCGGTCGTACACCTTCGCTTGCGGGAGGTACAGCGGATTCCGTCCCTCGATAGACCGGCTGCTGACGTCGTTGCCGATGGTGTAGCCGACGGGCTCTCCCCGGTAGAGCACGACGCCGAGTTCCGGTTCGGGCACGTCCCACTCCGAGTCGCCCCGGACGCCGACGGCCTCGCCCGGGCCGACGGTCCGAGAAGGGGTGGCTTTGAAGAATATCTCCGGGCGCTCGCCCTCGTAGACGTCGAGGTAGACGTCGGGCATCCCGCTCTCGGCCTCGCGTGCCTGCTCGCTGATCTCGTAGGTCACGCCGGCGGCCCACACCTCGTCCGGGGTGACCGGCAGCTCCACTCGCCCCTCGAACGTTTCGAGCGAGAGGCGGTCGGCGTCCCCGAGCAGGCCCGCCGCGACGTCGTCGACGCCTCGGTTGGTGATATGGGCCGTTCGGGCGAGGTCGGCGAACGTCCGGACGCTCTCGTTCGCGCTGGAGAGGTCGTACACGTCGTCCCCGTCGCGCGCGACGAGCGAAGACACCGAACGCTCAGTCTCCGAGAGCATGTAGTATCGCATAGCGTCCGTTTCGAACACACCTACATAACTGTTGGCACGGTCGCTGCTCGCGGGTTCTCCGCGAAGAATCAGTCGGCGGGCCGGGGGTCAGTCGGCGGCCTGGACGCCGTGTTCGAGCGTCGGGATCCCCTCGATGTCGACGGCGACGCGGTCTCCATCCGAGAGCGGACCGACGCCCTCGGGGGTTCCCGTCGAGATGACGTCGCCCGGTTCGAGCGTCATGTACGTCGTGATCTCCTCGATCAGTTCGGGGACGCTGAAGATGAAGTCCGACCGCGAGGAGTCCTGTTTCACCTCGCCGTTGACGCGGAGACTGATCCGTGCGTCGTCGGCGACCTCGTCGGGCGTGGAGACGACGGGGCCGAGCGGCGCGCTGTTGTCGAACGCCTTCCCGCGGATCCAGTTCTGTTCGACCTCCTGGTCGTCGCGGTTCGAGACGTCGTTGACGCAGGTGAAGCCCGAGACGACGTCCATCGCGTCCTCCCGGGAGACGTTCCGACACTGCTCGCCGACGACGACACCCAATTCGGCCTCGTAGTCGACCCGCTCTTTGCCTGCCGGGAGCGTCACCGTGCTGCCCGGCGCGGCGACGGCGTTCGGTGCCTTCAGGAACAGCAGGGGCCGGTCGGGGACCTCCTTCCCCGACTCCTCGGCGTGTTTCGCGTAGTTGAGCCCGACGCAGACGATCTTGCTCGGCTCACACGGCGCGAGGAGGTCGACGGCGTCGGCGTCGAACGTCTCGCCGCCGAACTCGACGCTGCCGTCGTTCCACTGGCCGGTCCGCACGCTACCCGCGGGGTCACGAAAACGCACGTGGTGCATACCACACGCATCCGACGCGACCGACAAAACGCTTCGCCTCGCGTCAACCCCTCGGGTCGAGGGGCGCCACACCGAACGACGTTCCCCCGCAACGAAAGGTTGAATACCGGACTGCCACCACGTACCACAGAACGGGTCGTCGATGAACGCAGATCAGCACACAGCGGGCGAACACGGAGAGACCGCGGGTCAAGAACGAGCCAAACGTTACCGGGTGGCCGGGGCGCTCCGCGCCAGCGAGACGCTCGGACCGACGTCCGACACCTCGAACCCCCGACGATGAAGGTCGTCGTCACCGACTACGACTTCCCGGACCTGGCGCTCGAACGCGACCTGGCTGCCGAGGCGGGCGTCGAACTCGTGGCTGCGCAGGCGCGGACGCCGGCGGAGGTCGTCGAGGCGGCCGAGGGGGCCGACGCGCTCCTCGTGCAGTACGCGCGGGTCGACGAGTCGGTGTTCGAGGCGCTGGACCTCACGGCGGTCGGTCGGTACGGCATCGGCGTCGACAGCGTCGACCTCGACGCGGCCACGGAACACGGCGTCCGCGTGCTCAACGTCCCGGCGTACTGTCTGGACGAGGTGTCGACGCACGCGTTCGCGCTGCTGCTCGCCTGCGTCCGGAAGGTCGCGCGCTACGACCGCGAGATTCGCGGGGGGCGGTGGGACTGGACCGTCGCGAAGCCCATCCACCGGTTCGGCGGGGGAACGCTGGGCCTCGCGGGGTTCGGGAAGATCCCGCGGGAACTCGGCCGGCGGGCGCGCGCGTTCGACCTCGACGTGATCGCCTACGACCCTTACGTCGACGCCGACGAGATGGCCGACCACGACGTCACGAAGGTCGACTTCGACGCCCTGCTCGACCGCGCCGACTTCGTCTCCGTCCACGTCCCGCTCACGGACGAGACGCACCACCTGTTCGACGCGGAGGCGTTCGAGCGGATGAACGACGACGCGATCGTGGTGAACACCTCTCGGGGTGCGACCGTCGACGTCCGGGCGCTCCACGACGCGCTTCGAGACGAGGAACTCGCCGGGGCGGGCATCGACGTGATGCCCGAGGAACCGCCGGAGTACACCGCGCTGTTCGACCGCGACGAGGTGGTCTGTACCCCCCACGTCGCGTGGTACTCCGAGGAGTCGTACGAGGAACTCCGACGAACCGTGACTCGGGACGTCCTCGGCGTCCTCCGCGGCGACGACCCCGAGAACCTGGTGAACACCGCGGTCGACGAGTAGCGCCGAGGCGGCGAGAGCGTCTCCCCTCGGCGTGCGCTCATAATGAACAAACGTTTTGTATTATTGTCTGCAACAGGTGTGTGGCATGGCAACGAACGCGGGGAACACGATCGGGGCGCTGGGGACGTCGTTACAGATACTCGAGACGCTGAAAGACCGGGGGGGAGCCGGGGTGACGGAGCTCTCGAACACGCTCGGCCTGCCGAAGAGCACCGTGTACAGTCACCTCCGAACGCTGCGCGAACACGAGTACGTCATCAAGGAGGGCGACCGCTACTGTCTCTCGCTGCGCTTTCTCGACTTCGGCGAGCACACACGCGACCGGATGCGCATCTACGAGGTCGCCCGACCCGAGGTGGACTCGCTCGCCGAGGACACCGGCGAGCTGGCGAACCTCCTCGTCGAGGAGAACGGACAGGGCGTCTACCTCTACCGCGCGAAGGGAGCACAGGCCGTAAATCTCGACACCCACGCCGGGATGCGGGTCGGGCTCCACTGCACCTCGCTCGGAAAGGCGATCCTCGCCCACCTCCCCACCGAACGCGTCGACGAGATTATCGACCGGTGGGGCCTGCCCGCCCGGACGGCCGAGACCATCACTTCACAGGAGGAACTCGACGAGGAACTCGCGCGTATCAGAGAACGCGGCTACGCCCACGACAACGGCGAACGGCTCTCGGGGCTCCGCTGCGTCGCCGCGCCCATTACCGACGCCGACGGACACGCCATCGGGGCCATCAGCGTCGCGGGTCCGACCAGCCGAATGAAGGGCGAGCGGTTCGAATCGGAGATCCCAGAGCGCGTGATGAGCGCCGCGAACGTCACGGAGCTCAACCTGACCTACTCGTGACGACCGCCTCCTGAGGCGGTCCGTCTCCGACGACACTCGAACCACCCGCGACCGGACGCCGGCGTCACATCGACGGTCCGATGCGCGTGATGGCGAACTCCGTCAGCCCGTGCGCCTCCGCCCGGCTGGGTTCGCCGTCCGCGACGTCGAGGAGCGTCTCGATCAGGTCGTTCACGTCCGACTCCGTCGCGTCGATGTCGATGTCGTTCGGCAGCGCGGCGGCGGTCCCGGGGTCGCCGGTCACCTTGACGACGGGGACGAGCGGATGTCCGGCGATGATGCCGTCGCCCGTGACGTGGACGACGACGTTCGCGCCCGCGGCGGCGAGTGCGGTCGTCGCTTCGGCGAACCGCGACGGGGCGTCGACGACGGCCAGCCCCTCCGCGAGCGTGCTGCGCTCGCCGTAGCGCAACACCTCCGAGATGGTGAGGTCGCCCCACGCCCCGGTCGCCGCCGCGAACGAGTGGTTCCGCGCGAACCGACCGACTCGCGTCGCGCGGTCGGGGTGCCCCTCGTGTCTGTCGAGGAGGTCGTCGAGCGACGGGCGTGCGGCCTCGGCCGTGGCAGCGCGCGCCGCCTCGGGGTGGGCGGTGAGTCGCTCACAGCCGGCGACGACGACGCGACCGCCGGCGGCGACGACGGCACGGGCCACCTGGCTGACGAGCGGGTCCGCCCGTTCGACGGTCGAGGTGTCGAGGTCGCTGGAGACGACGCCGAGCGTCACCTCGCTCAGGTCCGCGGGCGTGCGCGCCGTGCGTTGTGACGCCACGAGC
>JBEPYA010000022.1:0-24686 GCA_041641615.1 Salinigranum sp. | reverse complement strand
CGCGCCCGTGTGACTCCTGACGGGGTGGAGCTTCGTGACGATGGCCACGTCGGCCCCTTCTTCCTGTGCTGCGATGGCCGCGCGCAGGCCCGCACCGCCCGCGCCGACCACGATGACGTCGTGTTCGTACATTGTGTGATTGAGTGTCCGCGAGTGTCCGCGTTCCTTTTTAAAGCTCGTCCGTGGATGCCGGTTAGGACCGGGCGAACTTGAGCGTTTCCGCCCCCGTCTTCGGCCCTTACCAGAACTTCAGGTTGTTCTTGACCGCCTCGCGCTTGAGTTCCTGGATGTGCTCCGTGAGCGGGATGTCCTTCGGGCACACTTCGGTGCAGGAGAACTGGGTCTGACACCGCCAGACGCCGTGTTCCTGCTCGATGATCTCCAGGCGCTGCTGTTTGATGTCCCCGCCCTCCCGCTCGTCCATCGCGAAGCGGTACGCCTTGTTGATGGCCGCCGGACCCAGGTACTGGTTGTCGCCGGCCGCGATGTTACACGAGGACATACACGCGCCGCACCAGATACACCGCGTGGACATCTTGATCTTCTCGCGGTTTTCACGGGTTTGGCGCTGCTCGTCGAGCTCCCCGTCCGGGAGGTCGTTGGTCTGGAAGTACGGCTCGACGGCCTCCATCTGGTCGTAGAAGTGCTCCATGTCCACGACGAGGTCCTTCACGACCTCCTGGTGGGGGAGCGGCTCGACGCGGACGGGTTCGTCCAGGTCCGACAGCTGGGTCTTACAGCCCAGCCGCTGCCGGCCGTTGACGAACAGCGCGTCGGAGCCACAGATGGCCTGCCGGCAGGAGTGTCTGAAGGTGAGCGAGGAGTCGTAGGTGTCCCGCGCGTACATCAGCGCGTCGAGCACCGTCATGCCCTTCTCGAAGGGGACGTGGAACGAGTCGAACCGCGGCTTCTCCTTCTCGGGCACCTCGGGGTCGTACCGGAACACCTTCAGCTCGACCGTGTTCTCGTCTTCCTTCGCGCGCTCTGCCGCCTCCTCCTGCCGCTGTCGCTCCCGCTCTGCGGCCTTGCGGCGGCGCTCGGTACGACGCTCGTCACCCTTCGAGGGCGCTTTCTCTTCGGCTTCCGGTTCCGCTTCCTGGGTCTCTGGGACTTGCGTGCTCATGGTGTTAGAACGTCGGGAAGCCCGCCCACGCGTTCGCCGTGCGGATGCCCTGGATGATGAGCACCGCGCTGGCGAGTACGAGCGCGCCCTTCACGACCTGGAGTTTCGTGCCGGTGAGGCCCTGGTTCACGAGCGCGTTGTAGACGCCGTTGACCCCGTGGAACGTCGCCGTCACGAGGAACAGGACCATCAGCGAGTAGTAGGAGAGCTGTTCCATCCGCGCGGAGGACATGGCGAACGTCACCTCGTCGGCGTGGTTGACGAAGTGAAGCAGGAAGAAGTGGAACGCCAGCACGATGACGAGGAACGCCGCCGTGATGCGCTGCCAGAGCCACCGCCGGCCGCCCGGCTTGAACGAGGAGTAGCGTTCCGCCACGTCAGAACACCCCCGCCATGAACGTCGGCACGCTCGCGACGACGATCGCACCCGTCAGAACGAGCGACGCGTAGAAACTCTTGTCCTGTGCCTCCAGCCCGACGCCGAGGTCGACGAGGAGCAGACGCAACCCGTTGAGGATGTGGAACACCGCCACCGCGAGGAGTCCCACTTCGAGGATGCGGACGACGAGGAGGCTCTCCAGCGCCTGGATGGTGTTGGTGTACGTCCCGGCACCGGAGAGCGCGGTCGAGAGGACCGCGATGTGGGTGAAGAGGTATCCCACGAGCACCCAGCCCGTGAACTTGTGGAACACCCAGGCCCACATCCCGGCGGAGAACTCCCGCCACCGGCCGAAGTCCTCGACGAGGCCTCGACTGTGATACTTACTCATGCTCCTGTGAGGCTGGGTACCGGGGTGGTATAGAAGTTACGCGTTTGCGTCCGACGGGGAACCGGTGACGAGGAACTGATTCGGTGAGGAAGAGAGCCGTTCACACACGGTCGAGAGCGATCGTCCGAGGGATACTCGCTCGGGGATGCGCACAGCTGCCCGAGGTCCCGTGGTCACTAGGGCGCTGTGGCCGTGCCCCCCCAACCGACGCCCTCGTGGATTCGTTTCACTCACCCACTCGGTCGCCCCTCGCACGGGTCGCTCACTCACTGCGTTCGGTTCGCTCCCGCGCGCCGACCGAATCCGGCAGTGGCGGGTGCTGGCGCGGCCTTCGTGTCGTTCCCGTGAACGACGTGAGTGGGAAACAGCGAGACCGACGGCCTCGCCAGCCGCCGCGATCGCGCGAGAAGCGAGCACCGGAACCGCGAGCGAGGCGGGCGGTGAGGAGCGCAGTCGGCTGGGGGCTCGTGGCTTCACCGCCCTAGTAGCCCCGCGATCACACTGCTCTCAGTCACTGCCGACACCGAGGCCGCTGCCGACTACGGCTGAACACCGGGGTTGGGTGGCTGTCGTCACGTCGTACTTATCGGTCCGCGTTCGGATGCTAATAGGCACTCGGGCGCGATGAGACAGCCTAAACGTGCGTGTGCCGCTCCGGAGACTGCTGCTGTTCGACGACCCCCAGCGTCTTCTCGTCCAGCTCCACCAGGTGACAGAGCGGGTTTCCGGGATACACCACCGGGTTCTCCAGCACGCCGACGAGCACGCCCGTGAAGGGTGCTTTCACGGAGATGTTGTCGTCCTTGAACGGGTTCGTGATGGTACAGATCCGGTCGCCGATGTGGACGAGCGACCCCACCTCGTAGTGCATGTCGACGATGCCGCCGACGTCGGCGCGGATCCACGTCTTCTCCCGGTTGTCCGTGATGACCGTCCGCCAGCCGGGCCACCGGACCAGGCTCGTGTCCCGGAGGCTGTACTCGGCGAACACCGACTCGACGCCCGCCAGCGCGTCGTCGATGAGCCGCCGCTGGAACCGGTGGGCCTCGCCCATCTCGATCGTGATGGTGGGGACGCCCGCGTCTGTCGCCTCCCCCCGTAGCGTGCCCTCGGGCCCCTCGCCGTCGATGATGACGTTCGAGCCGAACGCCCGGGCGAGGCGGGCCACGCCCTCCTTCTTCATGTCCGCGCGGACGTGGAGCATGTTCGTCCTCCCTCTCGTCGAGGTGTGGAAGTCCAGCCCGAAGTCGCACGGCTCGATGAAGTTCTGGAAGATGCGGTACGCCATCCGCTTCGCCGAGGTGGAGTCTTCGTGTCCCGGGAACGAGCGGTTCAGGTCACGGTCGTAGATGGGCAGGTACCGCTCCTGTGCGAGGAACGCGGGGACGTTCAACACCGGCATGCAGACGAGCGTCCCTGCCAGGTCCGAAAGGTCCCACTCGAAGGCGACCTCGCGGACGACCTCGATGCCGTTGAGTTCGTCCCCGTGGGCGGCGGCGGTGAGAAACACCGTCGGTCCCTCCCGCTCGCCGTTGATGATAGTGACCGGGATGCGGACAGGGTCGCCCAGATACGTCTCGGAGATCCCGTAGCGGATGTTCTGGGTCTCTCCGGGGTCGACCCGTCCGCCGTTGTACGTGAACGCCCCGTCGCTGCTCATTGTCCGGTACTATTCCCCCGCATATTTAAATGGTGAGCCACCGGAAGGGCCGCGGTTCGGTGGGGGTTACGCCCGGCCACGTTCGCGTGGGGGACCGCTCGTGACTGTGCGGCCGAGCCGGGCGAGAGACCAACCGTCAACCCTTTTTCGCCCGCTCCGAAATCCAGTGCCATGCCCGAACAGGACGAGGTACGTGTCGGTGTTCTCAGCCTCCACAACAGCAAGGAGACGAAGGCGATCCTCAACGCCGTCGAGGACCTGGGTCACACGCCCGTGTGGCTCCGTCGCGAGAACACCGCCATCAACATCGAGGGAAGCGAGGTGACCGTCGAGCCCGACGTCGACATCATCGCCAACCGCCTGCTGCTGTCGAACACCGAAGAGCCTGCCGAGCTCCTGGGGCTAGCGACGACGTTCAATCGCATCCGTCCGATGCTGAACGAGCCCGACGCCGTCCTGACCGCCATCCACAAGTTCGCGACGGCGGCGACGCTGGCGAACTGGAACATCCAGGTACCGGACGCCTTGCTCGCGCTCTCGAACGAACGGCTCAACCAGGGCCGTCAGCGCTTCGGCGACGTCGGGGTCTACAAGACCGCTATCGGGACTCACGGGGGAGGAACGTGGAAGGTCGACCTCACCGACGCGGTCAACCCGAAGGTCGGCAACCGACAGGCGTTCTTGCAGGACCTCATCGACCGCGACGACTCGCGGCACCGCGACCTCCGCGTCTACATCGTCGACGGAAACGTCATCGGCGCGATGTACCGCTACGCGCCCGACGGCGACTGGCGGACGAACGTCGCGCTCGGCGGCGCGGTCGAGGACGCGACCGACGCGATGCCGACCGAGGCCCGCGAGACGGCGCTGTACGCCGCGGACGTCATGGGGCTCGACTACGTCGGCGTCGACCTCGTCGAGGGCGAGAACGGCTGGTTCGTCCTCGAAGTGAACCCGACGGCCGGCTTCAAGGGCCTCCACGAGGCGACGGGGAAGAGCGCCGGCCCCTACATCGCGAACCTCGCCATCGAGACCGCCGGCGGCGCCGTCGACGACGACCGCGTGGAGGAACTGTCGTCGACGCTCGACGACTCGACGCCCTCGTGCAAGCCGCGCTCCGCCACGACCCAGCCCGAGGACACCCCGATCATCGGCTACATCGAGGACGTCGTCGTCTCGGGCACCAGCGGCTCCACGCAGACACCCGCGAAGTCGGACACGGGCGCGACCCGGACCAGCATCGACACGTCGCTCGCGGCCGACATCGGCGCCGGCCCCATCAAGAGCATGACCCGGGTGAAGAGCGGCTCTCTCAAGAGCGGGAAGGCCCGACCCGTCGTCGACCTCGTCATCGGCATCGGCGGGCGGCAGCACACCGTCACCGCGAGCGTCGAGGACCGCTCGCACATGGACTACCCCGTGCTCCTCGGACGGGACATCCTCGAACACTACCGCGTCGACGTCCGGCGGCGCTCCGACAGCGAGGACCGCAACCTCGAAGAGGAGGAAGAGGAGTCCCTGGAGTGAGCGGCGACGATGTCCGCACCCCCTCGCTGTCCCGAGTGTGGCTCACGGGACGTCCGCGAACGCCGTGAGACCGGCGGCGGCTGGCGGAAGGTCCTCCGGTGTGCGGAGTGCGGCGCGCGGGTGGTCGCGGACGACGAAGACGACTGACGACCCCGACTATCCCTCGACGACTTCGGCCACCGACTCGGCGATGTCCTCTTTCACCCGCCAGAGGTAGAGGCTCGCGTAGCTCCGATAGGGCCGCCACGCCTCGGCCTTCTCCACCATCTCCTCGCGGGAGATATCGCCGTAGAGCGTCCGCATTCCCTTCCGGATTCCGAGGTCGCCGACGGGGAAGACGTCCCGTCGGCCGAGCGCGAACATCAGCTGCATCTCGGCGGTCCACGTCCCGACACCGGTGATGGACGTGAGTTCGTCGACCACCGCCTCGTCGTCCATCCCGGCGAACGTCTCGTGGGAGTAGTCGTTCGCCAGGAACGCCTCGGCGACGTTCCTGACGTACCGTGTCTTCTGCCGGGAGAGCCCCGCCTCCTTGAGCGTGGCCTCGTCGGCGGCGAGGACTCCCTCGGGGGTCATCTCGACGGCGTCGAAGAGTCGCTCGCGGGTCGCCGCGGCCGACGCCATCGACACCTGCTGACGGAGGATGGAGGTGACGAGCCGCTCGAAGAGGTTCGCCGCGGGGTCGATGTCGAGCTCGCCGTGTTCGTCGATGAGCGCCGCGAACACCTCGTCGGTGGCGCGGAGGTGGTCGTGGGGGTCGCTGTCCGTCTGTGTCACGCCTCCATCTACGTCCGAGCGGCGATAGTGGTTTCGCCGGCCGCCCATCGCACTCGCCCCGGGGGAAAGCTTCAACCGACGACCTGCCGACGAGCGCGTATGGACGACGCCGACAGCGACACGACCGCGGAGACGGACGCCGACGCCGACGCGATACGCTCCGTCGACGACATCTCTACCGTCGCCGTCCTCGGGGCGGGGAGCATGGGCCACGGTATCGCCGAGGTCGCGGCGCTCGCGGGCTTCGACGTCTCCCTTCGCGACATCGACGACGACCTCGTCCGGGCCGGCTACGACCGGATCGAGTGGAGCCTCGGGAAACTCGCCGAGAGGGACCGAATTTCGGCTGACGAGGTCGACGCCGCACTCGACCGCGTCACGCCAGTCGTCGACCTCGCGGCCGCCGTCGGCGACGCCGACGTGATCGTCGAGGCCGTTCCGGAGCAGATGGACGTGAAGAAGGAAGTCTACGCCGCGGTCGAAGCGCACGCCCCCGACCGGGCCCTGTTCGTGACGAACACCTCCTCGCTCTCCATCACCGAACTCGGACGAGAGACCGACCGGCCCGGACGGTTCTGCGGGATGCACTTCTTCAATCCCCCCGTCCGAATGCGGCTGGTCGAGGTCGTCGCGGGAGCTGAATCGACCGAAGAGACCCTCTCGACGGTCGAGGCGCTCGCCGAGCGACTGGGGAAGACACCCGTCCGCGTCCACGAGGACAGCCCCGGATTCGTCGTCAACCGCGTGCTCGTCCCGCTGTTGAACGAGGCCGCCTGGACCGTCCACGACGGCGAGGCCACCGTCACCGAGGTCGACTCCACGACGAAATACGGCCTCGGCCTTCCGATGGGCAGCTTCGAACTCGCCGATCAGGTCGGCATCGACGTCGCACTGCACGTCCTCGAATACATGCACGACCGACTCGGTGACGCCTACGAACCGTGTCCCCTCCTCGCGGAGAAAGTCGACGCGGGTGACCTCGGAACGAAGTCGGGCGCCGGGTTCTACGACCACGAGGAGGGAGGCGCCGAGATTCCGACCGATCAGGTCCGAGAGGATATCCGCGAGCGCCTCCTCGCCGTGATGGCCAACGAGGGCGCCGCCCTCGTCGCAAACGGGGTCGCCGAGGCCGAGGCGGTCGACCGCGCGATGCAGCTCGGGGCGGGCTTCCCCGACGGTCCGGCGAAGATGGCCGATGACGCGGGGCTGGACAGCCTGGTAGACCGTCTCGACGCCAGGAAGGAGGAGACGGGTGCCGAACGGTACGAGACCGTCGAGTACCTACGCGACCTCGCCGAGCGCGGGGAGGGGTTCTTCGGAGGACGCGAAAAGGAGACGGACACGACCGGGTACGGGACGCTCCGGGTCGAGCGGAGCGAGGGCGTCGGTCGGCTCGTCATCGACCGATCGCACCGACTGAACAGCATCAGCGTCGACGTGCTCGCTGATCTCGACGACGCCCTCACCGCGTTCGAGGAGGACGACGAGACGCGGGCGGTGCTCCTCACGGGCGCGGGCGACCGGGCGTTCTCGGCCGGGGCGGACTTCCAGGGGGTCGCCGCCGAGTTGGACTCTCGGTCGGTCGTCGACCTCTCCCGGGAAGGCCAGCGGGTCTTCGGCCGGTTCGAGTCCTCGCCGCTCCCGGTCGTCGCGGCCGTCGACGGCTACTGCCTCGGCGGCGGGCTGGAACTGGCGGCCTGTGCCGATCTTCGGGTGGCTTCCCGGCGCTCGACGTTCGGCCTCCCCGAGCACGACCTCGGCATCATGCCCGGCTGGGGCGGCACCCAGCGGCTCCAACACATCGTCGGCGAGGGCCGGGCGAAGGAGATCATCCTCACCGCCGAGCGGTACGACGCCGAGACGATGGCCGAGTACGGCTTCGTCAACGAGGTTGTCGCGAACGACTCGCTCGACGAGCGGGCGCTCGACCTCGCACGCGACCTCGCGGCGGGACCGCCCGTCGCGCAGGCGTACACGAAACGCGTGATGCTCCGCGGCCGCGACGACACCGATGCGGGGCTCGAACTCGAAGCACAGGCGTTCGGCCACGTCTTCGGAACCGACGACGCCGAGGAGGGAATCGCGGCGTTCGACTCCGACCGCGACCCCGAGTTCACCGGCGAGTGACAGCGGTCTCTGTGAGGGGTGTTCTCGCGTCCGAGACGACCCGAAGACGGAATCCTTAAATCGGTCCCGTGGTCACGTTCGAGTGCCGCTCGGTTGGTGTAGTCCGGCCAATCATCTTGGCCTTTCGAGCCGAGGACAGGGGTTCAAATCCCCTACCGAGCATGTTTCTGAACGAACGAAGTGAGTGAAGAGACACGCGCAGTGTCGGGGATTTGAACCCTGCCGGTCGCGCGCAGCGTCAGCGAGCACGTCCGGCTCCGGTTCAAATCCCCTCTCGAGTGCGTTCCCAAATCCAGTACGGCGACCGCTGGTCCGCCCGTCGCCACTCTCTTGTCACGTCCCCCCCGAGCGTCGACCATGTCCCTCCACGACCGCCTCCGCCCGTGGCACGGCGTGATGCTCGCCGTCTTCCTCCTCGGCGCAGGGCTGTCGCTCGTGCGAAACGGAGCCCTCACCACGCGAACCGTCTCACTCGCCCTCCTCTCGGGGCTGTTCGGCCTCGTCGTCTTCCAGTTCACCGTCGGCAACGTCTGGGGATACGCCGTCGAATACTACAACGAGGGCGGGCAGTGGACGGACCTCCCGTTCCTCGTCCCGTTCGTCGCCGCGGGTCTCGCGGGAGCGGCCGTCGCGCTCCGGTTCGAGAGCCTCGCCGTCGGCGCGTGGACGGCGTTCTGGACGTTCGTCGTCGTCGCGGGTCTCGTCGCCATCGCCGCGTGGGTGGCGGTCGGCTACCGCGACGTTGCCGAGTGAACGGGGGCCGTGTCGCCGGTCGGAGTCCCTCTCGCTCGCGCGAACGCGGTCGATTATCACTCGTGGGAGACGTGAGATAGTTGTATATACGGCCGGTTCCCTAAGCAGAACGTACTCCGGAGGAGTCTCACAGGATGGCCACCGACAGCCGATTCGGCGACGACTCGACGCCCACCGAGCTGACACAGGACACCGTCTTCTCGGTGTTGAGCAACGAGCGACGGCGTCAGGTTCTCAGATACCTCCACGAGGACGGAGAGGGGTCGACCATCCGTGAGCTCTCCCAGCAGCTCGCGGCCTGGGAAAACGGCGTCCCGACCGAGGTGGTGACGTACAAGCAGCGAAAGCGCGTGTACACCTCGCTCCACCAGACGCACCTCCCCGCGCTCGCCGACGCGGGCGTCGTCGACTACGACCGGGACCGCGGCACGGTCGAACTCACCGCGCGGGCGGCGGTGCTCGACGAGTATCTCGCCACCGATACGGCCGCGTCGACGGCGATGCCCTGGCACTCGATCTACCTCGGCATCGCCGCCGTCGGGACCGTCGCGACGCTCCTGGCCGCGGCCGACCTGTTACCGGCGGCCGTGCCCGACCTCGCCATCGCCGGGGTCGTCTCCGTCGCCCTCGCCGTGATCGCGGGCGTCCACAGCTACGTCGTGTCCGACGAATCGCGGAGGAGCGTCCAGGATGGCTTCTGAACCCACCCCCGCCGACTCTCGTGTGGGACCGAGACCGACTCGTCGACGTGACTGACACTCGCTCTCCCCTCGGACCGCTCCTCGCGACACTCACGCTCGTCGCGAGCGTCGCGACCGCCGGGAGCCTCTACTTCAGTCTCGGCCTCGGCCTCGTCCCGTGTGAGCTCTGCTGGTACCAGCGGATACTGATGTACCCGCTCGTCGTCGTCGGCGGGGTCGCAGCACTCGAACGACGGGTCGGCGTCTGGCGGACGGTCCTCCCGCTCTCGCTCGGTGGCCTCACGGTCGCGGCGTACCACGTCTACCTGCAGGTGACGCCGGCCGCGGCCGGATCGTGTAGCATCGGCGGCGGCTGTTCGGCGGTGCTGTACCCGATGCTCGGCGGTCTCCTCACGATTCCCCGGCTCTCACTGATCGCGTTCGCGCTCGTCTCTCTCCTGGGACTGGGGCTCGCTCGGCTCGAACGCGGGGAGACGGAGTCGACGAACCTGTGACTGTGACGGTCAGCGGAGCTTCTCGTAGGACCGTTCGAGGTCGATCATCGGTTCGGGGTAGTCGACGCCGAGTTCGACGCCGTACTCGATCTGTTGCTCGTCGCTCAGTTTCCACGGCTCGTGGGCGTACTCGGGCGGGAGCGGGTCGAGTTCGGGGAGCCAGTGGGTGACGTACTCGGCGGCCGAGTCGTAGGTGCGGGCCTGTTTGACGACGTTGAAGTACCTGTCCCGCGAGTCGTTGCCGACGCCCGCAACGTACGCCCAGTTGCCGTAGTTCGAGCAGGGGTCGTAGTCGACGAGTCGCGTCTCGAAGTACGCCGCCCCGCGCCGCCAGTCGAGGCGGAGGTTGTTGGCGAGAAACGAGGCGACGTTCTGTCTCCCCCGGTTGGACATGAAGCCCGTCCGGTTCAGCTCGCGCATGTTCGCGTCGACGAACGGGACGCCCGTCTCGCCCCGCGCCCACCGCTCGAACGCCGCGCCGTCCTCGCGCCACTCGATGTCGTGACGGTCGCGGATGCCCGGCTGGGAGAACATCGTTCCGCCGTGTTTGGCCGCCTGAAACTGAAAGAAATCCCGCCAGAGGAGCTCGAAGAGGAGCCAGTACGTCGAGTCGTTCTCGACTCTCTCCGACTCGTACCGGCGCACCTCGTCGTGGACGTACCGCGGGGAGAGGCAGCCCTCGTTGAGCCAGGGCGAGAACTTCGAGGAGTAGCCCTCCCCGAGCAGCCCGTTGCGCGTCTGCTTGTACTCGCGTAGCCGGTCCTCGTCCCAGATGTAAGATTCGACCCGGTCGAGCGCCGCCGACTCGCCCCCCTCGAAGGGGAGGACGCCGCGCTCGTCCGGGTCGACGGGGTCGGTGCCTTCACCCAGGAGGTCGACGGGGGCTGGAACGTTCCCGGGTTCGAGTCCCCCGAACGCGTCGGGCAGCGGCGGAAGTGACGGCGTCTCGACCGGCGCGCGGACGCTCGCCTCCCGCTCGACCGCCTTCCGAAAGGCGGTGTACGTGTCCGAGATGTCGGTGTGGGGGGTCGGGAGGTCGTTGAGGTGATAGAGCGTGTGGCCCCACCACCGACGGGCCTCGACGCCGTCCTCGCGGAGCCGAGCCGTGACCGCCGACTCGACGCTGCGCTCTTCCGGTGTCGGCCACGTGTGCATCGAGACGCGGTCGGCGTCGACCGCTCGCGCGAGGGAGGGCAGCACCTCCTCGGGGAGACCCTCGCGGACGACGAGGTCCGAGTCGCGTTCGCGCAGCGACCCGCGCAGGTCCGCGAGCGACTCGCGGCGGAAGCGCACGCGGTGAGCGCCCGTCTTCTCGAAGCGGAACGAGTCGTGGCCGCCGTAGGGTCGCTCGCCGTACTCGCGGGGGTCGACGACGTACACGGGGAGGAGGCGGTCGGCTGCCGCCGCGGTCGAGAGTGCCTCGTTGTCGTGGTGCCGGAGGTCGCGTCGGAACCAGACGAGAGCAGTCGTCATGACCGGGCTAGGGAAGGGGGTGACTTGAACCTGCTCGCCACCTCAGTCGCGAAGCCAGCCGACGGCGTCGCGCTGGGTGAAGTGGTGGTACGCCGCGGAGACACAGATAACGACGAAGAAGAACGCGCCGAGCAGCCCGGCGTCCGCCTGTGCGAGGACGGGAACGTCGACCCGGTGTGCCAGGAGCGTCAGGAGGCCGAGAAGACTCACCGTGAAGTAGTACGAGGCCCACGAGAGCGCGTTCTTCGGGACGACCTCCATGTAGACGGCGACGTCGTCGGCGTTCTCGGCCCGTTCGACCGTCTTCGCGTCCGCGTCGTACGTGACGATGCCGAGGTCGTCGAGTTTCGGGAGGTGCGTCTGGTGAAGGGAGACGTAGACGCTCTGTCGGACGTTGCGCGGTGGCGGTTGCTCGCCGGACTCCACCCCTGCGATGTACTCTGCGAGGTCGCTCACGGACTGGCGTTCCTCCGTCTCGGCGAGTCGCTCGAGAACCAGCCGCCGTCGGTCGTTCCGGAGGACGTCGTGGATCTCTGTCTCCGCGAGCGAGGAGTCGCGGTGCGTCTGTGCGGGACCCGGATTCATCCGACTGAATCTGACGAGTGGTCATATATGAAACTAGTCCGGTAATTCTCTAACTCGATATTGTAATCCGCATTCTGCCATCGAATCGGCTCAGATCTGAGAACGGCAGATCGACGAGACCGGTGGGCGACCGGGGGAACCCGAAAAACGGACCGGGCGAAACGGGACCTGTTCAGTCGGGGTCGTTCCCGTCGGGGTGGGACGAGCCCGTCAGGCGAGCCACTCCTCTGGTTTGGTGTCGTAGTCGACGTCGGTCGCCTGGATGCGCTCTTCCAGTTCGGGGTCGAGGTCGTACGTCTGGAACCCGCCGCCGTCGTACCGGATGCGCTTGCCCACCTCGACCGGTGTCGGCTCGCGGTTGCGTCGGCGGGCGACTTCGACGTCGTGGTCGTCGTATTCCTTGACGATGGTCATCAGGTTGACCGGGCGGCCCCACAGGTGATACACCCGTTCGAGCACCGACTTCGCCTGCGGGATGTCGAGCATGATGCCGTTGTACTGGTGGCCCAAGAGGAGTTCGCCCCGATTGTCGAAGTTGCCGTCGTAGACGGCGATGGTCGGCTTCCCGAAGTTGGTGAACTGCAGGAGGAGCTTCTTCTTGACGTCCTCGTACTCCGTCGAGGTGACGCGGAAGTCGCCGCTCGTCTGGGTGTACTCGTACGTGAAGTAGTGGTTGTCCGTGACGAACTCCTGCGTGAGGAACTCGTCGAGGAACGTCACGTCGTTGTGGCTCTCGCGCACCTCGCGCATCCGCGCCCAGCCGACGCCGTAGTCGACGTCCGCGAGCGCCTCCTCGACCGTGTCGTACTTCTCGTCGTCGAACATGTATCGCGAGAGCTGTTCGAGATCCGACCGGCGGACGCGCGAGCAGAACCCGCGGTTCTGCGGTTTGACCAGCGAGAAGTGCCGCTCTGCGAGCCCTTCGTACGTCAGGACCTTCCACGGGTACTTCTCGACGTCGAGCTCGCCGGCGAGTGCCCGCTCCACCCCCTCCCTGTCGACGCGTGGGTCGTCGGCGTCGGCGAGTTCTTTCAGCGCGTCGAGGTTCTCCGCCGTGACGGCGTCGATGGCCGGGTGCGGCCGGAGCAACTCCTGGACCTCCTCGAAGTCGACGACGTCGCGGAAGTTCCGCCAGGTGATTCCCCTGACGCGGAGGAGCTTGTCCGCCACCTCTCGACGGTTGGTGGTGTTCTCGACGTACTCCCACAGTTCCTTGCCGAGTTTGTAGGGGTTCAGCCCGGGCGAGCCGAGGACTCTGGACTGGTGGTCGGCGTAGGTGACGAACTCGTCCGTGCCGGCGAACCGCTCGTCGCCCATCATCAGCGACTCCCAGTAGGCGGCCCACCCCTCGTTCATCACCTTCGTCATCTTCTGGGCGGCGAAGTAGTACGCTTCCGTCCGCAGCATGTCGAGGACGTCCTTCTGCCAGGGCTCCATCTCTACCGCGCGGCCCTCCTCCTCGTCGTACTGCATACCGTGCTCGCGGAGGTACGCCGCGACGTCCTTCCGGGGCTCGGTGAGCTTCGCGGCGCGTTCTTCCGCCTCGGCGAGCGTGTCGAGCCACTCGTCGTCAAACACCTGTCGCCGCACCTCTTCGGAAATATTCATCGTGTCGAGACGCTTGCGGAGGTCCTCCGGCTGGGTCCGGGTACGACCCTCGCCCGCCTCCTCGAACGCGCGGTGCTGATCGATGGTGTCTTCGAGTGTGAGGACGGCGTCGATGAACGTCTCGACCTCCTCGCGGTCGATGTCCGGGTCGTTCATGTACGCCGCGATGGCGTCGGCGTGCCGTTCGAGCATCGCCGCCGCGTTGGGGTCGTCCCCCTCGCCGAGGAAGAGCCCGAACCACTCGTTGTTGGCGAAGAAGTCCGCGTGTGCCTCGACGTGGGTGATGACCGCCTTCTGGTCCGTGAGAGTGTTCGACAGCTGTAAGAAGGCGTGGGAGGGGTTGTCGTTGTTGACGATCTCGAACGCCTTGCCCATCCCGAACTGTCCCTGCTTGCGCTGGCGGTCGTACGTCATCCCCCACCGCCAGTGGGGGTAGCGACGCTGGAACCCGCCGTAGGCGATGAGTTCGTTCATCTCGTCGTAGTCGACGATCCAGTAGTTCACCGGATACGGTTCGAGTCCGAGTCTCCGGGCGAGGTTGCCGGCCTCGCGGACCGGTTCTTCGAGTTCCTGGGCCTCTCGCTGTTTGTCGACTCTGTCTGAGTTGCTCATTAGCCGTCCTCCGTGCTGAGGATCTCGTAGATGGCGTCGACGACGTCGGCCGGCGAGGAGACGTAGGTGACGACGACGTTGCCCGTGTCGCCGAGCGCGCGGTCGACCTCCTCGGCGTGGGTCGCGTTGATCGCCGTCCCTCCCGGCTGGGTCTCGACGTACGCGTGGAGGTTTGCGGGTATCTCCTCCATGAGGGGGATGACGTTCTCGGTGGTGTCGTTCGACGAGTTCTCGGAGTCGCCCGCCGCGAACACGTAGCGGTTCCACTCGTTCCAGGGGTACTCCTCCTCTAAGACCTCCTTCGCGAGCTCGTACGCGCTCGAGATCTTGGTCCCGCCGCCCGAGCGGATGCCGAAGAACTCGTCGCGCTCGACCCGCCAGGCTTCGGCGTCGTGGGCGATGTAGACGAACTCCGCGTTGTCGTACTTTCCGGTCAGATACCAGTCGAGGGGGGTGAAGGTGCGCTCGACCAGCTCGCGCTTCTTCTCCCGCATCGAGCCCGAGACGTCGCGGATGTTCACCACGACGACGTTCTTCTCCTTCTTCTCGATGATTTCGGGGTGGCGGTAGCGCTCGTCTTCTCTGCGGAAGGGCACTTCCTTGAGCCCGTCGCGGCGGATGCGCTGAATCGCGGTGGTCCGCTCGACGTTCTCCTCCATCTCCTCGAACGACGCCCACGTCCCGCGTTCGTCTTCCGGAATCTCACCGAAGGCCTCCTCGACCCACGGGAGGCTGACGAGGATGTGCTGCTCGCGGCACCACCGGAAGACGTCGCGGGCGGCGACGCCCGCGACCTTGCACGCCTCGCGGACGAACTCCTCGGCGAAGTCCAGCGAGAGCTTTCGCTTGAGCCCCTCCTTGAACAGCTTCTCGAAGTCGAGCGTCGAGTTGGGCCCCGACCGCGTGATGTCGGTGAAGTCGCCCTCGATCTCCTCGATGACCTGCTTCCCCTTGGGTTCGAGTTCGAGCCCGAGCTCCTCGTCGAGCTCCTCGGCGAACTCCTCGGGGTCCATCTCGTAGTACTCGTGCTCTGCGCCCTCCTCGCCGGGTTCGCCGTCCTCGTCGCCGTCTCCGGGCTGGGGCTGGCCGACCGGCTGCCCCACGTCGGGCGTGCCGCCCTGGCCTTGGCCGACGCCGCCCTTGTCGAGCTGGTCGTACTCGAACGACGGGAGGTCGACGACCTTGATGGGGATTTTTATACTATCGGGGCCGCTTCCCCCCAGGTCGCCGTAGGTGATGAACTCCTTGAGGTCCTCACGGCGCTCCTCGCCTACCTCTCGGAAGCGTTCGACGTCGTCTCTCAGTCCCACTGGTAGCTCACCTCCCGCATCACGTCGCGGCTCACCAGTTCGGCGGAGGCCGCCGTGTATCCGTTCTCTGTCATGTGTTCGATGGTCCGGGCTTTGATCTCTTCCGTGTCGGTGTTCGCGGGCGGGTCGGCCCACTGGTTCGGATCGAGGTCGGGGAACAGCCTGCGCACGTCCTCCCAGTCGTGGGTATCGAGCACCGCGCGGATGACGGGGATGTCCGAGAAGTCCACGTCCGTGATGGAGAAGTCCTCGTCGCGGTTCTCCCACGCGTAACGGTTGAGGGCGCTGATGACGCGCTCGCGCCGGAACTCGACGACGTCCTCGTTCGGTTCGTTCCCCGCGTAGTCGTCCTCGCGGAAGCGCCCCAGGTGCTCGGTCTCGAACAGCCGCATCAGGAGCGGGTCGGGGTCGACCGGCCCGTGTTCGGTCTCCAGCTGGTCGTCGCTGGCCCACGCGTACACGTGTTCGATGTACTCCTCGACGGTTTCGGCCTCGACGCCCTTCTCTGCCAGCAGCGCGTCCAGCACGTCCGTCTCCTGGCGCTCGTAGACGTGGTCCTTGACCGTTGCCAGCCGCGACTCGTACTCCGTGACCTCCGCACGCGAGAAGACGGGCGCGTCGGCGAGTTCGCCCGCCATCGCGTCGAGGACGTCCATCGACGTGATGACGCGTTCGACCGGGAGCGACTCGTGTCGGCGGCCGGTATCCTCGTGGAGCAGGTCGGCGATGACGTCGCGCGTGAACGTGACCGGGATGCCGTGGGTGCCGTCGCCCGTCCCGACGAAGTCGAACTCGTCGGCGTCGACCCGCTCGTCGCCTCGCTGGAGGTAGCCCTGGTCGTACAGCAGCGCCTTGTCGACGAGGCCGAGCCCGGCGGAGAGGTCCTCCCCGTCGAGCCGCGACACCACCGAGTACATCGCCGCAGCCTCGACCGCGTGCGGGGCGAGTTCGCGGTCGGTGAGTTCACCGGCGCTGTCGCGTACCTCGATGACGATCCCCTCGCGGATGCGGTCGTCGACCTCCGCCTC
Organism: Salinigranum sp.; assembly: GCA_041641615.1. GTDB lineage: Archaea > Halobacteriota > Halobacteria > Halobacteriales > Haloferacaceae > Salinigranum. Next base: position 8,138 of record JBEPYA010000022.1, on the reverse strand, counting down.
GGACTCGCTGTCCCACACCGTCGTCTCGTTCGTCAGCTCGCGACGGATGAGTTCGGCCTCGAGCGAGTAGTTCGTCAGGTAGCGGAACTCGTGTTTGTTCAGCCGACGTTTGAGCGCCTTCAGCGGGTCCCGTCCGTTTCGGTCGGCGTACTTGTCGAGTTCGGCGTCGAGGTCCGGGTTCGAGATGATTACTAGCTGCGTGTCGATGTCCATCCCGATCCCCTTGTCCAGCTTGACGTGCCCCTCGTCGGGGACGTTCAGGAGCTTCTGGAGGAGGTCCGCGTGCTGCGCGGCGTCCTCGACGATGGTCAACAGACTGTTGCCCTGCGAGAGGACCCCGTCGTACGAGAACGCCTGCGGGTTCTTTCGGCCTCTCGAATCGAGTTCGCGCAACATCCCGGGCATCCACGAGCCGACGAGCCGTTCTTTCGGCGAGCCGTCGTCCTCGGAGTGGAGGATGCCGATGCCGCGTCCGACGTCGACGACGTAGTTTTTCACCCGCAGGTGTCGGTCGTCCGTGACCTCGCTGAAGAGGTTCTGCTTGCCCGCGCGGCGGTACTGCTCTTCGAGGTGGGTGTACGCCTCCCGACAGAACGGGTCGAGGTCCTCGTCGACCGAGAGGGGAATGTGGTCGCCCGAGGCGTCGTTGAGCGCCCGGACCACGTCACGACGCACCTCCAGCGGGAAGACGGTGAGCGGATGCGACTGCACCGGCGACTCGTACCAGTCCTCCTCGTGGTCGAGTTCGTCCCCGTAGGCGATCCCCCGCGTGTCGGAGACGTTCGCGATGTTCCACTCGACCGTGTAGCGACGACCGGCGTCGGTCTTCGAGTACTCCCGTAGGCCGTTGACGAGACAGCGTTTGAGCTCGGACTTGCCGGTCGCGGTGGGGCCGTCGAACCAGATGAGCTTCTCCGCTTTGCCCCGGTCCGCGGCGATGGTCCGAAGGTCGTCGACGAAGTCGTTCAGGATCTCCGTGTTCCCGAGGACGGCGTGTTCGCCGTCGTTCGCGGGGTCGTCGAAGAACCGGTAGCGGTCGCGCTCTTCGCCCTCCTCGACCACGGTGCGGGTGCCCATCGACTCGATGGCTTCGAGGAGGTACTTCGAGGCGTGCGAGGCGATGGAGGGGTGCTCGAACGCGCGGTCGAGGTACGCTTCGAGGCTCATCGGCTCCTCGTACGTCCCACGGAGTTCCTCGTCGGCGGCACGGATGAAGTCGGGCCGCTCGGCCGGCGTGTTCTGGCGCATTCGCCTCAGGTCACTCCTTCTCGAGTTCGCTCTTGGCCACCTCGGCCCCGGCGAATTCGAGGACCTCCCGTGCACCCTCCCGGGAGTAGCCCTGGTCGACCAGGGCGTCGATCCACGCGTTGCGTTCGTCGTCGTCCAATTCGTTCGCGCTCACGAGCGCCGAGAAGTTGATGTTGTGCTTCTTGTCCTCCCAGAGCTTTCTCTCCAGGGCGCGGCGGAGCCGGTCGTTGTCCTGGGGGTTGAACGACGTGCCTTCCCGAGCGCGCCGCGAGACCCAGTTCGACACCTCCTGGCGGAAGTCGTCCTTCCTGTCCTCGGGGATGGAGAGCTTCTCCTCCACCGAGCGGAGGAACTTCTCGTCGGGCTCCTGTTCCCTCCCCGTGAGTTCGTCCTCGACGGTCGCGTCGTCGATGTAGGCCATGACGTGGTCCATGTACTTCTCGCCCTGCCGCTGGATCTCGTCGAGGTCGTACGCGAGCGCGTGACGGACGTCCTCGATGGCGCGCTCCTTGTACTCCTCGCGGACCATCTCGAGGTAGCGGTGGTACCGCTCGATGTTCTCCTCCAAGATGGAGCCGTGCGATTCGAGGTTGCGCTCGAAGTGGTTGAAGACGGTGAGCGGAGAGAGGTAATCTCGACCCCGGTGGGTGGAGTCCATGATGGCCTCGGCGATCTCGTCGCCGATGAACCGGGCGCTCACCCCGTCCATCCCCTCGGCGATGTCGGCTTTCACCTCCCCCTCTTCGCGCAGTTTCTTCACGTCGAGGTCGTCGCCGTCGTCGACCTCTCCGTTGTAGGCTTTCGCCTTCTGGACCAGGGTCACGTTGCCGCCGTCGGGTTCGGTGATGCGCGTGAGGACGCCGAACAGCCCCGCCATCTCCATCGCGTGGGGCTCGATGTGCATGTCGGGCACGTCGGCGTTTCGGAGCATCTTGCGGTAGATCTCGGCCTCCTGCTCGTACTCCAGCACGTAGGGGAAGTCGATGCGTTTGGTTCTGTCATTAAAGGCCTCCATCTTCTCGTCGCCCTTCTTGTCCCGGTACTCGGGCATGTTCGTCCGGCCGACGATGACCTGGTCGATGTCGATGCGGGGGTTGTTCTTCGGCTTGATCGTCTGCTCCTGGGAGGCGTGGAGGAAGTCGTAGAGGAACTCCCGCTGGAGTTTCAGCAGCTCCTCGCCCGAGAACAGGCCGCGGTTCGCGTTACAGAACGCGCCGGAGTAGTCGAACGCACGCGGGTCCGACTCGCCGTAGACGGCGAGCTTCGAGTAGTTGACGTCACCCGTTAGCTCCGTTTCGTCCTGGTTCTTCTTGTCCTTCGGCTCGAACGTCTCGATGCACTGGCGTTTGTTCTCCGACGCCACTAGTCGAATAATCTCGATGTGGTTCTCCATCACCGACTGGAGGTCGTCGTCGTAGTGCGCCAGCAGCCTGTCCATGTAGAACTCGCTCGCGGGGTCGAGCGACTGCTCGTTGCGGATGGTGTAGGGCGCTTTGAGGTCGCCGTTCAGCCGTTCGAGGACGATGTCGCGCTGTTCCTGCGGGAGCAGGACGATGGGGTCTTGGTGCATCGGCGAGGTGACCGTGTCGTCGGCGGGGTCCTGGTCGCGGATGACGTCGCCCAGGTTGGTCCACCGGAACGTGTACATCCGGCCCTCGTCGCGCATCGTGTAGTCCTCGAAGTAGCGCCGGACCATCCAGTCGAAGTGGGACTTCCCGGAGCCGACGGGTCCCAGGAGGAGTTTGATTCGTTTCTCCGGGCCGAGGCCGCGAGCGCCCGACTTCACCTTGTTGACGAACTCGTGGATGGATTCGTGGACCTCTCTGCCGTAGAAGACGTTCTCGCCTTCGTGGAGCGGGTCTTCGGAGGCCATGAGGTACTCGACGATACCGGCGTTCTCGTCGTACGTCGTCCCGTAGTGGTCGAACATGTCCGCGACGCGCTGGTGGGCGTTGCGGGCGACCTTCGGGTCGTCGTACACCTCCGAGAGGTACCAGTCGAAGCTCTTCGCCTCGCGGAGGTCCGCGGGCACGGAGTCTTGGTAATGCTTGCTCAGGTCTGCTAGTGTCTCGAGTTCACTGCTCATTGTTCGATGTCGGAGTCTCTGAACCGGGTGCGCCGAGAACGGGGACGGGCTGTGCGCGACAAACGCCGAAAGCGACCGTCAGTTGGAGTGGGGGGTCTGTTCGTGGCATGCGTGTTCATACCACCCGTTCCGCGCGGCGACTCGGGTCTTCGGCGGTTCCTGCGAGAACGACGTAACCGGCTGATAGTGCACGGGGGCGGCGGCTCGGTCCGATATCCGAGGCTACTTGAGTGGTGAGGTTCCGATGCAGATAAGCCTTCCCCTAAAATGTGATACGAGCGCCATGTTTTCGATGCACGGCGCCGACCCCCCTCTTCGAAACCGGACCGTCGCGCTCTTCAGGCGGGGAGCCCTTTACATACTCATGAGCTACGACGACCTGCCGGAGGGATGGCAGGTATGGGCCGACGAACACGAGGGACGGAGCGTCCTCACGTACCGTCCGGACGTGTTCAACACGAAGGACTTCCCCGCTCCCTGTCTGCCGACCATCTACGTCACGAACGGCTCACGGAAGCGGCGTCCCGGCGCGTCACAGGTTCCCACCGACACCTGGCACGTGTCGCTCTTCCTCGAGCCCGAAGTCGAAGGACCCGTCGAGCAGTACGACTCCCGCGCCGAGGCGGTCGCCGGGGCGACCGACCTGGCCGCTCGGTTCGTTCGGGGCGGCGTCGCCTATCGGGAGCTGTATCAGGTCCCGCGGGAGGAGTACCTCGACCGCCTCGACGAGCTGGTCGGCGACGGCTCGGACGAGTGAGCGACAGAACGGAACGACCGCGCGAGTCGTCGTGACGGAGTCGGCCGAACGGTCCGGAGCGCCGGAGTGAGCGCAGATGCCGAGGAAGGGAGTTTCCGCGGGGGCGGGACCAGGCGTGCGCCGAGCACTGCCGCGGGACCACCGCGCCGGTGTACCGCGTCGTCTCCGTGGTCCCCGATCACCCTCAGGACACGCCCGAACCACGCCCACCCGCGACGCCCGTCTCAGCACTGAACGCCCCGACCCACCCGGGGCACCGACACTTCGTCTCTGAAAGCGAGCGCGACCCCGCTCGCTCGACATCCCGGAATCCTTTTGGACCGGGTCGTACACGTTCCGCCAATGACACTGGGTGGTCCGACATGACGATGGAGGACCGGATCGACGAACTCCGCGAGAAGCGCGACCGTGCGCTGTTGGGCGGTGGCCAAGACCGCATCGACAAGCAGCACGACAAAGGGAAGATGACCGCCCGCGAGCGGATCGACTACTTCCTCGACGACGACACGTTCAACGAGTTCGACAAGTTCCGGACGCACCGCACATCGAAGTTCGGGATGGAGGAGAAGAAGCTCCCCGGCGACGGCGTCGTCACGGGATACGGCGAGGTCGACGGCCGGACGGTGTTCGTCTTCGCCCATGACTTCACCGTCTTCGGCGGTTCCCTAGGCGAGGTGATGGCCCAGAAGATCTGCAAGGTGATGGACAAGGCGATGGAGGTCGGCGCGCCCATCGTCGGCCTGAACGACTCCGCCGGGGCGAGGATTCAAGAGGGCGTGAAGTCGCTCGCCGGCTTCGCCGACATCTTCCACCGCAACCAGCAGGCCTCCGGGGTGGTCCCGCAGGTCTCGTCCATCATGGGGCCGTGTGCCGGCGGGGCCGTCTACTCGCCCGCCATCACCGACTTCATCTTCATGGTGCAGGACACCTCCCACATGTTCATCACCGGCCCGGACGTCATCAAGACGGTCACGGGCGAGGAGGTGAGCTTCGAGGACCTGGGCGGCGCGAAGACCCACGCCCAGAAGACGGGGGTCGCCCACAAGGCGTTCAAAAGCGAGGAAGAGGCGCTCGACAACATCCGACGGCTGCTCTCGTACGTCCCACAGAACAACGTCGAGGACCCACCCCGGGTGGAACCGTGGGACGACCCCGGCAGGGAGACGGACGAACTCACGAACGTCGTCCCGGACAAGCCGCAGAAGCCCTACGACATGACCGACGTCATCGACAGCGTCGTCGACGAGGGCTCGTTCTTCGAGGTCCACGACGGCTGGGCGCGCAACATCGTCGTCGGCTTCGGTCGCCTCGACGGACACTCGGTGGGCGTCGTCGCGAACCAGCCGCGCTCGAACGCCGGTACCCTCACCGTCGACGCGTCGATGAAGGGCTCGCGCTTCATCCGCTTCTGTGACGCGTTCAACATCCCCATCCTCACGTTCGTCGACGTTCCGGGGTACATGCCCGGTACCGACCAAGAACACAGAGGGATCATCCGCCACGGGGCCAAACTACTGTACGCCTACTCCGAGGCGACCGTTCCCCTCCTGACGGTCATCACGCGCAAGGCCTACGGCGGGGCGTACTGCGTCATGGCGTCGAAGCACATCGGCGGCGACGTCAACTACGCGTGGCCCACCTCCGAGATCGCGGTCATGGGCCCCCAGGGCGCGGTGAACATCCTCTACAGCAGCGAACTCGAAGCCGCCGACGACCCCGACGCGCGCCGACAGGAACTCATCGACGAGTACCGCGAGGAGTTCGCCAACCCCTACACGGCGGCGGACCGTGGCTTCGTCGACGACGTCATCGAGCCCGCCGAAACCAGAGCCCGACTGGTCGAGGACCTGAAGATGCTGAAGACGAAACGCGGCGACCAGCCCGACAAGAAACACGGCAACCTCCCCATCTGACATGGAGCTCTCGATATCCGACGACGCGAGCGAGGACGAGGCAGCGGCCATCGCGGCGGCCGTCTCGGCGCACATGCGCGACCAAGAGGTCGCCGCCGCGGCCGCCGCGGCCGACACGGAGGAGACGTGGCAGGGCAAGAAGTGGGCGTTCGCCGGCCGCGTCGACGCGCTCCAGGGCCGTACTACGCGCGTTTCCGACGGCACGCCGACGAACGCGTGGGTCGCTGCCAGCCGGGTCGACCGGTTCTGACTGTCCCTCCCGAACGTCGTCGACAACTGAATGAAACGGGCGAGACGTGTGAACGAGTTGAAGTACGTCCGGGTCCTTCAGTCGAACAGAGGCCCCCGAGTTCTCCCCCTCAACTCCCCCTCGGGCGGTCCTCTGTTTTCCTTCACACCGCACAGCGCCGACGCGCAGCGTCTTTACCGCTCGCTTCACTACGGAGGGGTATGCGACCCCCGGCGGACAACGCCCAGCTAGCGCTCCTCCTCGAGGTGTCCGGAACCCCGAAACCGGGGAACGTCGACCGCCACCGCGAGTACGACGACCTCCGGTTCGAGCACTTCCTCGCGGGGGCGGTCGGTGCAGGTGCGGGCCTCCGTGCCGCCGAAGTCGGCGGCGGAGTCGGCGCCGCGTTCGAGAAGAGCGTCGAGGGGATGCACCATCAGCGGGGTGGGAACACCCAGTTCGGCTGTCTGTTGAACCTCGTGCCGCTCGTGCGGACGGCCGCCGACGGACCGCTCACCTCCGATTCGGTTCGTGCGGTCTGTGCCGCGACCACGGTGGAGGACGCCTGTGGCTTCTACCGCGCGTTCGCCCACGTCGACGTCGCCGTCGGCGACCTGCCGTCCGACGTCGACCTCCCGGACGTCGGCCTCGCCGCCGACGCCACGCCGACGGTGCGCGAGCGGGGGCTGACGCTCTGGGACGTCATGGAGCGGTCCTCACCGATCGACGCGAACGCCCGCGAGTGGGTCGAGGGGTTCCCCCGCTCGTTCGCCGCCAGCGAGGGAATCCTCGACGACGACGGTCCCGCGACCGAGCGGGTCGCCCGGGCGTTCCTCCGACTGCTGGCCGAAACCCCCGACACCCTGGTCCGAACACAGCACGGCGAACGGGTCGCCCGCGAGGTACAGGAGCGGGCGGCCGACGTCGGGACGGACCTCGACGCCGCAGCCGCCCTCGCCGAGGAGTACGTCGAGCGGGAGATCAACCCCGGGACGACCGCCGACCTCACCGCGGCCGCCGCGTTCATCGCGCTCGAACGGGGCTGGGAGGTGTGACGTCCGTGCCGTCGGGGAGCGAGCCGAACGAGGCCGGCGAGAGGGAGGGGGTCGACGAGGCGGATCGGGTCGACGAGACGAACGGCGTCGGGGAGGAGATGCGCGGCTGGCCCGTCGCACTCGACGGGGTGACGGAGTCGGTCGTGACCACGCTCGGGCCGAACGGGCTGTGGAACGTGGCGGCGCTCGGTCTCCACGCGCCCGACGGCGGCGTCGACGCCGGGGCGCGAACCCCGGTCGAGGCCGTGACGTGGGGGAACACGCGGACGCGCCGGAACTTCCACCGCCAGGGCGGGGGAGTCGTCCAGTTCGTCGCCGACGCCCGTGACTTCGTCGACGCGGCGCTCACGGTTCGCGAGGAACGCGAGCCGGTGCTCGACTCGGCCGAGGCGTGGGTCCGCGTCGGGGCCGAACGGACCGACGAGGGCCACGAGGGCGACACGCGGTGGGAGCGGTGGCGGCTCACGCCCGGCAGGAGCGGGGTCGAACGCCAGCGCCCGTTCACGGTCAATCGCGGCTTCTACGCGGTCGTCGACGCCACCGTCGCGGCCTCGCGGCTCGACGTTCCGAGCTACGACACCGACGACCTCCTCGACCGCCTCGCGTACTTCGAGCGCGTGGTCGAGCGGTGCGGCGGGGAGCGGGAACGAGAGGCGTTCGCGCGGCTCTCCGCCGAGACCGCCTGGCGCGAGCGTCGCTGACGCGGCGACCGCTATCAGCCGTGATTTCCCGACCCGAACAGTGATACCGTCGCTCGCAGTGGTCCCGTTCGATACGAGAGACGATGCGACGCCGGAATCACCACCGAAGCAACAGCGCGCGCCGAGCCGACGGTCGGAGTCAGGGACGA
>JBEPYA010000021.1:0-25222 GCA_041641615.1 Salinigranum sp. | reverse complement strand
GTGAGTCGCCGTCGTATGAGATCCGGGGAGAGTTCTGATAGCACAACCTCTCCCCACGCGGTCTACACCGATAACTTCGTCAACAGAGCGCAGTCTCTCGATTCGACGTCTTAACCGAACACGGATGATCACCGAAGGGTGCCAACACGTTCCATGGAGTAACCTACGCGACCCGACTGGTTGCGCTCCGTCGGCCGCTCGTGCCAATCTTGATTGGCTAGTGTACACATGATAACATATGCCCAATGCGTCGTGCACCGTCGATGGGGCGACGATTGCGGCTGCATCGACAGATGGCGTGGGAATCGTCAACGACCACCAGTACGAGTTCGCAAACGAGCGACTCGCGACGATTCACGGGTATGAGACGGCCGACGACCTCGTCGGGCGCGTCTGGGAGGAGCTGTATCGGCCAACGCGTGAGACGGTGACGTCACAGGACGTCCTGAGTCGAGTTCGCGACCGAGGAGAGTGGTGCGGGGCGGCCCTCGGCACACGGTGTGGTGGCACGGCCGTCCCGGTCGATCTCTCGCTGCAAGCGGACGAGGACCGTATCGTCTGCGTGGTTCGGGAACGGTCCCCCGAACAGCGCCCCGGGAGACAACGGGTGAATCGAGCGGACGAAGCGGCCGACGGCCCGACGCGACAGCAAGAGTGCGAGCGCTACGAGACCATCATCGAGACGGTCCAGGACGGTATCTACGCGCTCGACGAGGACCGGCGATTCGAGTTCGTCAACGGAGCGCTCTGTGAGATGCTCGGCCGCTCGGAGGAGGAACTGTTGGGAACCGACGTAATGGAACTGTTCAGCGCCGAGACCGAGAAGCGACTCGCGAACGAGGTTCGTGAGCGCGTCGTTGCGGGTGACACCGGCACGGGGACGATCGAGGGAACCTACGAGCCCCCCGACGGCACGCCCGTTCACACCGAGGCGCGGTTCAGACTCCACCCCCCACCGGAGGACGGGTTCGCGGGCTCGGTCGGCGTCGTCCGTGACGTCACCGCACGCAAGGAACGCGAGCAACGACTGGAACGCCAACGGGACGAACTGGACACCCTGAACCGGATCAACCGGCTCCTCTTCGAGATCGTTCGCGAACTGGTCGGGACACGGTCGCTGGAGACGATCAGACGGACGGTCTGTAACCGGTTGGCGGCGTCGTCGCTGTACCTGTTCGCCTGGATCGGCGAACCCGACGCGAGTGGTGACCGAATCGTCCCACAGGTGTGTGCGGGCGTCGACGACGACTACCTCGAGCGTGTCGTGATCACGACAGACGAGTCCGACACCGGTCGCGGACCCGGTGGACGAGCGTTCAACAGCGGTGAGGTGCAGGTCAGTCAGGACATCCGCTCGGACCCGTCGTTCGAGCCGTGGCGCGACATCGCGGTGGACCGGGGAGTGAGATCTGCGGCTGCCATCCCGCTCGTCTCCGGCGACACCGTCTACGGGATTCTCGCGGTGTATGCGGACCGCCCGCTCGGTTTCACGGAACGCGAACAGCAGACGCTCCAGATACTCGGCGAGACGGTCGGTTTCGCGATCAACGCGGTCCGAACCCACCAGCTCCTGTTCGCCGGGCGGGTCATCGAACTCGAGTTCCACGCCCGCGACCCGACGGGGTTCGTCGTGAGCGCAGCCGACGAGTTCTCCGGGCCCGTCTCGCTCAAAGGGTACGTCGACGCAGGCGAAGAACTGTGGCTGTGTTATGTGTCGGTTCCCGCCGACGACGTGGAGCGACTCCGAGAGGCGGTGAGAGAGCGACCGACCGTGCAGGCGAGTCGCCTTGTCGGGACGAACGGGGACGACCGAATCGTCGCGTTGACGACGCAGTCACCGCTGCTCGACACGGTCGCACGACTCGGCGGACGGGTCACGTCGATGACTGCCGAAGACGGCCGCGAGCAGTTCGTCGCCGAGGTCCCACAGGCGGTCGACATCAGCGAGTTCGTCGAGCGGGTCCAGACGGCGTTCCCCCAGATACGCCTCGCCGCGAAACGCTGTCGAGAACGGCCGATCGAGCGGACCGCCTGGCTCTCGAAGGACTTCCCCGTCGACCTCACCGACCGTCAGCGACAGGCGCTCGAAACCGCTTACCGGGCAGGGTATTTCGAGTGGCCCCGCGAGAGCACCGCCGACGAGGTGGCGGAGCTGCTCGACATCTCGAGACCGACACTCCACGCCCACCTCCGGAAGGCAGAGGCCGAACTGCTCTCGGTGTTCTTCGGTGAGGACCAACCACTCTGACAGTCGACCACGGAGAAGCACGGTGGAAGCCCACGGGTTCTCTCGTGGGCGACCGACGCGCTCGTCTCGACATCGAACGCGCTGTCGGGGTGCGCCATCGCGTGTCGACGCTACGCTCGTAGCGTCCGCCTCTTTGCGGGTGTAGCCGGGTTCTTCCGCAGAGGGAACATGGTACACGAGAGTCGCGACGGGGCACACGAGAGGCGAGCGCGGGGATCGGGAGGGAAGACACCAGCAGACGCGAGGGCGTGGCGACCGTGTGTCGACCACGAGATACGGACGACACAGCGCCCGGACGGAGGCGTGATCGAACGGCAGGAGGGACGAGGACGAGACGCCCGGCGAGGGAGTGAGTCCGCATGAACAACGACGACAGCCCCACGGCAGAGGGTGCGGAGGGCGAGTCGACGATTCCCGTCGTCGACCGTCCGGGGGAGGCGGTCGACAGTTCGTGGCGGGACCACCTCGACCTGCCGACGGACCCTCTCCCGTCCCGGAGCGAACGTGCGAAGCTTCGTCTCCTCGACTCGAAGGGGAAGCCAGTGAGCGGCGTTCCGATGGACGTCACCGTCTCGCTAGGCGAGGGCGGGACCGAGACGATCCAGGCCACGCCGGGGCCGACCGGATTCACGACGGTCGACCTCTCTGGCGTCGATCTGAACGCTGCGGAATCGGTGACGTTCACTCCGACTACGGGCGGGCAACAGACGACCGTCGACCCGTCCTGGCTCCTCGGAAACGGGTCGAACACGCTGAACCTCGACTTCGAGCGTGGCCTCCTCGACGTTCCCGACTCCGTCTTCGAGGGTCTGGGCGAGCAGGTGTTCTCGCTCCCGCCGGACATCGACGACCTGCTCACCGCGCCTGAACTGTTCAACCCGAAGGTCGTCGAGGAGAACGGGACCTGCTCGATCGATTTCACCGCGAAGGTCGACGTCCACGAGAACTTCTTCAACCAACTGGTCCGGTTGAAACCCGAGTCGCTCGAGGAGACGGCCGTCGACAGGCCTGCTGGCGAGGACATCCTCGACGGACAGATCCCCTTCGAGCTCTCGCCGGCGTTCCCGCCCGAGCGAACGGAGCTCCCTGAGGAGGAGCGGTCGTATCTCGAACACGCAAGTACGCCGACGTTCGGGACGCTGAACGTCTACAAGCAGTCGTGGACGCGGGTGGGTCACAGTCTCGGGCGACTACTGCACTCGCTGACGCTCGCGCCCTGTGAGTCGACGGAGCTCGCCATCATTGAGTGGTCACGGACGGAGCGAGGGCGGCGACAGGAGCGGACGGGCGTGAGCGAGCGGAAGCGTCACGAACTCCACCGCGACCGCATGATCGAGGAGATCGTCGAGGGAATGGTCAAGGAGAAACAGTGGGGGAAGAGCACGTCGGTGCAGGGCGGTGTCGGCGTGAGCGGTGGCCTCGCTGCCGTGGCCAAGGGAGTTCTCGGCTCGGTCGGACTCAGCATCGGCGGCGGTGCGGCGGCTTCAGCCAGTGAGACCGGCGGCCGCCGACAGCTCCAGGCCAGCACCGTCCACAGCCTGGTCGACAACGTGGTCCAGGGGGCGTCGAGTATGCGGTCGCTCCGCTCGACCGTCGTCACCCAGTCGCAGGAGGTCGAACGCGACGAGGTGCGGACCCGGTCGGTCGAGAACCACAACCGTAACCACGCGCTGACCGTCGAGTACTTCCAGGTCCTCGAACACTACAACGTCCACACGGACTTCGAACGGGAGACCGAGGTGTTGATGATCCCCTACGAGATCCCGGTGGCGTTGTGGGACGACCCCCCGGCGTTCAGCGCGTTCGTGGTCGACGAGACCGAGCGCGTCTCGCTGCTCGCGACCGTCGCGATACGGGTCGGCAACCGGATGGACTCGTTCCTCTCACAGTCGGGACGAGACGAGATCGGCGACGCGGAGCTGGCCCACGAGGAACAGCGAGCTATCAACGAGATCCAGGAGGCCGTCCTCACGGCAGGACGCGACCTCATCGACGAGGAGTCGGACATCTACATCGTCGAGGACGATCCAGTGAAGTTCGCCACCAAAGCGTGGGCCGATCTCCACCGCCGAATTCAGGGTGACGAGAGGCCCCTCCTGACGAACTTCGACATCAAACCCGGACACTTCGACCGTGGAGCGTTCTTCGAGACGGTGATGGAGACCACGGCGACGGTGATGGACCGCGCCGACCCCCGCGAGGAGTCGCCGCTCGTCGGGTGGCTCGACCAGCACGCGGAGTCGCTTCGCGAGATGGTCCCGACCGAGTACGACGACGCGTTCGACGCCCTCTACCGCCTGGTCCACACGCCGGAGGTGTACGAGGCGTCGAAGCCGACGGTTACCATCTCGAACTGGACGGTAGAGCTCAGAGAGGCGTGGCGCCCCGGGGTGAGCATCCTCGTTCACACCACGAACGGACAGACGGTCAGTCTCCAGCACGACGAGGGGACGGAGGGGTCGGCGGTGGCCTCGTTCAGTTCGCCCCCGGTCGACGCGGGCGCCATCAGCGCGTTCGAGCTCAACTTCGCCCCGGAGAAGGCGACGAAGACGGTCGTCAAGAGCGTCGGCGAGACGGTCGACGACCTCGGTGACGCGCTCGAGGAGGTCGGTGAGTTGTTCACTGGCCAGGACGACGCCCCGTTCACCGAGGAGATCGAGAAGGCACGGAAGTACGACGTCGACCGCTTCCGCGTAACGGGTCACACCGACCCGATGGAGTCACTCCCGCAGTCGCAGTCGTACCAGCTTCTCGATGAGTCGAACGTCAACGAGACGCTGACGGCTGACGATACGTCGCTCCGTCGGTCGAACGTCCACGTCCGGGAACCGGGTATCCTCGAAACCGAGACCCGCCGGTACGAGGACTACAGCAAGGTCGAGGAACTCATCAACCATATCCAAGCCAACCGAATGGCGTACCTCCGGCGGCTCTGGTTGAACGAAGACCCCGACAAGCGGGCCCTTCGCTTCCAGCCGTACAGTTATCCGCTCAGACAGAACGGCTCGACGGAACTGGTTCCGTTGCTCGACCTCATCGAGAACGAGCCCCTGGGGGTGGTGGGGAACTCGGTCGCGTTCCGACTGCTCGACCAGAACCAGCTCGACAACTACGAGGAGGTGACCGACGACGACCTCCGCAGCAGCAAGCTCGTGAGCCTCCCCACCCGTGGCGTGTACGCGGAGACGTTGCTGTCGCACTGCAACGCAACGGAGAGGCGGGACCTCGATCGGATGCCGACGGAGCGGAGTCGCTGTCGGACGGAAGCACCCGAGATCACGGGCGTCTCTCCCGGGTCGCGACAGTCCGACGAGCGACTGCAGCCGACCGTTCCGCAGTCGACACTGAGTCTCCAGCAGCCCCCGAGCGCGCCGCAGCCGACAGGGCTGTCGCAGGCCCTTCAGCTGCTCGCGACGCCGGACATCTTCCGCGACATGTCGCTCGGAAGTGAGACGGTCGACGCGGCAAACACGCTCGCGAAGCAGGCGCTCACCGAGTCCGGCGACGCCCGCAAGCAAACCCTCGAGGCGCTCTCGTCGATGCTCGGGTCCGCGTCCGGCGGCGGAGGGAGTGAGAGCGGGAGCGGTGGAGATGGCGGCGGTGACGGAGGGGGAGGGAGCAGCGGTGACGGCGGGAAATCGCAGTCAGCCGCGTTCGAGGCCGCACGCGATGCCGTCCAGAACGCCGCCAACGAGGCGTACCGGCAGGCGGACCCGGTCCGTGTTCGAGATCTCCAGCGGGCGCAGAACAAGGCCCGCGACGAGGGATCGTACAGCGAGGAGGACCACGAACGCAGCACGAAACGCCTCCACAACGCCGACGAGACGGCGTCGCCCGCGTCCCGACGCGACTTCCCCTCGGTGAAGCAGTTCGACGTCGAACACGGCGACCAGTGGGTGAAAGGCAAGGTGCTTCTGGCCGACTTCGACGTGGGCTCGTCGTCGCTCACCCAGCAGCACAAGTCCTTCCTCCGCGACCAGCTGATGCCCGTCCTCGAAGGCGGGAAGATCCCGCTCATCGAAGGTCACGCCAGTCGAACCGGGCCCGCCGACGAGAACCAGCAGCTCTCGGAGGACCGGGCGAAGGCCGTGCGTGACTTCCTCGTCGAGGAACTCGGACTCCCGGCACACCGCATCCTGGACGTGACGGGCGTCGGGGAGTCCGAACCGGTCGACGCCGGCGGTCCCATCGAGGACCCCGCCGAGCGGAGCGTGGTTCTGCAGTACCGAGCGTACACGCCCGTCCCGGTGATCGAGCGGCCGGAGACGCCGGTCGACCCGGAGGGCCAAAAGAAGTACACGAAGTGGCGGATGCGACTCGACTTCGAGCCGAAGAACACGCTCGAGGAGCTCGTCTCGGGGGAGGGGCCGATCGAACAGGTACTCAAACAGAAGACCATCGACATCACCCTCGAAAATCGGGAGGAAGAGAACCCACGGACCTTGAAGGGCAAGATCCTCTTCCGAGGGATTCACGTCGGAATCTGGCTCAACACGCCACCGGAGGGGCCGACGTCGACGGACTGGCTCGCGTTCGAGACCGACGAGCCGATGGCCGAAATGGCGTGGCACGGCGTCATGGGCGACATTCAGTTCGGCGTGGCGACGACCAACGAATACACGTCAGGTGTCCACGCCGTCGTGCTCGATCTCGCACCGATGAAGAGTACGATCAAGACGAAGGTTCGGCTGACGAAGGACGACGAAGCCATCGGTGTTCAGGGGGGAAGCAGCCTTCTGACGCCGGTGAACGCCCAGCTGTGGCTCACCGACCCCAAGCCCACGCAGCGACCCGGTGCGGACACTATCTGGGAGTGGGAGTGGAGTCCCTGACGAGGCGGCGTCTCCTCCCCCACTTCGGCCGAGGGGGGAACGAAACCCTACGCTCGTAGCGTCACGATTTACGCGTCGTCGCGTGACACACGTTCTCACTGCACGCGGCAAACGTGCACACAGCGCGGTCGACGACCGGCGGCGGGAGACCACCGATGTTCACACAGATACTCCATCACACGTACAAACTCGAGGGAGCCGCCATCGACGTCTCGGGGAGCGAGACCCACGGCCAACGGACCGACACGCGGCACGTCACCGACGGGCGTTCCGCAGAGACGGGCGCCCTGGAGTACACGCAGCCGAGTAGCGACGTGACCGTCCCCGCGGGGCCAGTGTGGGAACGACTACGGGCGCTGAAGCTCGAACTGTGGGTGAAGCTGGACGAGTTGGGACAGCGTCGAAACCTCATCGAGGGCGACCGCTGCTTCGCCTTCTACATCCAGCCCGACGGCACCCTCATCGGGACAATACTCGCACCCCCGCGCGCGGACGCAGACCCGACGTGGCACGGTGCCAACAGCGAGGACGACTCGCCCGACGGGACGGTCCGGACGGTGCCGACCGACGAGTGGGTCAGGCTGTCGTATCTCCACGACGGCGTCTCCTCGCTCCAGCTGTACATCGACGGGGAACTCGTCGCCGTCAACGACGACCTGTACGCCGGCGTCGGGTCGGTCCAGCCGAAGGGAGTCCAGATCGGCCACTGGGTCGGGGACGGTCGGTACACGTTCTCGGGCCTCATCGACGACGTGAAGGTGTGGAAGTACGACCCCGAGGTGGGGCTTGAGCAACTGTTCTGCCGACCGCTGGACAGCGAGCAACGCGCCTGCTGGAAGGCGGTCTTCGACCGGATGGGCGAGGCGGCTGACGATCCGGACCGGTCGCTGGCTCTGCTCAAGACGATGAACTGCGTCTGGCAGGAGGTCGAACGCCTCATGCGAGCGGTGCGGAGCCAGGGTGAGGCCGCTCGACGGACACACCGGGAGTTCGTCAGTCGCTATCAGGACCTCTGGTGTTGTGGGGCCATCGCGGGCGCTGCGATGCGAGACCTCCTCGAGGAGTGGTTCGCGTGGCTTACCGAGCTGGTCGGAGAAGCTCGCATCCGGGAGTTCCAGGAGACGCTCTGGGCGTGTTATCAAGAGTACGGAGCAGACGAGTGGCTCCAGTCGGGGGATGACCACCGACTCGCGGAGTGTGACCCCGAGTTCGTCTCGTATCTTGATCTCGCGTACGAGGTGTTCGGAGGGCCGGACGCACCGGAGAACTGATCTGAAACAGAAGGAAGCTCACCAATGCAACTCTCACCCGAACAGAAGCGGACGCTCGCAGCGACCTACGAACCCATTCTCGTCTTCCATCCGCGGGAGGCGTTCACGCCGGTGAACCCGCGCATCTACATGGAGTCGTGTGCCATGTGGTGTACGGAACCGGGCAGTGGCGACGCGATACACGCAAAGACAAACTGGGGTGACTGCTCGGGCCAGCAGTCGTTCCCCCGCACGCCACTCATCGAACGGTCCAACCTCAGCACCGACCCGAGCGACAGCGGGCCGTCCGACCCCGTCTACATCGGTGAACGGGACGACCTAGACCGGCCACAGTACCTCGCGAGCGGCGACGAGCAACTCCTCTGGCTTGACACTACCGGGTGGAAACGGGACACGGACGAGTGGATCGTCCCGCCGTGGACGACGGCCGTCACCGAGGAGACCGCGAACCGTGAAGTCAGCATCGACGCGGCACGAGACCAGTACCAGTCGTGGAGAGAGGAGACGGAGGACGGGACTCGCCCCGCCGTGGATTGGTACTCGGCCGAGGTCGTCGACCTGGACGAACTCGAAGAACTCCTCGTCCGCAGTTCGGACGCGGTGAGCCTCGAGAACCTGAAGACACTGTTCAGCGGGAGCGTGCTCGTCGTCTGGTACTACTTCCTGTATCCCGTCCACCAGGAGGAGACGCGCGGGTGTGAACGAGTCGCCGGTGTCGGCCGACACGGGAACTACGAGGGCGACTGGACGGCGGTCGGCGTCGTCGTCCACCGGGAGGGGTGGCTCAGTCTGCTCGAGGACATCGCGGACGACGGTGACCTCGACGTCGACCACGACCGAATCCCCGAACCGTTGTACGTCGGCTTCGGTCGGCGAGGCAAAGGGCTCCTCGAATCGCTCGACGTCGACGTCACGAAACGGACGTTCCGACCGCAGATGGAGGTCGACCGCTGGCAGGAGGTCGGTCGGAAGGAGGGGACCCACCCCGTCGTCTACGTCGCACGGGGCAGTCACAACAACTACCGGACGGCAGGCGAGAAGTCGCCACCATCGTCGGATCTGAGCGACGTGGCGTGCGAAGCCGCCGAGGGAGCCGGAAAAGCGGCGGCTGAAGCGAAGCGGAGAGGCGACGATGCGGTCGAAGAGATCGAAGACCTCGCGGACGACGCACGCGACGCAGCGGTCACGCTGGCGAAGGTCGCGGCAGGTGCTGGTGCGGGTGCTGCCATCGCCGGGGGCGTCGGGGCTGCGCTCGGTGCTGGTGTCGGTGCCGTCTCGGGCGCGATCGAGGCCAGTCAGTCGAGCGTCGACCTCGACTCCGACGAAAACGGTGACGGGGATGGAGGAATCCTCGGCGGGGGAGGAGGTGTCGACGCCGGGGACGCGACGGACCGGACGGCTGCCGAGGACGACTACGGCGTGGTTCTGGCACCCGACCACCTCGTGTCGCAACTCCAGAGCGAGTTCACCGCGACCGACGTTCGGCCCTGGACTGGGGAGGTGAGCGACCGGATCGTCGACCGACGGGAGCAACGATGGTGGCCCACGACACCCGAAGTTACCGACGACGAGGGCCGGCCACTACAGGGGTACGACGGCCGCTGGGGTGCACTGTGTCGGACCGACCCTGCCGACAGACGGAGCGGTATCGAGTTCCCGTTGTTCAAGCGCAGCCTGCTGCTGGAGTTGGTGATGGAGGGCGCTCGCGAGTGACTGGATCGGAGGCTACGTCGAGGTGTTCGTGTACAGGTATCCCGCACAGACGGCGAGCACGAGTTCGACCGCTTTCGCGATGATGGCCAGCTGGTTCAGCCCGCCACGGTTGGAGAAGGCGTCCACGCCGAAGCCCTGGACGGCGAAGAACGCGAGGATCAGCCGCTGGCTCTCTCCCGACTCGGAGGTGACGAGGTGGTCCACAGGCCGGAGGATATCGAAGGCAGGACGCTCTCTGGACACGCGCGAATCGTAAATCCGTTCTACACAAACGTCTACTCGGGACGGGGAGCGTTCTCGTACCGCTCGATTTGGGCAGTTTTCTCGATACGGTCGTAGATCTCTTGGAGCGTCTCCTCGGCGCGAAGCAGTTTGTGCTCCTCGAGGAACTGTCGACCGAACTCGCTGAGCCCATAGAACTTGTAGGGAAGGTCGTTCCGCCGTCGCTCTTCGGGAAGCAGAACTTCCTCGACGATCCCAGCGTCGACGAGTCGCTGAAGATGCTGGCGAATCGTCGTCTGGCTCTTGCTCGGGTTGACGTAGTCCAACTCTTTCAGCGTCGGCAGTCCCGACGGGTGGCCGAGGATGTCCTGAACGAGTGAGAACCGCGTCTCTTGCGTAACGACGTTGAGCCGTTCGCGAGTGGAGTCGAACTCGCTCGGAGTCTGCTCGGGAGTGCTCATACCTCTTCGTTCGGGCGGTTCGGTCTAAAGCGTTTCGCTCAAATACGAATCGGTTGTGGCCGATGTGTGTGACACATCGGTCGACGCATTGAAGCGGAGAGGCTGGGCATCAATACAGAGATGAGTGAGTATCCGCCTCCCGTTGAGGAACTCGCTGAGAGAGCCGACGAGTACCTCCACGAGGCCTCACTAACCCCTGAAGCGTATGAGGCGCTCAAACACAGCGTTGCGGAACTCACGCCGATTTTCTCGGCCGGTCGAGCGTATTTCGTCCTTGGGAGCTACGGTCAGCCGGAGATTCGACGGCTGCAACTCGTCAAAGACCGACTCAATCGGCGGTCTGACGCGTACGCGTTCCTCATGGTCGACGTCCGCAGCGAGTGGACGAACACGTATCTCAAGTTCCGTCTCCTCGCCGATTACACCGACTTCATCGTCGGCGTTGTCGAGCACTCTCGGGGAGGGTTCCTCGTCGAACAGGGTTACTTTACCGCCCTGGAGAGTTACTTCACGAAGACCCACGTCTTACAGCGCGAGTATACAAACCTCGATACAGAAACACCCGACACGGGCGTCGACGTGGACAACCCCTACAGTGGCATGCAAACCTCGATTTTCGAGATGCTCGACGACGTCGACCGACTCTGTCGGTGGGTCACGGAGGACGACCTCGTCGACTGCGCCGAGAATCTCCCGTGAACTAACATATTTGTTGTCCATTACTGTTGAAGGGCTCTCCTGAAATTCTCCGATAATGGTGGCCACTCATCCGTTCGTCGTTGCGAACAAGCGAACCGCCCTCAACACGACAGTCGGTTTCTACTTTCTCAGGGAGACCGATTCGAGTACAACAAGGAGAGGATTTCGATACGCAAGGGCTCAGCGACTGACGAAGCAACGGTCGACGAGGCAGATATCAGCGACTACCTCCAGTCCTCTACCGAGGAGGGCGATCTCGCGAGCGAGATCGATGCCTGGCGCGATGATCTGTTTCAGTACGGACTGAACGACGTAACTCGGGGCTCGTCAGATCCGAATAAGTCACCGATGCCGGGGGGATATCCGGCATGGCGACCGGAAACGGAGTAGAGCCCAACTCGCCGCTCGACGAAGTGGTGGAAGACATTCGCCGAGAGTGGTTCGGCGGTCGCAGCGTCTGACCGGGACGCGAATCGGAACGGCTACAACGCGCTCGAACGCGAGTGACTGGGCCGAAGGCTACGTCGAGGTGTTCGTGTACAGGTATCCCGCACAGACGGCGAGCACGAGTTCGACCGCCTTCGCGGCGACGGCCATCTGATTGAGGCTTCCACCCCTGAAGAAGGCGTCCGCGCCGAAGCCCTGGAAGGCGAAGAACGCGAGGACCGTGACGAGGGCGTAGCCGGCGGCGACGAGGTACAGTTCTCGCCGCCAGTACCGGCTCACGTAGAGAGCGATCCCCCCGAGGAATCCGAGGCCGTTCAGGATGAACAGGATGCCGAGGGTCTGGCTGAAGCCCATGACGCGCGGGCCGAGGAGGAGGTGGATAACGGCCGTCACGAGCGCGGCGAGGATCGCCACGTACGCAACGGGGTGTGACGGAACGCTGATCAGCGAGTCTCTACCCGGTACAGCGGTTGATTCTGCTGCCATAGTAGTTACTGTACCTATGTTGATAAAAAAGTGAGGTACGGTTGCGAGCGTCTGAGAACCCGACTCGGAGCGGCTTCGCTGTCGGGGAGTCGTCTCAACCGCGGGCTGTGCCCTCCGGTGGCTGGCCCCCGGTCTTCGAGCAGTGAGCCGAGAGTCTCCGGTGTGTTGGGGGTCGCTCCGCGGGTGGGTTGGAGTCTCGAAGACGTCGACGGGCGAACCCGGTGGTGAGCGTGCGACCGTCCCACCGGCGAGCACAGCCTTTTGTGCGATGCTCCTGTCACCTAGCTCATGCAAACGCGCGAACTCGGGGACACGGGTCAGGAGAGCAGCCTCATGACGTTCGGAGCGATCGCCCTCAACTGGCTCGAACAGGAAGGCGCCGACCAGATGGTCGAACTCGTGCTCGACCGCGGCGTCAACCACTTCGACGTGGCGCCGACGTACGGAGACGCGGAGCTCAAGCTGGGCCCGAAGCTGCGACAGCACCGCGACGAGATCTTCCTCGGCTGTAAGACACAGGAGCGGTCCTACGAGGGAGCCAGACGGAAGCTCGAACGGTCGCTCACTCGGCTCGGCGTCGACCACATCGACCTCTACCAGATCCACGGCCTCGAGTACGAGGAGGAACTGGAGACCATCACCGACGACGACGGGGCGCTCGGGGCCATCCGCGAGGCCAAATCGGAGGGTCTCATCGACCACATCGGGTTGACGAGCCACGCCGACCCGGGGCTCATTCTCGACGCCATCGACCGCATCGACGACCTCGACACCGTGATGTTTCCCCTCAATCCGGTCGTCGCCGGGAAGGACGACGCGGAACACGATTACGAGGCGGTCCTCGATGCCGCAGACGACGCCGATATCGGAACCCTCGGCATCAAGGCCTTCGCGAAGAGGCCGTGGCCCTCGACCGACGAACTCCCCGAAGCGGATCGTCCGTACGCGAACTGGTACGAGCCGGTCGACACGCCCACCGAAATCCGAGAGCGGTTCGACTTCGCGGCCGCCCAGGGGCTGACGAGTGTCGTCAGTCCCGGAGACCCGAAACTGGTCGCGATGGTTCTCGACGCGGCTCAGCGGTACGACGGGATGGACGAACCCGCACAGCGGTCGCTCGTGGAGCGACTGCGCCACGAGGAGAGCCCGGTACCCGAACAGCTGCACCACTGACCGGGAGAAGAGAGCCCGAGCGATGGACATCCCCCGCACCGTAACGGCCGCCCTCGACGACCGCCCGGTCGAAAACAGGGTGTGTCTGGAGGCGGGGGCCGGCGTCGGCAACACGACGGCGGGACTGCTCGCAGCCGGTGCGGGTCGCGTGTACGCCGTCACGAACGACCCGTCGCACGCGGCCATCGTCCGCGACCGATTCGCTCGGACCGAGCCCGACAGCCTCGCCGTGCTGAACGCGGACGTCCGCGGGCTTCCGCTGTCGACTGACTCGGTCGGCCTCATCACCGCCCACGGGCTGTTCAACCTCCTCGCGCCCGAGTCGCTCGACACGGTCGCAGACGAGTTGACGCGGGTCGCGGCCCCCGGCTGTCACCTCGTCGTCGACGACTACGAACCGCTTCCCGAGGAGGCGGCCGTCACCGGCCTCTTCGCGCTCGAAAACGCCGCGGCCGAACTGGCGAGCGGGACGCCCGCGCTGTCGTTCTATCCCGAGGAGACGCTCCGTCGACTGTTCGTCGGCTCCGGCTGGCAGTTCGACCGGAGCCGAACGTTGCTCGACCCCGTCCCGTGGACTGCGAGCCACCTCGAAGCTCACGCTGCAGAGACGCGGACGCTGTCGGCGGAGCTCCCACCCCAAGTGAGGGAGTTTCTGACCGCGGAGACGAGCCGCCTCGTACGGCGAATCGAGTCGGAGTCGGTCGGCGTCATGTACAGCCTCGCACTCCAGTTGCCCGACTGAGCGACGAAGGCGGGCATCGGTGACCACCGACCGACGGCGTGTGATCTCTCGTCGTGTCTCTGTGACATAACCGTTACAATAATTGCCCTGATACAACGATTCGATATTTTATTCGGATATTTTATACCACTTCATCTCATAACCCCGGCAATGACCGAAGCGACGCAGCGGGGCGGTTCCCCCGACCGCTCGGTAGTATCAGTGTCCACCTGAACGGTCGAAAACGCCCGTCACTCACCTAAATGCTGTACATCCACCGAAACCTCTCCTAGTCGGCGTACCATCACCGGACTCGTTCGTGAATCGTCTATGAGTCCCTCAAGAACGGCCTCCGCCGAAAGAGCCGTATCGGCACGACGGCGCGCAGTTCAACATCCCTGCCCGGCGGGGTTCACCGGGAGCGAAACCGTCACCGGGTCGCGTCCCGTGTTCACGTACACCACCTGCCGACTGTCGAGCCACGCCTCGTATCGCTCCTCGGAGACGGTGTCGGGGGCGAAGGGGAACAGGTGCGCACCCGTGGTCGTCCACGACTCCTGCGACAGCACGGGACACGTCGGGCTCGCCCCACCCGAAACCCAACTCGCCGTCGCCGTTACGCCCGTCTGGCTTCGGAAGTAGTGAAGCCCCGACCGGGAGAGGGAGTGGTCGGTGGTCCACGGCCCTGTCGTCCGCTCGGAGGCGAACGCGACGCCGCGGAACTCCGAGTCGAACGTCGTACTCGGGTACGACCCCGTGTCGAGGTTGATGTACGCGAACGGGAGGCTGCCGACGACGGCCACGAGGACGAGGAAGACGACGAGCGTGCCGAGGACCGAACGCGAGGCCGGGAGCGACGTCCCAGTATCGGCGTCGACGTCGACACCGCGAGCGAGGAGGCTGGCGACGACGAGGCCGGCCAGGATGGCGAGGGGGAGGTGGCCGAACGTCTGCCCGCGAATCGCCGTCCCCACGTACTCGGGCGTCAGCGCGGCGGTCAGCGAGAACCCGAGGATGGCGAGCGGTCCCGCGAGGAGGCCGACCACTAACGCACCCGCAGGTCGCTGCGGCGAGAGGAGCCCCATGCCGAACGCGCCGACGAGCAGCGGGAGCGCGAGCGACAGCACCGGTAACAACACCAGAAGCGGCGTCCGCGGCGTCCCTGGGTAGACGGCGATGAAGACGTTCACGACGGCGACGGCGTAGAACACGAGGAGCGGAACGACGACGGCGAGAGCGCGGGCCCGCGAGGAGGTCGTCCACGCCCACGCGACGCCGACGACGAGGATGATGACCCACGCGAGAAACAGCCCCGGAAACGCCGTGATGCGGTCGACGTACGCGAGCGTCATCACGGTCGCGGCGAGCTGGTAGTACGTCCCGAAGTAGAGCCAGAACCCGGCCGCGACGACGCCACCGCCGACGAGCGTCCGGCGTGTCGGGTTGCGGACGGCGTGGGCGACGACGAGGCCGATGATCGAGAGGGCGGCGACGAGCGTCGAGAGGATATGCAACAGCGGCATCGTCACGAGCAGCAGCCCGAGCACCACCGCCCAGCGTCTCGTCCGGTTCCCATTGACGAGCCAGAGGTGGAGCGCGAGCAACAGAAGCGGGACGAGGACGTACGCCATCACCTCCTCGTCGGCGACCATCGTCCGGCGGAGGTAGATGCCGTCGAGCGCGAGAATCGCGCCCGTCGCGACGACGGCAGCCGAGACACGTCGGCGCGGCCAGGCGAACTCGCTCGCCACACGGTGGGCGACCGCCATCCCGATAAAGACGCCGCCGAGCCCGACGAGCGACGAGAGCGGCTGGGTGAGGCGAAGCGGATCCACGCCGAGAACCGCCGAGACGCTCGCGATGAGTCCGGTGTAGACGAAGCTGTCGACCCGGAAGTCAGGAATGGGATACGCACCCGTTCGGAGCGCCTCGGTCGCGAACCACGCGTACTGGAAGCCGTCCGTCGTCGCCGGGTGGGGGCTCCAGTACAGCGGGAGGAACCGGACGACGGCAGCGACGGCCAGCAGGAACGCGATGGCGAGCCCGCGACGACCGCGCGTCCCCAGGCCGTGACCGTGTCGCCGACCGAGCGCGGACGTGGTTCGCGTTCGCGACTCGCCCGACCCGCGCGTCGAGCCGTGGTGCTCGATGTCAGTCATCACTCTGTACCTCCGACTGGGTCATTCCCGGACGGCCGGGACGCTTGGGAGCCTCCCGGGACACCGGCGCGAGCAACGTCGCCGGGGCGGCGGAGACGAGCGAGAACGCGGCGACGACGGCACTGAGGAGTGCAAGAGCGAGCGCGCAGCCGCCCGCGGCGAGCAGGAGCGTCGGCGAGAACGTCGGGCGGAGGACGATGCCGAAGAGGCGGAGTTCGCCGAGCGAGAGCAGGAGCCAGACGAGCGCGCTGGCGATACCGACGGCGAGGGCGGCGCTCACACCGCCTACGCGGAGCACGTCGCCGAGCACGAGTCGGTAGATGCCTCCGGGGGACGCGCCGACGGCGCGGCGGACTCCCACCTCGTCGCGGGCGGCGTGGATGCTCCGGGCGAACGAGGCCGTCGTCGCGCCGACGGTCATGAGCCCCACGAGCGCGACCATCGCGGCGACCAGCACGCGGATGTTTCCGAAGACGATGGTGATGGCCTGGGCGATTCCCCCACCGCTCGATTGGCGGCCGCTGCTGGCGAGCGCCGCGGCCAGCCGTTCGTCACCCTGAACCTCGAACGTCGTCGCGGAGGTGTTCCGGCCACTCTGGAGGACTGTCACGGTGTAGCTGCCGGCCGCGCGCGGGGGGATCCGGAGGCGGTGCTCGGTGCTCGCACCGGGCTGGAGGGTCAGTTCGCGTTCGGCGGCATTGTCGCCCTGGACGAGCGTCACGGTCTGCGTGACTGGTTGCTCCCAGGGGTTCTTGAGCGTGGCGACGGCGGTGGGTCTCGTCGCGATGGAGGGTTGCTGCGGCTGGACGCGAACGCTCGCGGTGAACCGCCGTTCGGCCCCGTCGACCACTCGAGTCTCCACGCGCGCCGTCTCCTCGCCACGGGTCGCCACGACCGTATAGCTCCCCTGCTCGGGGAAAGAGAGGCGGACGACGCCCTCGTCGTTCGTCGTCCACGTCTCCTCGCGCCCCTGCAGCTGCACCGTCGCGTTGGCGACTGGCTGGGTGCCGCGAGCGACAGTGACCAGCGGCTCCGACCCCGGCGGGACCTCGGCCGGGAGGTCGACCGACAGCGCGTTGTCGCCCCCGGCACCGACCTGCACCGACTGGCTGGTGTCGGCCACGCGGAGTTCGTACTCGCCGGGCTCTCGCGGTGGGAAGGTGACCGAAACGCCCCGCGTCTGTCCGGGTCGGAGGTCGAGAGCCACGTCGCGGGTGTCCTCGCCGAACTGGACGGTCACTCGCTCGTCGATGGGCGCGAGGCCGTAGTTCTGGACGATGAGTCGGAGCGTCGTCTCCTGGTCGTTCGAGTTGGCCGCCGCACCGAGTACCGAGAGGGTCGGGCCGCTCCCGTCGCCGGCCTCGATCGGTTCGGTCCGGATGAAGTTGACCTCGCCCTCCCGGGCGGCGGTGAGGCGCGTCCCCGTTTCGAGCGAGACGAGGAGCTGGTCGTCCTCGACGCCCTCCCCGGAGAAGACACCGACGAGTTCGACGCGCGTGAACGCCGGTCGGGTGCTCCCGCCGAGCGTGACCGTGTCGCCGACGTCGACGTTCAACGTTTGGGCGAGGTCCGCGCCGATGACGGCTTCGTCGGCGGTCTGTGGGGTGCGCCCCCGAACCAGTGTCGGATTCGAGACGGACGCGTACGACTCGTACTCGACGCCGCGGACGAGGAACGGCTCGCCCCGAGAGACCTCGAAGAGCAGGAGCTCGGGGCTCGCGGCGATACCCTGTTGCTGGAGCGTTTCGGCGTACGAGACGGGGACCTTGCTCTCGATCGGGTGGGAGGCGTCCGCCTCGGTGATGGTCTGCTGGTCGTTGGGCGTGAGCGAGGCGAGCGCGCCGCCCGACGCCGCGATGAGGAGGACGAACAGGACGAACACCGAGAGCGTCGCCGTCGAGGGGACGAGCGCGTCCCAACTCAGGAGGGTGGGCCGGAGCCGTCGGCGGACCTCGCTGAGGGAACCCCCCCTGGTCGGCAGCGCGGTCGAGGGCCGTGTGACGGTCGCTGGCGGCGGGCGAACGGCCGGACGGGCGGCGACGACTCCCGCGAGCCCCCCGAGAAGAACCACGAAAACGCTCGTCGGGACGAGCAGTCGGACCGCCTCCGAGGAGACGGAGACGGAGAGGGAGGTCGGTGCCCCGACGAAGACGGCGGCGTTGACCACGCTCCTGACGAGCACGAGGCCGAGTGCGTAGCCGAACGCGACGCCGATACCCGTGAGCAAGAGGGCGCGGACGCCGAAGATCGAGTAGACGGAGAGGGGCGAGGCTCCGGTCGACCGCACGACCGAGATGGTCTCGCGGCGATCCTCGACGACGACGCGGGTGACGCTGAACGTCGTCACCGCGACGAGGACGCCACCCGCGAGGCTCGTCAACAGGAGGAGGTCGACCAGCTGGCGGGTCCCGAGGACGAAGAAGGCGAGGACGGAGAGGAGCGGCACCGCCCCGTCCGAGGGGACGAGCCCCGGACTGTCGGGCGAGAGGACGAACGCCCCCGTCGGGCCGAGCGCTTCGACCGTCGAGGCGGTCGTCACGTACCACCCGTCGGGGACGACTGCTCCGGAGGGCCGCGGCGCGAGCGTGATCTGCTGCGTGCCGGACGCCGTCTCGACCGACCCCTGGAGAGTCTGCTGCTGTGTCGTCGCCGCGAGCACCCCGTCGCTCCCGGCCGGCAGCGCGACCGTCTGACCGCGCGCGCTCACCTCGGGCGGCGGTGTGGGCATCCCGATGACGGTCCGACGTTCCCCGTCGAGCGAGATGGTCGTGACGGGGAGGACGTACTCGCCGCCCCCGGCGGCCGCCTGCGCCTCGGCGACCGAGTCGAACGACTCGACGGTCCCCGGGGAGTCGAAGTCGGCGGCGATAGCCGTCGTCTGCCCGGCCATCGCGAGGCCGAGGAGCGTCACCCCCGTCAGGAAGGCGATGGTGACGGCGATGACGAGGACGGCGAGACGGTCGCGGCGCGACCAGCGGAGGGCGAGTGCCTGGCGGTACCCCATTCAGGTAGAGTCAGTCACCGCGACGAGATTAAAGTGTGCGCTCTCACCGTCCGAGTGTGACAGTCCCTCTCCGTTCGGCACGCACCGGCAGACAGGGAATAGGTAGTCCGGTAGCCCTTTAGAAACGAACGCCCCTACCAGACCTATGCCCATCGATCAAGCGACGTTCGAGGAGGGAGAGGAGCGGTACTCCATCGAAGCCGAAATCATCGCGTTCCTTCAGGAGCAGGACGAAGAGGCGTTCAACGTCAGGGAAATCACGGCAGGAGTCATGAGCCCCGGGTGGTCGGAGGCGAACGTGACCGATCCCGACTTGGACGACTTCATCGGCTGCATCCTGGACATCGCGACGGTCAATTCGATCCTCGATGCCCTCGTCGACGACGGGACGGTGCGGCGGCGAATCGTCGACGACGGCCAGGGAGAGCGGAGTTACTACAAGGCCCCGTAGTCGCGGTCTCCGACTCGCGGGCCGCAGAGCACGCCGTCGACGCGCGCGACAACCGTTATCACTGCACGGCCGATGGGTTCGACCACATGGAACTCACCGTGTACGGCCCGCTCCGCTCTGCGACCGGCGCGAAGACGGTCCAGGTCGACCCGGAGGGCGAGACGGTCCGCGACGTCCTCGCCGCGTTCGTCGACGCGTACCCCCGCGCCGGCACGCACCTCACCGACGACGGCGGGACCCTCCGACCGAGCGTTCGTGTCGTCGTCGACGAACGGCGGGTCGACCTCGACGAGTCGGTCGCCGACGCGGAGTCGATGCAGCTGTTTCCCGCGATGCGCGGCGGGTGACCGACCACAGATCCTCGAAAACAGTGTGTTGGGGTCGACGGCGTGGGACGTCGGAGAACGCTTCAGAGGTCGTACTGCGACCGCACGGTCTCGGCGAGTCCGACCTGTTCGAGCAGCTCCATCGGTGCGAGCATCGACAGCTGGACGACGCCCGGGAGCCGGGCGATCTCGACGCCACCGGTGAACGTACACCGCGAGCGAACCTCTCCTTCCGAGAGGCCGAACAGTTCGCACGCGCGGTCGAAGGCGTTCTGCGTCGCGTCGTTGACCGTCGCGCCCGACCCGATGAACTGGATGGGACCGGCGTCGTGGAGGTGGTCGACGCCGTAGGCTGCGGCGAGTCCCTCGCCCGCCTCGCGTTCATCGTCGGTGTACGGCTTCGCGATGTGCGGGAGGTCCTCCTCGTTCGGGAGCAACAGCGGGCCCGGCAGGTCGAGGCCCTTGATGACCTCGACTTCGAGCTCCGTCCTCCCGCTGACGTCGGTCGTGTGCAGCGAGAGTTCGCCGTCGCCCTGGTTCGCGTGGAGGTCACCGACGTACAGCCCCGCGCCCTCGACGCGGACGGGGCAGACGAGCGTCGCGCCGGGGCGGACGTCGTTCGAGTCCAGGTGACCGTCCGTCCGCGCCTCCAGCGCCTCCTCGTCCGGGAGGCCCCAGTCGTGGCCCGCGCCGATGAGGAACTGCCCGAAGTCGCCCGCGTTGTGCGAGTCGGGGAGTTCGACGGTCGGTGTTGTCCCGATGTTGCCGATAAAGGGCTGGAGGCGGCCGAGCGTCCCGGGCATCTCGTCGGGCTCGTACAGGAGGATGGGGTGCTGTCGCGAGTTCTCCGGGAGCGCCATCGCCTCGTCCGCTCGCTCGGCCAGGTCGTGAGCGCCCTCGGAGCCGACGGTGATGCCGACGGTCCGGTCGTCGTCGAAGACGACCGTGTAGCCGTACTCGAAGCCGAACGAGGAGGCGTTCGCCCCGCACTCCACACATCGGATCGACTCCTCGCCCGTCCCCTCGACAACCGTCTCGGGCCACGGCGTGCCGCACTCGGGACACTTGTGGTCGACGAAGGGGTCGTCGCCGAACGCCCCCTCACGCTCGGCCATGCTCCCGGTGCTGGTCGCGATGCTCGTCACCTCGACGTCCTTGATGCGGACGACGAGCGCGTCGCCAGGTTCGGCGTTCTCGACGTAGATGGGCCGGGTCACCTCGTGGCCGCCGCGGAACTCGGGGGTGATCATCGGCCCCCAACACCCCGCGGGCGTGTGTGTCCGCACCGTTCCGCCGTCGCGGACCGTCCCGGCCCACTCCTGGTCGGGGCCGACGAGACCCAGCGTGAACTCGTCCACGTCGAGGACGTCTGCTATCTGTTGAGACATACAGTATACACTTCGACTGAAGTGTGTTAGCTGAATTGAGGCGCTAAGCCCCCTTCCTCAGCGAGCGCCGACCGAAAGGGAGGCGCGAGCAGGGAGGGGATACAGCCGTCACCAGAAGCCGCAGGCTTCTGGTTGGCAGCCAGAACGCGGGCGTTCTGGCGACGCCCGCACAGCTCTCAAACACCTTCGACGCTCGGCCCACAGGCCAACGCTTCACCAAAATTACTATACGTGTGACGTGCATACCGTGCATTACAGTGAAACGGAAGACAATCACCATTCGGGAGGACCAAGACGAGTGGATTGAGGACCAACACCTCAACCTCTCATCGTT
Source organism: Salinigranum sp. (assembly GCA_041641615.1). GTDB lineage: Archaea > Halobacteriota > Halobacteria > Halobacteriales > Haloferacaceae > Salinigranum. The sequence goes on along the minus strand of JBEPYA010000021.1, from coordinate 3,287 downwards.
CGTCCGCGAGCAGTTGGACGAGTTAATCGAGGAACGAGCGTAACGAATGTATTACGCCTACAAGTACCGTCTCAAGCCGTCCGACGCCCACCGTGAGGAGTTGGACCGGCACCGAGACATTTGTAGGCAACTCTACAACCACACACTCTACCGCCTCAACGAGTACCAAGACGAACACGGCGAACTGCCGTCCATGACCACGCTTCGGTCGGAACTCCCCGACCTCAAGACGTGGTGGGACGACCTCTCTGACGTGTACTCGAAGGTTCTCCAAACCGTCGTCGAACGCCTGTTCGACAACCTCAAAGGACTCTCGGCGCTCAAGAAGAACGGCTACGGCGTCGGTCAACTCAAGTGGAAACCGCCACGGGAGTTCCGCAGTTTCACCTACAGTCAGTCTGGCTTCAAGCTCGACAAGAAGGGCGGTCAGACTGTCCTCTCACTCTCGAAACTCGCGGATATACCGATTCGGCTCCACCGTGCTATCCCTGACGACGCGACGCTCAAGCAGGTCACGCTCAAGAAGGAACCGACGGGTGAGTGGTTCGCTACGTTCGGCGTCCAAATGGACCGCGAACCGCCCGAACCACCGGAGAACCCCGAGAAATGCGTCGGCATCGACGTAGGGATTCTTAAGTACGCCCACGACACCGACGGCATGGCGGTCGGGTCGCTCGACCTCACCGACGAGCGTGACCGCTTGGAGCGCGAGCAACGGAAACTCTCGCGCAAACAGCACGGGTCTGCCAACTACGAGAAGCAACGGCGTCGGGTCGCGGAGTGTCACGCGGACCTCCGACGCAAGCGCCGCGACTTCCTCCACAAGCTCTCGAACTACTACGCTCGGGAGTACGACTTGGTGGCGGTCGAAGACCTGAACGTGAAGGGGATGATGGAGTCGCCCTCGAACAGTCGAAACACGGCGTCTTCGGCATGGAGAACGTTCCTCTCACTGCTCGAATACAAGTGTGAGCGGGAGGGAACGCACTTCGTCGCCGTGGACCCCCGAGGGACGACCAAAGAGTGCGCGGCGTGTGGTGTCTCAACGGAGAAGCCGTTCTGGGTCCGTGAACACTCCTGTCCCGCCTGCGGGTTCGAGGCAGACAGGGACGCGAATGCGGCGTGGAACATTCTTTCTCGCGGCCTCGAAGATGTAGGAGTGGGATACTCCGAATCACCGCCTGTGGAGACTGCGCTCCCTGCGGATACGCCTGTGTCTGCAAAGCGCGTCGTGGAAACAGGAAGCCCTACCCTCAAGGAGCGAACGGCGTCAGCCGTGAGCGAGTAGGGTAGGGTAGTTCACCTATTGTTGCTGGGCGTGTGCCACGAACCGTTATCCGCAGACTCTCTCGTTGAGGTAGTGCGGGCCGAAAGTCGCGGTGCGTCCGGACCGCTTCTCACCGGTCGATGAGTCCGGTCACGCTCGTCACTGCGCCGTCACGTTCACCCACAGGTGGAGTTCGCGGTAGGCGTTCTCGGTCGTCGGTGTCGCGGGCGGGCCACCCTGATACAGCATGTAGGTGAGCCGAAGCCGTTCGCCCGTCGTCTCGGGCGTCACCGAGTGCTGGCGCTGCCAGGTCTCGTTGTGTTCGGTCTGGAGTTCGAACGTCTGCAGGCGCTCGCGGTCCAGCACGCGCGTGGAGTTGTTCTCCACCGCGACCTCGTGGAGTTCGACGACGACGGTGTACGCCTGCTGGCGGTGTTCCTGGTTGCCGACGCCGACGACGAGCGACCGCGACTCGCCGGCGACGAACTCGGTCGGGTAGCCGTCCGCGACGAGTTCGCCCTCGTCGTTCTCGGTGAGGAGGTAGAACTCGGTGAACGACTCGCCCTGCTTCGGGACGGCCACGGCGTACCCGACGCTGCTGACGGCCAGCACGAGCGAGACGACGAGCAGGACGTTGAGCGCGCCGTCGGTCCGCGTCTCGGGTTCGAACAGTTCCGTCCTGCCGGCCCGAAGCCACTCGCGCCACGGAACGGAAAATCGCTCGTCGGCCGGGAGCGCCAGTCGCCGACGGGCGGCGACGGCCGTGAGCACCAGCACGAGCGCGGTGAGCGAGACCACGATGGGGACGAGGCGGATGCCGAACGGCGTGAAGTTGAGGACGAGTCCGACGAGTGGCACGACCGCGATGGAGACGCCGAACGAGAGCGCGACGCGTTCGAGTCCCGTGATGCCGGAGCCGTCGACCTCGTCGTCCTCGGTGGATTCGGACCCCCGCTCGGGGAACAGCGCCGCGACGAGCGCGTAGCCCGGAACGAACAGGACGAACGGCAACCCGAGGACGACGCGGAGCGGCGTCTCGCGGACGACGGGGAGGAACACCACAGCGACCGTCAGGAGGGTGAGTGCGACGACCGCTGCGAGGTCTGCGGGAACGCGGCGAAGCCACGGCGGCGCCAGGAGGCCCCACCGGACATCGTCATCCATACACCGACCGAATCGGTCACGGAACAAAAGTCAGTCGGTCGCACCGCTCAGCGTGCAGAAAGCGGGAGTACGGAGGTGACGGAGGGTCGTCTCCCCCGAGGCGGCACACGAAACACTCCGTCAGGAGTCGGGCTGTGAGGTGGGCTCGGAGTCAGGAGCGTCGGTATCGAGAGGGACGAAGTCCTCCGTGGTCGTCTCGTCCCTCGCCGGAGCGGCACTGACGCGGACCGAGTCACCCGTGTTGACACGGATGACGGAGTCGGAGTAGGTGAACGAGACCGTGCCGGTCACCCCGTCGGTTCGGAGGGACTCAGTCTCACAGAACGACTGCAGCGCACCCATGTCGATGGACTCACTCAGCGGAGGGAGGTCGAGGGTCTCGCACGACTCCACGTCCGCGACCACCGTGGAGACCGCGGTGGCGAGCGACTCGATCGAGACTTGATCGACCGTCGTCCTCATCGCTAAGTCGTTCGAACGCCACCATCAATAATGAGGGTATACAGGTGACACTAGCTGGTTCTTCGACCTCTTCCGGGCGGCAGAGGGTGAACGGTCGACGACAGCGGCGGGCGACATCCCGTCACGACCACCCCACTCGGACACGACAACCCTCACCCCCTGATTGCGGTTCGCAGACCCGCGTCGGACCGAAGCCTGTTTGGGTTCCCGGGCAGTATCCAGCGCCGAATGCTCCCCTGGGCTCACGCCGCGTTCGGGTACCTCCTCTATCACGTCTACACCACGCGAACGAAGTCGCGGCCGGCCGGTTTTGCGGCGCTCGCACTCGTGTTCGGCACGCAGCTCCCGGACCTCGTCGACAAGCCGCTCGCCTGGACGTTCGGCGTCCTTCCCT
>JBEPYA010000020.1:0-26189 GCA_041641615.1 Salinigranum sp. | reverse complement strand
TCTCGGGGACGGTCGCCGAGAACATCGCTTACGGCGACGAAGCGACGCTCCAGGCGGAGTGGGCCGGCGACAGCGGCGGCGACGGCCACGGCGACCAGGCGGCTCGCGATCGCGTGGTCGAGGCCGCGACCGCCGCGGCGGCCGACGAGTTCATCCGCGACCTCCCCGACGGCTACGACACCCAAGTGGGCGAACGCGGCGTGAAGCTCTCGGGCGGCCAGCGCCAGCGACTCGCCATCGCCCGCGCGCTGGTGAACGACCCCGCCGTCATCATCTTCGACGAGGCGACCTCCGACGTCGACACCGAGACGGAGGAACTCATCCAGGAGAGCCTCGAGCGACTGGTCGAAGACCGCACGGCGTTCGTCATCGCCCACCGCCTCTCGACGATCCAGCACGCCGACGAGATCGTGGTCCTCGACGACGGGCGTCTCGTCGAACAGGGCGAGCACGCGGAGTTGGTCGCTCGAGACGGGACGTACGCCGACCTCTGGAGCGGCCAGGCCGACGCCGACCCGCGACCGGCCGACGACTGAAGCGGATAGCGGGGACGACGAGCGCGCTGGCGGACCAACGAGTGTGTGTTGTCGCGCGAGATAGCGGCCTGTCGCCGGAGTGAGTCACGAGACCTCTGCCGAAGGAGCACGCTCGCCGGCGGAAAGAGGGCTCCCCACCCTGGGCGACTGAACGACTGAACACTCAGACGACCGTGTTCGGGCGCTCTCGTTCGACGCGCTGGGAGCGACTCGACAGGTGGGGGCGACACCGGCGACGCCCGTGTCGGTGACCAGTCGACGGGTCGCTCTGCGAGTTCGTGTAGCCGTTCTCCTGTCCCCTCCACTGCTCGCCGAACACCACTTCCGCAGCGCCACGATAGAACTACTACCCGCGATGTGGGTCTGTGACTCGACCGCTGAATCGAACGGTTCTCTTGAAGAGATATTATAGTCTTTGTACAAGATCCCTACGGCCGTTCGATACATTGTAGACGAGGTTAAGTCATTTTCCCTCTACAAGCCAACGAGAAACAGATACCACACTAAATATCTGCTAAATATGATTGAATCAGATTTTTCTCTGGCTCTCGAACACAGTAGGATACAATTACTTATATTAACACAGCTGATTCTACGGTGGCTTCCTCTAAATCGCCGTCCCGCGGTCACTGCTCGCTTCCGCTGTCGGTCACCTCGTTCGGTACTGTCGCGCGATCGCGGCGAACTCGCCGGCACGCCGCTCTATCGCCTCGAAGTCCCCCTGTTCGACGGCGTCGGTCGGCGCGATGGCACTCCCGACGCCGAGTGCCACTGCTCCCGCCTCGAAGAACGCCGTCGCGTTCTCGCGGGTGACACCACCGGTCGGCACGAGTGGAATCTGCGGGAGTGGTCCCCCGAGCGCGGAGACGAACCCCGGCCCCAGCGAACTCGCCGGGAATATCTTGCACATCGTCGCTCCGGTCTCGTACGCGTTCAGCGCTTCCGTCGGCGTCGCCACCCCGACGACGACGGGAATTCCGTAGCGGTTACCGGTCCGCACGACGTCCTCGGCGAACGTCGGTGTGACGAGGAACTCCGCACCGGACGCGATCGCGGCCCGCGCTGTCGCGGAATCCAACACCGTTCCTGCACCGATTACGACGTCCGCCCCGTCGTGAGCGTTCGATACGACCTCGAGCGTCCGCTCGAATCCGTCGGTGTTCGCCGTGATCTCGACCGCACGGACTCCGTTCCGTGTCAGTGCCGCTGTCGTCGCCAGTGTGGTCTCCTCGTCGAACCCACGCAGGATCGCGACGATACCCGTCTCTCGGACGAGGCGCTCGGCTTCGGTCATCTCTCTCGCTTTCGAGGACGCCTCGGATTAATCCTCTCCTTCGCCCTCCGTGCGTGCGAACCGGTCGTCGGTACGCTCTTGAGGGTCGTTCGAGACGTGTCCACCACCACGTCCGTGCCAGGGCTGGCCACCTTCGGAGAGACGAGGGTCCGGTTGTCCTCACCGACCGGCGAACACCTCGCAACCGCTCGTGACCGTGAGCTTCGGAACGACCGTGCGGAGAGCACCGTCGCCGTCGCCGCGGCCCGTGTGGGGACCGACGCGACCTGGCTCTCCAGAGTCCCCGACTCCCCGCTCGGACGACGCGTTCGTCGGTGCGTTCCTCGCCCGATGTGTCGGGCGGCGCGACGCCAAGAGTGCTGCACCACCCGGTGGTGACCCGGGCGGCGAGCGGACACTCTCGTATGAGCCGGCGGTGGCACCCGACGACGTCGAGCGGGTGAGCGAGAGTCTAGGTGAGCGGACGGATCTCGGCCCGTAATCGACCCGCCGACCCCTCCGACCACTGCTCGGAGCGACGACGTGCCGTTTTGTTCTCGTCATCGAGTGCAGTGGCGATCGCTAGCGCGGCCGCGTCCGACTGGAGCGGGGTGCGGCGGGTTCGTCTCTGTTCTCGGAACGGATCGGGTTGGCGTACTCGACGAACGTGTGGTCCTGCATCACCGCTGAGCGTCCCCCGTCGACGAGAAGGCTCGCTCCCGTGATGAACGCGGCGTCGTCGCTCGCGAGGAACGCGACGGTCCCGGCGACGTCCTCGGGGGTGCCGATACGCCCGAGCGGGTGGATCCGTTCGACCCGGTCGCGGTCGTCGTCGTCGAGTTCGTCTCTCGTCCGCTCGACTTCGATCCACCCCGGGTTGACGGTGTTGACCCGGATGCCGTGGGGGCCGAGCTCGAGCGCCAGTGCCCGAGTCATGCTGTTGATCCCGGCCTTGACCGCGTTGTAGGGAAACACCCCCGGCATCGTCGAGAACGCGTGATTCGATGACATGTTGACGATAGACCCGCCGTCGGACATGTGCTCGACCGCGTGCTTCGCACAGAGCCAGAACGAGCGGAAGTCCGTCTCGAGGACGAACTCCCAGTCGTCCATCGTCGCCTCGGTGGCGGTCGTCTCCGTCTGAACTCCCGCGTTGTTCACCAGCACGTCCAGGCCACCGTAACGATCGGCCGTCGCCCGAACGAGCGCCTCGACGTCGCCGGGCTCTCGCATGTCTGCCCGGACGAACTGTACATCTCCCGCCGTTCCGTCGGTCGTCGCCTGCGCCGCGAGTTCGTCGGCGACCGCCGCTCCGTCGTCGGCCGACCGACCGGTCACTACGACGTTCGCACCCTCCTCAACGAACCGACGAGCGACCCCCACACCGATCCCGCGGGTCGAGCCGGTGACGAGCACCGTCTGACCGGCGAACCGCCCGTGAGCCGTCGTGTCAGTCACGCTCGTTCACCCGTGGTACGGACCGGGCTGGTCGTCGCGAGGCTGCTCGACGTCTGCGTCGACCGCCTCCGTGTCGACGCCCGGTGCGAGATCGACGAGTCGTTCGAGTTCGGGTGCCGGCTCGTCCCTGACGACGTACTGCTGGAACGTCTCGTACTCGCTCTGCCGGTACGGCGTGCCGTTGTCGTGGAGGAGGTCGTGGAACCACGTGTCGGTGTCCTCGCCCTCGACGGCCTCGGCGATCGACGTCTGTGCCGTGCTCCACGGCAGGTGCGTCTGGACTTTCCCGTTGACGAACCCCCAGGTGTAACAGCCGACCCCCTCCCGCTTGAAGTACGGGAGGTGCGTCTCGACCAGGTTGTCGCGGGTCCGTGCGAGCCACTCCGTACAGAGGAGCGGTCGTGCCCACTCCTCTTGGAGGGACTCGACACGGTGTTTGGTGAAGCCGAAGCCGCTGTAATCGTGGAACGAGACGACGTCCGCCTCCTCGCTTCCGATACGGTTCTGTTCGGTCCGGTTGGGGTCCCAGTTCACGCCCGCCGTGATGGGGTGGACCGGATCGGCCTCCCGTGCCCACGTGAACGACTCTCGGAGGAGAGGGTTGGACTTCTCGTCCATCTTGCTGTTGCCGGGTTCGTTGTAGGTGTCCCAGCAGAAGACCCGTTCGTCGCCTCGGAAGCGACGAATGACGTCGCGGACGTACTCGGCGAGGTCCGGCCACGTCGAGCGGTTGACGACCCGCTCGTGGCCCGGACTCGGCGTCCACTGGCTGTTGTGGGTGTTCGGGATCGGGTCTTTCTGTGGGCCGAGAGAGGGTTCGTCGCCCGAGAAACCGACGTCGTCGAACAGCACGAACATCGTCGAGATGCCGTGGTCGTCGGCGATCGTCAGGAAACGGTCCATTCGCCGTTCGAGACTCTCCGGATCGTCCTTCCAGACGAGATACTGCAAGAAGACGCGGACGGAGTTCATCCCCCAGTCGGCGGCCCAGCCGAGCTCTCGGTCGATGGTCTCGGGGTCGAACGTCGCCGCCTGCCACATCTCGGTCGGGTTGACCGCCGTCGAGGGCAAGTAGTTACAGCCGACGGGCCACTCCATCTCTCGATACCAGTCCCATGCCTCTTCTTCGGTCCATCTGTCGCGTTCGGTCATGATTCGTGTTCTCGTGTTCGTCCGTTGGTCGCAGTTCGTTCGCGCGTGATTCGCCTGTCGCCTTACCTCTCCTCACCACTCCGCGACGCTGCCGTCGTCGTGCCGCCAGACTGGGTTGTGCCAGTCGACGTCTCCCGCCCGCGCTTCGACGACGTCCTCGTCGATTTCGATGCCGAGACCCGGACCGCCCGGGATGTCGACGTACCCGTCCTCGTACTCGAACACCGAGGGGTCCGCGAGGTAATCGAGCACGTCGCTCCCCTCGTTGTAGTGGATGCCGAGGCTCTGTTCCTGGATGAGCGCGTTCTGACAGACGCCGTCCACCTGGAGACAGGCGGCCAACGCGATGGGGCCGAGCGGGCAGTGTGGCGCCAGTGCCACGTCGTACGCCTCGGCCATGTCAGCGATCTTCTTCACTTCGGTGATGCCGCCGGCGTGCGAGAGGTCGGGCTGGACGACGTCGACGACACCCTGTTCGAACAGGCGCTTGAACTCCCACCGCGAGTACAGCCGCTCGCCCGTCGCGATCGGGGTGGCGGTGTGCGCGGCGACCTCGGTCAGGGCTTCGTCGTGTTCGGGCAGTACCGGCTCCTCGACGAACATCGGGTCGTACGGGTCGAGCTTTGCGGCGAGGCGCTTGGCCATCGACTTCGCCACCCGTCCGTGGAAGTCGACGCCGATGTCGACCTCGGGGCCGACACGCTCGCGCACCTCGCGGATGCGGTCGACGGCCGCCTCGACGGCCCTCGGGTTCTCTATCCGACGGAACTCCGGTGTGGCGTTCATCTTGAGCGCCGAAAAGCCCTGCTCGACCATCTCTCGTGCCGCGCTGCCCACGTCCGCCGGCCGGTCGCCGCCGACCCACTGGTACACCCGCATTCTCTCTCGGACTGGTCCGCCGAGGAGCTCGTACACGGGCGCGTCGAACGCCTTTCCTCGTAAATCCCACAGCGCCTGGTCGATGCCCGAGATGGCCGACATGAGTACTGGACCGCCGCGGTAGAACCCACCGCGGTACATCGCCTGCCAGTGGTCCGCGATCGGGTGTGGGTCCTCGCCGAGGAGGGACGTCTCCATCAACTCCTCGACCGCGCCGCGGACGGTGTGTGCGCGTCCCTCGACGACTGGTTCGCCCCAGCCGACGCGGCCGTCGCTGGTCTCGACGCGGAGGAACAGCCACCGCGGCGGCACCTCGTACAGCTCGTAGTCAGTGATTCGGCTCATCCGTGGTTACTCCGGTGCGCTGTCTCGGGTAGCGAGGTCGGCGACGAGACGGTCGAACAGGATCGTCCCGACGGCGTGGTCGCCGTAGGCGGTTCCGAGCGGGAACGTACAGGTACACGCTGTCCCCTCCCCGACGCGACGGAACGCGAGCGGTGAGCCCCAGTTGGCCATCCACCCCTCGATGTAACCGACGTGAATCTCGTCGGAATCGCGGTGAAGGTCCGTCGCGACTGCGTTGGGGAAGATATCCTCGAACGCCCAGCCGAGCCGCTTCTCGCCCGTGACGTCGTCGAGAAGCGGGCTGTCCTGTGCGTACATCGCCGACGCGAGGTTCCAGTTCTCTCCCGGCGGGAGCTCCTCGTAACTGAAGAGGTTCGTCTGCGGCCGGAACTCGTGTGGTCCCGGGAGCAACAGCGCCTTCCCGCCGCCGTCGATGAACTCGCCGACGTGGTCGCCGACGTGCGTGACGATGGCGACGTCGGCCTCGTCGATGCTGTCGGCGACTGTGTACCGTGCGCCGCGGAGTCGCTCGGCAAGCGCGTCGTCTCCAACGAACAGGCTGACGTCTCCCCGGGACTCGACCGCTCGCGGGACGACGACGACGTACTCGCGGTTGGTGGTCGTCCCGACGTCGCCGTCGAGAGAGAGTTCGACCGTGAGCCGTCGCGGCCCGTTCGGGGCCTCGGGGACGAACGAGACTGTACCGACGTCGGTCGTCCCGAACGCGTCGAGCGTGGTCTCTTCGTCCCCGCTTTCGACGACGGCGTCACCGTCGCGGACGGTCCACTCGACGGTCGCCGTTCCGCCAGTCCTCGTGTCGTTCACGATACTGATATCGAGGGAGAACGAGTCACCCGCCCACCCGACGTGTGACTCGGGTTCGGCGGTGACGCACAGTTCGCCGTTGATCTCGACGAAGCGGTCGTGGAAGACCTTCTCCTCGCGGAGGTAGTCGACGATGCCGTTGAACTCCCACTCGACGTCGGTCCACTCCGTGACGACGTAGCCGGCGATGCCCTCGCGTCGTCTGAGCTCTTCGATCTGGTCTTTCAGCGAGACGAACTCGCGCCACTGCCACGTCGTGACCGCCTCGTCGAAGTCGTCGAACATCCCGGGGAGAGCGGTGTCCGCGTACCGCTCGTCGAACCCGGCCGGGGAACGCCGGACACCCGATTCGAGGTGGAGGTGGTGGCTGTCGAGGTCGCCACCGCGGTACTCCTCGGGGACGAGGAACGGATGGTAGAACCACGGCGGAGTGCCATCGTAGAACTCCCGGAGGCGGTCTGTGTCACAGAGTCCCCACGTCCCGAACTCCGAGATGACGATGGGCGTCTCGTGGGGATCGGTCCACTCGGCCGCGTAGTTCTCGTGGGGGTGGGCGTAGATGTGGTCGAGGTCAGCCATCCACTCCCTGGAGCGGTCTGGACTGGCGAAGTAGCGGTGGTAGTCGTTGATGTCGGTCGCGACGTGCGCCCACCCGGAGTTGTCGCAGACGAGCCGCGTCGGGTCCCACTCCTTTGCTTCCTCGTAGAGGTGACCGAGCGTCTCCTGTTTCTCGGGATCGTCCCAGACGTACGACTCCTCGTGGTGGTGGCCGATGCCCCACTCCTCGTTGTAGAGGCTCCACGCGATGACCGACGGCCGGTTGTAGTCGCGGTTGATGAGGCCGCGAGCCTGCTCGCGTACCTCCCGCTTCGACCGCTCCGTGTACCGTGCAGGGTTCGCGACTTCCTCCCAGACGAGCAATCCGAGGCGGTCCGCCGCCTCGACCCAGTCGGGGTGCGCCGGCTTGATATGCTTGCGGAGGAGGTTGAACCCGAGTCGCTTCGCCGTCTCGATCTCGCGCTCGAAGAGGTCGTCCTCGAACGGTCGGTACAGCGTCTTCGGGTAGTAGCCCTGGTCGAGGGCACCCCGGATGAACAGCGGCTCACCGTTCAGGTAGAGCTGACGTCCCTCGAAGGAGACAGACCGCATCCCGAAGTAGTCGTGGTACGAATCGACGCATCGCTCTCCCTCGTCCGTGTCGACGAGGTCGACGACGACGTCGTACAGCACCGGGTCGTCCGGATGCCAGTAGTCGGGGTCGTCGAGGCCCACTGTCGTGGTGGCGTGCCCCTCGTCCGGATTCCCTTCGAGAGCCGAAATCGAAATCGGGTCGGCTGTGGCGACGGTCTCGCCGTCGCGTTCGAGGCGAACCTCGGTGGCGACGTCGACCGCGGTCGCTTCGAGTCCGACGACGTCGACGTCTACGGTCGCCGTGTCGTCGTCGAGGTCGGGCGTCACCCGAACCGTGTCGACGCGTGTCTCCGGTCGCGTCTCGAGGGTGACGTCCTGCCAGACGCCGCTGACCCGGGTGTACCAGGGGTCGCCCTGTTTCCCGTGGGGAATCTCGTCGATGTCCTCGGGGTCGTCGACCCGGAGCGTCACGACGTTCCGACCCGGTTCGAGTGCCTCGGTGACGTCCACCTCGAACGGGAGGTACCCTCCCCGGTTCGACCCGCACTCGATGCCGTTGACCCAGACGGTCGTCTCGTAGTCGACGGCTCCGAACCGGAGGAACGACGCCGTGTTCTCCGGTGTGTCGTCGACCGTCACCGTTCTGCGATACCAGGCGACACCCGTGTAGTCGCGGCACGTCTCGTGCTCCTGCCAGGCGTGCGGGACGTCGACCGTCAGACACTCGTCGTCCCGCCAGTCGGCGTCGCTGGCCGCCCACGCGTCCTTGACACCGGCGTCTTCGGGGTCGAGCCGGAGCGTCCACGTTCCCGAGAGAGAACGAGACGTTCGTCTCGTCGCTACCGATTCGTGTTGTTCGATACTCATGGTTTCACTGATTGTTCGTTCCGTTCTCGCATTCGTGGTATGAATCTTTTCATGCGTTCGGAAGGTGCGAGCGGCGATGAGGGCGCCCGAATCGACGGCTTCACCTCGCCCGTGGCTCGGCTGTGGTCATCGTCTCCCTGCGTCGAAACTCGACAGCAAGTCCGCGTCTGTGGTCGATCGGACGACGACTTCGACGTGGTAGCTGGCCGCGATACCGGCGAACAGCAGGAGGAACCCGATACTGAGCCCGAGCGTCGCGACGAGGAGGACGGCCGTCACGATGAGGAGTTGCAGTCCGGTCGCCGGCGATTTCGCGAGCCACACGTACGACTCGCGGAGCGCGGCCTTCGGCTCGGCCCCGCCGGCCACCGAGACGAACGTCGGTATCAACAGCACGCCGAGATACAGCCCCGCGTACAGCGCACCGACAGTGAGTGCCGTCCCGACGACCCCGGCCGCCAACCCGGTGGCAACGTACAGCGCAGCGATGCCGACGAGTGTCACCGGGAGGAAGCCGAGGAGCGTCGCGGGGACGAGATTCGTTCGAACCGTCCCGACGACGCGGCTCCGGTCCACACGCCCCGTCTCGCGGAGCGACAGCACCACCGAGTACGCGCCGAGGCTGACCGGTCCGACCGTGACGAGCGGGAGCGAACAGAGCACCCAGAGGACGCTCATGGGGACGAGCGCCGTACTGTGGCGGTAGACGAACTTCAGCGTCGTAACGAATGCGTTCGATCGAATCCCGTCGGCGTCCCGTACGTCGCCGAGCGCGTCCGTCTCGTTCGACCGGCGGAACACCGACGCTTCCGGGTCGGTGACGCCCCGACGCGTCTCGGTGCGTTCGCCTCGTCCATCGTCGGCGTCGGTCGCACGCGAGGCGTCCGAAGGGGGAGTACTCCGGACCATTATCCGGTCGTCCCCTGCATCTGGACGGCGTTCACGAGGTGCTCCTGCAGGACGAGGAAGACGACGAACAGGGGGAGAACCGCCAGGAAGGTCCCCGCCATCTCCGCGCCCGGCTGGAACACCTGCGTCGGTTGCATCGTGACGATACCGACCGGGAGGGTGAACTGCTGCTGGCCCTGCAACACGATGAGCGGCCAGAGGAACTGGTTCCACGTGTAGACGAACGTGTACAGCGACAGCGCGGCGATGGCCGGCTTCATCAGCGGCAGCACGATCTTGTAGTAGATCTGGAACGTCGAGAAGCCGTCGAGTTTCGCGGCCTCGATGACCGAGTCCGGTAAGTCGTTGAAGAACTGCGTGAACAGAAACACCCCGATTGGCATCGCACTGAACGGCAGGATCACCGCCAGCGGGTTGTTGATGAGGCCGAAGTCGGTGATGATGGTGTACAGCGGTACCATGTTGGCGAACACCGGCACCATGAAGGAGGCGACGATGACGGTGAATACGAACTTCTTGCCCGGCCAGTCCAGCTTGGTCAGCGAGAACGCGATCATCGAGTCGAGAACCACCACGAGCACCGTCGTCGTCGCCGCGATGACGAACGTGTTGATTCCCCACTGAATCATCGGTGCGCCCGAGAGGACGGCCTCGTACCAGCGAGTCGTGAACTCCGGCGGGATCCAATAGGGCTTGTTCGTGAACGTGTACTGTTCGGGTTTGACCGACGTCGACACCATGTAGGCGTACGGCACGAGGAACAGTGCCGCGGCGCCGTACAGGGCGACGTAGACGCCGATCGATCGAACGCGTTCCGACAGGACCCGTGAGTTGGCTGTGCTCATGCGGTGTCACCTCCGCTGACGAAGTAGAAATTCCCCAGCGACACGGCGACGAGGACGAAGAACAGGAAGTACCCGACTGCGGCCGCGTAGCCGAACTGTCCTTCGTTGAACGCCATCCGGAAGAGGTACATCACGAGCGTCTGAGTGGACTCGCCCGGACCGCCGTTGGTCATGATGTATGCCTGGCCGAACACCTGGAACGACCAGATGAACTGGACGGTCGTGACGAAGACGATGGCCGACCGCATCTGCGGGAGCGTGATGTCCTTGAACGCACGCCAGGAACTCGCGCCGTCGATCTTCGCGGCCTCGTAGAGCCGTTCCGGAACGCTCTGTCGGGCCGCGAGCAGGATGACGAAGTTGAAGCCGACCGTCCACCAGATGGTCGCGAGCGCGATGGCGGGCATCGCCCACGTGAACGAGTTCAACCACGACGGCGGGTTCTGCACGAGATACCCGACGTAGTAGTTGATCGCACCGTACTGTGGGGCGTACAGCTCGGCCCAGATGAGCGACACGACGGAGACGGTCAGGACGTACGGGCTGAAGAACACCGTCCGCAGGACTCGCTTGCCTTTGACGTCACGGTTCACACCCAGCGCCAGCGCTAGCCCCAGGACGACGAGGGTCGGCACGGTCAGGACGACGAACACGACCGTCGCTCTGACCGACCCCCAGAAGGCCGGGTCGCCGAGCATCCGCGTGTAGTTCTCGAAGAGGATGAACTCCGACTGGGCCGGCGCGAACGCGTTCCAGTCGAAGAGGCTCATGTAGAAGCCCTTCACCAGCGGATAGAGCAGGAACACCGAGAACAGCGCGAGATACGGCAGGGCGAAGAGGATGCCGTCGCGCGTCTCGGTGTCGCTCAGGTCGACCCCCTGGAGTCGTCCTCTGAGCGAGAACCGGTCTTCAGTTGCCATTTTCGGTCATCCCTGGAGGTTGCTCGTGACCTGCTCGGCGGCCCGTGGAATGGCGTCGGCAGCCTCCGCCTGGTTGGAGTATATCTGCTGGAGCGCCTTGTTCACCGGCCGCTGATAGTCCTGGTTGTTCTCCGTGCTTGGCATGTATGCGAGAGCACCGTTCTGTGCCATCTCGTTGTACGTCGAGAGCGTCTTCTCCCAGACCGTCGCCGACCGGAGCTCGTCGGACTGGAGGACGCTGGACGAGGCCGGCAGGTGGCCCGCGTCCGTGCCCCAGGTGAGGCTGTTCTGGGTGAGCCACTCGGCGGCCTCGGTGGCTGCCTGGGCCTTGTCCGTCCCGGCCGGGACGCCGAGGGTGTGGCTGTTGGCCCACGTGAGGTCGGTCGATTGCTCGGGACCGACGAACGGCTGGGTCATGCCCCACTCGAACTCCTGTTGCTGGAGGACGCCGTAGTACCAAGTGCCGTTGATGGTCATCGCCATGTCACCCGATCGGAAGGCCTTGGTGCCGCGGTTCTCCGTCGCGTCGGCCTTGTCCCAGTTCCAGTCGCCGGTGACGTTACCGTAGAAGTCACCGAGTGCGACGCCGTCGGAGCCGCCGAACTCCGCGCTCGTCTTGTCGTCCGAGAGGAACTTCCCGCCCCGTCCGCGGAGCCACGCGATGTACTGACGGACCTGGAATCGGTTGTACGGGTCCGGACTGAACGCTAGCTTGTCCGTCTCGGACGCGATCGTGCTCGCCGCCTCCTTCAGTTCCGAGAACGACGTCGGCGGGCTCTCTGGGTCGAGGCCGGCCTCCTCGAAGATGTCCTTGTTGTAGTAGAGGCCGTTCGGGTGGGTGTCAAGCGGCAGGGCGACGCGCGAGCCGTCGAACTGCGTCTGGTCCCAGATGGACGAGACGTACTGGTCGCCGCCGGACGAGAGCAGGTCCCCGAGGGGCTGCATCGCCTCGACGAACCGCTGCAACTCCGTGGTGTGGAACACCGCGAGGTCGGGGGCGTTCCCGCCCGTCATCGCAGTGAACAGTTTGTCGTAGTACTCGGCGAACGGCTGGCGCTGCCGTTCGACCTGAATCGAGTCGTGTTCTTCGTTGAACTGGTCGACCATCGACTTCATGGCCTCGCCGTCGCCACCGGCGAACAGCGTCCAGAACTGGAGTGTCGTCGTGCCGGAACCGGAACTTCCAGCGGAACTGCCGCCGGACCCAGAGCCGGACTCGGAGCTACCCCCCCCGCCACCCCCGCCACCGCCGGTACACCCTGCCAGTCCAGCGATGCCCGCTGCACCAGCTGCCTTCATGAACCTGCGCCTGGTCGCCGAAGAGTCGCTCTGCTTGCGAACCATCACTGACACGTTTTCGGAGTAGTGTATATAATTGTTGTTGTTGAAGGTCACGCTCGCCGGGCCGTGACTCGTTTCGAGCGCACTCGTGAGCCCTTCACGCGCGGGAGTTCGGCCGGTCCACACGTCGTCAATGAAAAATTATATACGTTTCCTCAAGACATCTGCACTCGGTTGACCATGAGCGGAGTCACGTTCAGAGACGTCAAGAAACTGTACGGCGAGGTCCTCGCTGTCGAAAACGTCGATCTCCACATCGAGGACGGTGAGTTCATCTCCGTGCTCGGTCCGTCAGGGTCGGGGAAGTCCACCGTCCTCCGGATGGTGGCGGGGCTAGAGAGCATTAGTGAAGGCGAGATCCTCATCGGTGATCGCGTCATCAACGACGTTCACCCCCGTGACCGAGGGATCGCGATGGTCTTCCAGAACTACGCGTTGTACCCGCACATGACTGTCCGTGAGAACATGTCGTACGGACTCCGCCTGACCACCGACCTCTCCAACGACGAGATCGACAGGAGAGTGACCGAAGCCGCGGAGATGCTCGAGATCAGCGAGCACCTGGACAAGCAGCCGGCGAACCTCTCGGGCGGCCAGCAACAGCGGGTCGCGACGGGCCGGGCCATCGTCCGCGAGCCCGAGGTGTTCCTGATGGACGAGCCGCTGTCGAACCTCGACGCGAAGCTGAAGATGCACATGCGCACCGAGCTCCAGCGGATCCAGGAGGACCTCGATACGACGACCCTGTACGTCACCCACGACCAGGAGGAGGCGATGACGATGTCCGACCGGATCGTCATCATCGCCAACGGGACCATCCAGCAGGTCGGCACCCCGGACGAGATTTACAACCACCCGTCGAACCTGTTCGTCGCCGACTTCATCGGCAGCCCCGCGATGAACCTGTTCGACGTGCGCCTCGATGGAACGACGCTCGTCGGCGATGGGTTCGAGTACGAACTCTCAGAGGGACTCGCCCAGAAGGCCCGCTCGAACGCGACCGGGGACGGGCTGGTTCTTGGCATCCGGCCGGAAGACATCAGGATCGCCACCGAATCCGGGCCGAACACCGTCGAGACGCAGGTGGACGTCGTCGAGCCCGTCGGCTCGGACAACTACGTCTATGTCAGGCTCGCCGGTCAGGAGTGTACGGTCCGGGCCGCCGCCGACGTGCGACCGTCACCCGGCGAGACGACCATCCTGACGTTCGACGAGTCCGACGTCCATCTGTTCGACGCCGAGACGGACGAAAACGTGCTCGGTGACGACACGCGACTCGTCGAACAGCCGGCGTGAGCCGGAGTACACACACCGTCGGTCAGAGATAGATCGAGTTCACTTCGATGACGTTCGCGGCGCCAGTGACGAGTTCGGGAAGCGTCTCCTCGAACCGATCGCCTTTCATGCGACTCTGCGGCGCCGTGACGCTGACCGCACCGTACAGTTCTCGTTCCTCGATGACGACCGGCGCAGCGATACACCGGATACCCGGTTTCGCCTCCTGGTTGTCGACCGCGTAGCCCCGCTCGCGAGTGCGGTCGAGCTCCGCGAACAGCTCTTCACGGTCGGTGATCGTGCGTTCGGTGAACTCCGGGAGGCCGTGCTCGTCGACGATTCGCTCGACCCGTTCACGGGAGAGTTCCGACAGGATCGCCTTGCCGAGGCCGCTGCAGTGAAGCGGTTCTCGCAGTCCGATCTCGTGTGAGGTCTGAATCGCGTCGGGGCCGTGTGACTTGTACAGCAGGACGTTCTTCCCGTGTTCGAGCAGGCTCATCAGCGCGAGCTCTCCGCTTTCGGCCGCGAGGTCGTCGACCTGTTCGGCCGCGATGTCGAAGATTCCGGTGCCGTACTTGACCCGCTCACCGATGTCGAGGAACTTCAGCCCGTTCTTGTAGACGTCCCCCCGCCGTGTGACGTAGCCCTTCCGTTCGAGCCACGAGAGGTAGTGCGAGACGGTGGCCGTCGGCCGATTCACCTCGGATGCGACCTCCGCGGGCGTGGCCCGGTCCAGGTCCTTCAGTGCCTCGACGACGGCGAACGCGACGTCGACCCCTTCGGTCTCCCGGAGGGCCCGTCGATACTCGCCGTCGTGTTTCTCGAGGCGTCCCTCCGCGACGAGCGTCGCGAGGTGGCGGTGGGCGGCACTCTTCGATAGCTCCAGCGCCGACGCGAGTTCGGTGACCCCGACCTGTTCACGAGCGGTCACTTCGTCCAGCACGCGAAACGTCGTCCGAGCCGTCTTCACCGTGCTTCCCGATTCGTCGGCATTCGTCTCGCTCATGTTCTCATAGAACGAACGATTATACTAATACGTTTCGGATAGCGTAATAGGCAGTATTTTGTCCCTATATACGGGACCAATGGCGGTCTAGCCTCGTTACACGGGACGACTATCACGGACTATCACAAAATATCACGAACTATCGATATAGATCGGCGCTCGCGGTGTCGACGGTCGAAGTTCGAGGCGGCCCGACTGCCGAGTTCGCTCATCCGAGGGAGCGACCCAGTTCGTCAGCGGCGAGGAGTGCCCCCTCGACGTCTGTCGGCGTCGGATCTCGTGGCTGATTGCTCATGGTCGTGTTGTCTTCGCAGGCCACCCTGGCGATGGCTCCAACACGATCCGTGGACACCCCGAGTTCGTCGAGGGTCACCGGAAGCCCCACCCCGCTGGCGAATCGGGCAACGTCGGTGAGTTCGTCGTCGGCTCGCCCTTCGAGAACGAGCTGTGTGAGCAGGCCGAAACCCACCTTCTCACCGTGGGTGGCATCGGTCTCGGTCGCACCCGCGAAGCCGTCGTGAACCGCGTGAGCGGCGGCGAGGCCGCCGTTCTCGAAGCCCAGCCCCGAGAGGAGTAGGATGGCTTCGGTCGTCTCCTCGACCGCGTCCGTGATCGTTCCCTCGCTCACTGCGTCCACTGCCGCAGGCGCGTACGCGCGAAGACTCTCGTAACACTGCTCTGCCAGGGCGATACCCGCTCGGGTGGGAGACTCACCTGCTACGGTTTGCCCACCACTCTCGACAGTCGCTGCCGCTTCGAACCGGGTGGCGAGTGCGTCCCCGATCCCCGACACGAACCATCGCGTCGGGGCCGCCGCGACGACCTCGGTGTCGACGAGTACCAGATCGGGTCGCCTGTCGTAAACGATTCCACCCACGAGCCGACCGTCGTCCGAGTACATCACCGAGAGCCCGCTCGTCGGTGCGTCCGTCGAAGCGATCGTCGGGAGCGAGACGAACGCGCCCCCGATTTCACCACGGACACCCTTGGCCACATCGATCGCCTTGCCCCCACCCGCCCCGACGACGACGTCGGGGGTCAGTTCTCGGGCACGTTCGCAGAGACGGGTGACTTCGTCTTCTGTACACTCCCCGTCGAAGAGCGACACGTGGTACCCCGCCCGTGTCTCGGCGAACGAGTCGGCGACTCGGTCGGCGATGACGTCGTGGACGACCTCGTCGGTGATGACGAACGCCTCCGTGCCCATGCGGTCTACGTGAGTACCGAGTTGGTCGAGGGCCCCAGCAGCCTGGATGTATCGAGAGGGAGAGACGAACGAGCGTGACATGTGTACTCGTGGTCCGTGCGCGGCATTACCTCTTGTGAAACGCTCGTGAACCTTCGTACGAACTCGTTGTTCCGTTTTGCGGGATGGTAAAGATACATCCCGTCTTATGGGGTGATGGGAAGTCTCCCGTTCGGCGAGCGTGCGGCACCGGGCGACACGTGATCGGTGTGGATGTATCACACATTACGATAATACTAATGTAACGGCTTCGCGTCAGCAGGGGGGAACCGATTGGCCGTCCGGTTCGGCCCGTGTTCCCGAGCGCATCGCGCGAGCAGGTCGACTCGGCCGTCATCGGAGTCGGGCCGTGTGACCCTGCGTCCCGATGTCGGAACACAGCGACTCGTTATACGACACGACGACCGACAGGACGACACCGCGGGTGACTCCGATGCAGACGACACGTTACCCGACACAGCGCCCAACCACGCGTACGGCCGTCGAACACGCGCCGTTCTCGAGTTCGCCGGGAAGCGACTCGTAGAACTCTGTGAGACACCACAGCGCTAGCGGAGAGAACAGTCTGACGAACGGCAGGACAGCGTCCCGATGAGTGCTCACCCCGGAGACGGGTCGGAACCTCGGTGGGACGAGTACCTGCTTCGGGAACGGTATCCTGTCCACTGGTTGATACATCGTCTCGTCGGCGCTGGTGACCCACAGATGAGGTGACTGGCGACGATGCCGCAACAATTGCCAGAGATATTCGACCACGCAGGCTACGAAGAACAGAAGTCTATGGACATTTCGGTGTCCACGAGAGACAACCGGTGGTGCCCTCATAGCCGACGCGGAGAGTGTGAACTGATCATCGGAACACGTGTCGGAGTTCATCGTCGGACGTGACGACGGATCAATTACGGAGAGTCGAGGAGAAATCGCCGTCTGTAGCGCGGGGATGAGCCCGTCAACTCCTACACAATCACCGTTCGACGAACCAAACGGATGTTTAACTGTGTTACTTCGTACTGATACGTAACTGAGGCGGCACGTCCGCCCGACTACTCGGCTAGTACCGAGATTCGTCGATTCTACACAGAACGCACCCCCGTTCTGCTGTGAAACACCGAGTGCGGAGAGCCGGAGTCTCCGAATCCCTCGCCGTGATAGGAGTGACGGCTGCCTGGCGAAGACAGTAGTCCTCCACGTCGGTGGCCACGAACTGTAAACATCCCAACTTCGTGGTGTGCGGTACTGTGGGAATCCTCGCCCTTCAGAGCAGAGGATGGCAAGCCTGTGATAACCGTTTTGTGTGACTCTCCTACTGGGTTCGTCACTCGCGCTGCTGTCGAGGGCGAGACCGAGTCAGTCACCCGTGGACCACGCTCGAGTAATACAAGTAAAAATATTCGTTTTCCTCTCGTGGTGCGCCGTTTCTCTCGGACACGAGAACGCCGACCTCTGGAACGGCCAGGCCGACGCCGACCCGCGACCGGCCGACGACTGAATCCGACCGACGCTGTGTGTCTCGATCCGCTGCCTCCGCGGGCGTCCGCGTTGGGGTTCGGCTCGCCTCGATGCGCGGCGGACTCACAGTGTGGAGGCCCTCCCCCGCTCTCTGACCGAAGATGCCGTGCCGGACGAGAGACGACCGCCCGCTCTAATCTCGACGGAGCGCGGCGAGCACTACGACGACGAACGCGACGAGGGTCACGGCGATGTCGAGGCCGGGGAACTGTGTCGACGTCGCAGAGGTGGGGGTCGGTGTGGCAGAGTCGGACGATTCGACGACGGTGACCGTCGCGGTCTGATCGTCGACGCGCGCCGTGTACGTCCCGGGCTGAACGAGGTTGTAGGCGAACTCGACCACCGTCTCACCACCGGCCGGAACCGTAACCTCCCGAGAGTTGACCACCTTGCCGAACAGTTCGAGTTCGACCGTGTCGGCGTCGGCTGCCGACTGAGGGTTCGCCACGGTTACTCGGAAGATCACTTGGCTGTTCGTGGAGATCCGAGACGGCTGGGCCACGACGTCGGTCACCACGGTGTCGTTGCCGGTCATCTCGTCGGCGGTCGACGCGTTCGTCACGGTCGCTACGACCGAACTGGAGTTCGGGACCGGCGTCGCGGTCGGGGTGGGTGCCGACGTAGGTGTCTCGGTCTCGTCGTCGTCGAAGAGGTCGAACACCCCTCCACCGCCTCCGCCACTCCCGCCGCTCTCATCGTCGTCGGACGGGTCTACGTCGGGGGACGTGGTCGGCGTAGGCGACGCCGTCGTCGTTTCGGTCGTTTCGGTCGTCGTCTCCGTCGTTTCGGTCGTTTCGGTCGTCGTCTCCGTCGTTTCGGTCGTTTCGGTCGTCGTCTCCGTCGTTTCGGTCGTTTCGGTCGTCGTCTCCGTCGTCTCGGTTCCTTCGGTCGTCGACGTCTCCGTCGTCGTCTCGGTCGGGGTTGCTGTCGGAGTCGACGTCTCGGTCGCAGACGACGTTTCGGTCGGTCTCGCGGTCGCGGTAGGCGTCTCTGTCGACGTGTCGGTCGCCGTTGGCGTCTCGGTGAGAGCCGGCGCTAGTGTTTCAGTCGGTGCTTCGGTCGGGGTCTCCGTCTGTGTCGGCGGTGGTGTCGCTGTCTCCGTCTGCTCGACGGTCTCGACTTGTGCGAGGGCAGTCGCCGAATCGGCCGAAACGACGCTCGGAAGGCTGAACGTCGAGAGCACGACGAGAGTAATGACGAATCCAACGACGATGAGAGTTCGACTACGTATCATGGAAGAGTACTCACTGGGTGCGGTGGAACGGTCGTCGCTCTCCGTTTCCGTCCACCTTTTAAATCACCCTCGTTGTTGTCGTAACTCACCGCAGTTGGGTCGAAAGTAATTATCGTGTTAACCTCCTTGGGGTGTCGATAAATCCCGTCTTCGATCCATCCGATCCCTCCTTGAGAACGTGAGGTGGCGACCGACTGGAGACGTTCCCGGTTCGGTCTCAATCGGTGACGACTGGGGGGCCGTTCACCGCAGCAGGTGCGTTCATCGCAGCAGGTGTTTGGACGCCCACTCGTGCAGCGGGTCGTCGGTCCGGTCCATCCACTCGAGGAGCGTTCGGGCGAGTCGTCGTCGCTCCGACTGGTAGTTCGGATGGTCGATCAGGTTGGAGAGCTCGTGAGGGTCCGACTCGAAGTCGTACAGTTCGTTCACGTCCGGCCCGTTGAACACGAACTTGTGCCCCGGCGTTCTGACCATTCGCTGTGAGTACAGGCCGAACTCGTCGCCGTGGTACTCGGCGAACACGGACGTCCGCCAGTCGTCGGCGTCGCCGCCGAGAAGCGGCAGGAGGCTCCGGCCGTCGATGTCGTCGGGGACGTCTCTCCCCGCCAGGTCCAGGAACGTCGGCATCAGGTCCACGAGCGAGACGAACTCCTCGCGTGTCGTACCCGCAGGGATGATCCCGGACTCCGGCCCGCTCATCACCAGCGGCACGTGGTAGGTGTCTTCGTACATCATCGGGCCCTTGTTGAACTGGCGGTGTCCCCCGGCGAAGTCGCCGTGGTCGGACGTGTGGACCACCACCGTCGAGTCGGTGAGCCCCTCGTCGTCGAGGGCGTCGAGGATCCGTCCGATCTGTTCGTCGATCAGCGTGACGAACCCGAGGTACTTCGCCAGCGCTTCCGACCACTGTTCTCGATCGAAGCCGTCGACGCCTCGGTAGGTGAGGTACTGCTCCTGCACCCTCGGCTTCCCCGCGTAGGTCTCACGCGAGGAGGGCCACAGTTCCAGCTCGTCAGGGTCGTACATCGAGGCGTACGGTTCCGGGACGACGTACGGGTGGTGCGGCCCGAGGAAGTCCGTCCGGTGGAAGAACGGCTCGGTCGATCCGTCGATCGCCGTCAGGCGCTCGATGGTCCGCTCGGCCAGGTAGTAGGGTCGGGTCGCCTCCGTCGGCACGTCCGTGGTCGCGGCGACCAGCGTCGGCTCGCGCTCCTCCGCGGTGTAGATCTCCTCGGAGAGGTGGTCGGCGTCGGGGTCGATGCCGAGCCGCTCTTGGTACTCGCGGAACCCGGACTCCAAGGCCGCGTCGTGGTGGCGGTCGCTCCCACCGAGATACTCGAATCCGAAGTCCGACGGGCCCTGATCCCGCCCGACGTGCCACTTCCCGAGATACGTGTTCGTGTACCCCTCCTCGCGGAGGTGTTCCCCGAAGGTCGTGACCTCCGACGGGAGGTTCTCCAAGATCGCGTCGGCCTCGTGACAGTTGTTCAGCATCCCGTGGTTGTGGGGATAGAGCCCGCTCAGAATGGACGCGCGGGCGGCTGTACAGATACTGACCGGCGTGTAGGCGCGATCGAACCGCGTGCCGTCCCGACAGAGCCGGTCGAGTGCCGGCGTCTCGACGGTCGGCCCGGTCTCGTTGATGACGTCGACTCGCTCCTGATCGGTGAGTAACAGCAGGACGTTCGGCTGGTGAGGTTCGGTGGTCATGGTGCTGAGATGGCGTAGCGGTGTCGCAGGCGGGGCGGACTGCTGACGGCGGCGGGCCCGTTCACGGGTCGGTCGGTCGAGCGCACGGTCCTTAGAGGTAGCCGAGGTTCCGAAGGCGTTCCTTGGACTCGGACGAGACGGTGGTCGAGGACTCCGAGATGGACGGGTCGAAGGACGCGAGCCACTCCGTCAGTATCGTCTCGAGCCGCTCTGCGGTCCCGGAGCACTCCTCGGCGACGTCGACGGACTCCATCGGGTCGGCGTCGAGGTCGTAGAGCGACCGGGATCCGTCGGCGCCCGACGCCAGTTTCCACCGCTCTGTTCGGACCGCTCGGAGCGGCAGGCGCTCCGCCAGTGAGTCGAGCGCCGGCGGGAGGTCACCGTATCGCTGCCGCATCGTGTCGATGTCCGGCTGCGGGGTGACGTGCTCGGCGATGACGTGGTTGCGTCGCGGGGCCGTCGAGTCGGGATGGAACGAACGACCCTGCTGTTGGGACCGGAACTCCGGCGCGTCGATCCCCACCTCGTCGAGAAGCGTGGCCGGGAGGTCGAGGGACTGGACGAGACGGTCGTCCGTCGTTCCGGCGTCGAACGATCCGCCGGCGACGACGAGCGGGACGTGAATCAACGTCTCGTAGAGGTTGTACTGGTGACCGACGAACCCGTGTTCGCCGACGTTCTCGCCGTGATCGCTCGTGACGACCAGGAGCGTGTCCTCCCACGCTCCGCTCGCCCGGAGTCCGTCGACCAGCCGTCCGAGGGTGGCGTCGAGGTACGCCAGTTCCCCCTGGTAGAGCACTCGGAGGGCCGACCGCTCCTCCGCCGTCAGCGTCACCTCGCCGGCGTCGTACGCCCGCGGGTCGTCGAGGATGTCGACGGCCCGTTCGTAGTCGAACCCCGGGGGCAGTCGCTCGGCGACGTACTCCTCGGGCGGCGAGTACTCGAAGTGAGCGTCGATGTAGTTGAGGAACAGGAACGAGGGGCGCTCCGGCGACGAGGAGAGCCACTCCAACGCCCGCTCGGTAGTGTCGCCAGCCCGCAGGTCCTCCGTCACTCGCGTTCGCCACTCGTCCTCGTCGGACTCCGCGAGCCCTCGACTCGATGGGTCCATATCGTCCCACTGCCACGCGTGTTCGAACACGTCGAACCCGCGGTCGAAGCCGAACTCGTCGCTGACCCACGTGTTGTTCGAGATTGCCCGGGTCTCGTACCCGTTCGCAGAGAACACCTCCGGGAGCGTGACCAGCGACTCGTCGAGGACGGGATTACGACCATGGGTGTCGTGCTTCGACGAGTACGTTCCGGTCAACAGAGCCGCGTGGGAGGGGAGCGTCCACGGCGCACTGGTAAACGCCCGTGTGAACTCGGTACCCTCTTCGGCGAGGGACGCGACCGTCGGAAGGAGTGGTTCGTCGGCCGGGACGGTGCTCAGTCCGCGTACGGTGTCGAGCACGACGACGACGACGTTGTCCGGTGCATCTCTCATTACTCCTACATCATGTCATATTTTCAAAAGGGAGCTGCCTGCATCTGCCAATCGGACGGACAGGCCGTCGTTCTCTCGCTCCGTTCAGCGACCGTGTCGAACAGGATTTTCTCGCCGCTCGTCGTGTCACCGCTGAAGCCGCAGCCGGCGGCCTGAGCGGCCTCAGGCCCGCTCGAACGAGACCGTGTATCGATCAGTACGCTCGGGAGGGGCCGCGTGCACCCTGATCGGTTCCTGCTCGCCTGCTTCGAACGTCGTCGTCTCGGAGGTCACGGTATCGAGATCGCTCCCCTCGGTGTCGTAAAAGGTGACGACTGCGTCACCCCGTATCTCCTCGTCGGTGTTGTTGGCGATCGTCACCTCGAAGGCCGGGTCCGTCTCGGTAGAGACGCGCTGAGTGCTGATGACGGCGACGTCGTCGCCGGACCCGGAGAGCGAGTCCCGAAATATCTGCACCCGATTGCGCGCCGATTGGAAGTGCTCTGCCGCCTCGTCGGAGCACTGTTCTTGGAGCCGAAGGAGTATCTCGCTGATCTCGTCGAGCCTCCCCTCGTCGGTTCCCCGGCTCCGAGCCGCGTACTCGTCCAGCAGCTCGCGGACCTGCTCGACGTCGTCCTCGATGTCCGCCTCCGTCGCGTCCTGTGCACGCCGAAGGTCGTCCCTCACATCCAGTATCTGGGGCACTCCAGCCATTGTGCCTGTACGAGGCGGTCGTCTCGTAAAGTGCTTCTGCAGGCCTACTCCGAACGACCGCCTCTCGACCGACGAGGGAGCACGGCGAGCCCGTCCGTCCGACCGCGGCCGAAACGGTAGTCGAACGGAGTGTTCCGGACTCCTCCGGGTCCCTTCCACGCGTTCGGCGTGGTTCGGTTCGAGTAGAGGACGAGTCGCGACGACTCCCGACGGTCTGCGCCTTACAAGCAGTAGCACTTAGCCCGTGCGACCACTACTCGCGAGTATGGAGGCCCCGAGAGCGTTACGCTCAGCGGCGGTCGAACAGGAGGAGATCACCATCGCTCACCGAGAGTACGACGAGGAGACCCTCGTCGCGATCGACTTCGGTGGCGCCGAGGTGGCCCTCGACGTCATCGACGACCGCGCTATCGTCGTCGCGGGTGACCAGCAGTTCGAGTTCGACGTGCCGGCGGAGGCGACGGAGGTCACGGCCAACGGCGGCATCGTCCGCATCGAGACGTAACGTCGCACGGCGGACGGGGGCACGGTCCGTCGCGTTCGTCGACAGTCTGGTGGGCTCGACTCTGAACCGATCGTCTCGGACGCGCGAGTACCTCAGCGGCTCACGCCAGACATCGCCACAGTTCGTCGCGGACGTATCGCCAACACTCGCCACACAGGAGCGCCTGCTCGTAGTCGGCGGTTCCGGGGGTGAAATCGCTCATCGTCACGGTGAACCGCGTCGGGTCACCGGGACGCGGTCGGCCACAGCGGTCACAGTCTCTCGACTGTTTGGGGCCGTGCCCGGGCCTGTCGACCCCGGCTCGTCTTCGGTCGCTTCGTGCTTCGTCAATCCGGTTGTTTTCAGCGGTGGATCTTTCGTGCATGGTACTCCGAACCCGTGGCGCGACACGTCGTTCGGTGACGACCCCGCGGGGGTGACACCCATCGGCGTGTTCGCCCGGCCGGTTCACGGACTGATCGCGTTCTATCCGCCGGATCAGTCGTGTCAGTCGAAGTGAGCGGACGGCACCCTTCGGGAGGTGTGTCGGTGGAGGGCTCCTCCGGATTCACGCCGGACTCCGAACGTCGGGTTCGTCGAGTACGCTTCGGAGTCAGCTGACGCGGTAACGGAGACGGCGGTCGCGCGACGACCGACGGAGTTTCCCGGCAATTTTCGTACGTTTCACGCGTATTAGAGCCTTGTCTTCCGGGTCCGAGCGACCGTCTCGCACGGGACACGCCGACGGCGGAGACGGGATCGCCGAGGTCGGTCGCGTCGCTCGTTTCCGAGAGGGGTGCGTCGCGGACGCTGTTCCACCCCTCGGTGTTCACTGCGACGTGTCGGCGAGGGCGACCTCGTTCGCAGGTCGACCGAACCGATCCAGCGTCCCGACACCGGTCGGGAAGACGCCGGCAGTCTCCCCGTCGACGACATCGTGTCGTCCGGCTCACCAAGCCGTCTCGTTTCATATCGGCAGGCTGTGGTATCCGCCCCTCGTCCCCGGTTTTGCCTCGCTCTCCGGAGCCGCCGAACCTATAGTCAAGAAAGAGTAAGTTATAGAATATTTAGCTTCTTACTGAGTTTCGTTAATCAGTCGTTTTTAGCCAGTTCAGGAGGGATACAACAGTGTTAAGCCGCACCGAAACCAAGCAAAAACAGAGACAGAACGGCCACTACGAGTGCGTCCGGAGCGCGTCTAAAGAGCGACCGCGCCGGAGGGTTGGCTGTCTTATCAGGAGATTTAACTCATGACGACACACGACGGCAGAGAGAGACGCATCGCGCCCGGTCGCGACCGACCCCGTGTCGACGCCCGCGACGGGGTCCGGGGGGCGGCGACGGCAGTCGAGGGAGCTGCGGTGACGGACGGCGGGTTCGTCCGCGACGCCTCCGACCGGGTGGCCGAGGAGGTCACCCGCCGCGGCCCGGACGGAGGCGCCGACGACACAGCCGAGCATGACCCGGAGACGGGCGCTGGCGAGCGGCTCGAGCGACCTGCCGACTGTTCGTGCGACGTGCTGTTCGTCGACGACGGGCGGCAGTTACCGTGTTTTCCGTGCTTCTCCGCGGGGTTCGAGACGCCGAATCCCGACGTGACGGGGTGACGGCCTCCGTCTCGGTCGTCTCTCCGTGTCGCCAACGGGCGGGTCGGAAGCCGGCTCGTCTCAGCCGGCCGCGAGCACCGCGTCGATCCGGTCTTCGATCTCTCGTATCTCCCCCCACAGTTCCGCCGCCTCGTCGCTCTCGACGCCGTCGAGCCGGTCCCGGAGTCCCTGGAGCCGCGACTGCTTCTCCTCTTCTTCGACCGCCGTCTTCTGGGCGTACACCTGCTCGTCCACGTCGTACACGGCCCGTTCGTCGATGTCGGCGACAGCGAGCACGACGTCGAGCTTCTCCGGGTCGATGCCCAGCACCCACTCGCGGGGGACGTCGGACTCGTCGAGCACCTCGAAGACGGTTTCCTCGTCCTTGAGTCGGCGGCGTTCGCGACGGGTCCGGTGGACGGTCCCGAAGCGCCCGTGCAGGCGGTCGTCGGGTCCGACGAAGTCTAACACGCGGTCGCCGACCTCCCGCCGGAGCCTGCCCGCGCCGCGCTCGACGTCCGAGAGGAGGACGTAGCGGTCTACGAGCGCGGCGGGCGAGAGCGACTCGACTCCCTCTGCCGTCCGTTCGAGCACGTCGACGAGGAGGAGCGCGTCGTCGTGCACGCGCTCCGGCGAGGTCCGCGCCGTCCACGCCGGGCGTCGGTACGGACTGTCGGTGGTCTCGGATTCGTCGGCGCGCCGGAGCCGACCGGCGGACTCGTCGACGACGTACTGCGGAGCGAGACTCATCACCGCCACGTACGGCTCGACCCCTGCCGGGAGGTCCGCGAGCGACAGGCCGTCCGCGGCAGCAGCCAGTCGGTCGTACAGCACCTCGAACTGGTCGCGCCAGAGGGACCGCGGCTCCTCTCCCCGAAGGTAGGTGACGACGATCCGCTCCTCGTCGAACGAGTCGACGTCGAACGGACGCTCGGAGTTGGGGGTGACGAGGACTTCGTCGTCGCCGATCCCGGTACAGCGGTCGCGAAGCTCCTGCCAGACGGTGGTGAACTCCATACCGTATCTTCACGCCGAAGCGTCAAAACGTGCTTGTCTGGCGTGAGCCAGTGAAGGGTGCAGGACCGCCTCTGAGCCCGTTCGAGCCGACGAGCGGTCGCCGCGTCGAAACAGACGAGTCACCTCTTCCGTCTCCACCGTGTCCTTCGGCTGGTCGCCAGCACCGTCCGTCGTCGCCGCGACGGGGTGGTGGCTTCGCGTAGGGTGTACACGCCCCCGCCGCGCTGGAGGCACTCTGGTCGTAACCAACTCCCCTCGGTCGGTGGCGTGTCCGCGGCGTGAGCGGCCGAACGCCTCTACGAACGACAGCGAGACGGATCCCGAGACCAGGTCAGCGATTGACCTCCTCCCGCGCCTAAACAGTAGGTGCCGAAACTCGGAACAGATTCGATCGATTTACCGGCCGAGAAGAGTGATGCGAACTCGATCAACCGGCGTTCGCTCCGTAGCCACACGTTCGTC
>JBEPYA010000019.1:0-26525 GCA_041641615.1 Salinigranum sp. | reverse complement strand
GAGCCGCCGTCGTATGAGGTTCGGGGAGAGCGTCTTGAACACATTCTCTCCCCACGCGGTCTACATCGATAGCTTCGTCAGTGGAGCGCAGTCACCCGATTCAACGTCTTAACCGAACACGGATGGTCCGCGCTGGTGAGTTCGAGCGTCCCGTCGCTGAGGTACCTGAGGTCGTCGTCGGGCACGTCGGACGTCGACTGTGTCGTGAAGAGCAGCGTCACCCCCTGTTCGCGGAGGAATCGGAGGAGCGAGGAGACCTGTTGGCGGAGCTGGTAGGTGTCCGGAGCGAGATGCTGTAGCTCCGACATCGGGTCGATGAACATCCGCGCCGGCTGGATGTCGCGCACCGCCTCGACGATGGTCGACCGCAGCGACGACCCCTCCACGTCGTCGGAGGTGAACACGTCGTACTCCTGTTTCTCGACGAACACCTCCGCGGTCGGGCTCAAATCGAGGAACGTGACGTCCTCGGTGTCGATGCCGACCGCCGCCGCGTTCCGCGCGATCTCCTCTGCGGGCTCTTCGAGATTGACGTAGAGCGACTCCCCCTCGCCAGCCGTCAGAAAGTGAAGACCGAGAATCGTCTTGCCCGTCCCCGGGTCGCCGCTCACCATGTAGCTTCGACTGGGGATGAGTCCGCCGCACAGCACGTCGTCGAGGCCGGAGATTCCGGTCGAGATCCGACCGTCGGGGGGAGAGACCATACCACGGTGAGGAAATCGACTCTTATAGCTGTTTGTCCGTACTACTACGTGTCGCGGCCGTCCCCGCTCTCGTTTGTCGGTGCCGCGGGCTCGCTTCCGACGGTACTCGTCGCCCGACTCTGTGGTCTGGCCCCGACACGCTCGACCGGTCGCTCCGAGCACGTAAGCAGAGTTGTCGTCAGACGCGACGACGTGTAGCATGGATTCGTGGGAGAGCCTACCACGACTCGTCGTCGCCGCGTTCCTCGCAGCGTGACGCTCGGCGGGGGTGTGGTCGCGCAGGCGGAAAACCCGACGTGGGCCCCCGAGACAGCGGCGGCGCTCGAACGTATCGTCGGCGGACACAACGCCGCGGTCGACGGCGTCGACCTCGGTCCCGCCGGAGGCCTCGTCCGCGACCAGCGTGTCACGCCCACGGTGATGGCGACCGACGGCTCCGTCGCTCGATTCTCGTTCCGGACCGCGCCGCGGCTCGCGTCGTCGACTTCCGGGCGGGTCAACGCGACGACGCCACCGTTCACATGTTCACCGACCCCGCGACCGTCGAGCGTATCGCCGACGCCCCCCGACCGCACCGCGGCGTTCGAGGCCGCGGTCAGGGGCGGCGACGTCCGTATCGAGGGTGTCGGCCCCCTGAACCGCGCCGCCTGGGCGCTGGTCGGCCTCGCGCTCTGGGCGCTCGTGTCGCCGCTGCAGGCCGTTGCCGTCGAGGCCGTCGTTCTCCTCGGTGCTGGCGCGCCGGTCGTCGCCGGCACGAACGCGGTCGGTGGCGGAGCCGTCGCCGCTGGAAGCGCCGGAGCAACGAGCACGTCGGGAGCGGGCGTCGGAACGAAAGGTGTGAGCGGTGCAGGAGTGAGTGGCTCGGCGGGGGCGACTACGGGGTCGTCGGCGACCGGGCCGAGTGCAGACAGTGCTACAGAACCCGCCACCGGTGCCCTCGCGGGGACCGGCGGCAACACGATGACTTCCGGCTCTCGGTTCGATTCCGTGGGTATGCTTCATAACACTCCCCGCGCGCGTACTGCACCGCGACGAGCGAAGCGAGTCGCGGGCCGACGACCGAACGGAGCGACGCGAGGGAGGAGTGCTTTTCCCCACGTCTTTGCGAGGGAGCGAAGCGACTGAGCAAAAAGTGGAATGGGACCGCTGAGAATCGAACTCAAGTCCTGCGGACCCCATCCGCAGAGGATACCACTACCCCACGGTCCCTCGTGGCGCATGTCGAGGAAAGCCCGTCCCCGGGTTAAACGCTTCGTTTCCCGAGCGGCGTGCGAGGCGAGCGCACCCCCGTTGGGAGAAAACTCAGACCAGCACGCGTTCGAGCGACACCACCTCGCCCCGCTCGGCGTCGGGATCTCCCACGAGACGGCCGAGACAGACGGCGCTCCCTTCGGGCGTGTAACAGGCGACGAGCGCGCCCTCCTCGACCGAGCCCGTCCCCACCTCCACGACGGGTTCACGGGCCTGTTCGACACCGATGATGCCCGGGGCGTAGACGGGCGCACCGGTCGCGACCTGTTCGGCGGCGGAGGGGGCGATGGTGACGCGCGGGAGGTGGACGAGCGCGCGCTCGGCGGGCGACACCAGCTCGCGGAGGGCCCTCTCGTCGCCCTCGTCCGCGAAGGCGAGAGCGTCGGCGAGGTCGTGCATGGTCACGAGCGAGGTGTCGTCGAACGGCGACGTCTCCGTCCGCCGGAGGTGGCCCATGTGTGCGCCCGTCCCGAGCGCGAGGCCGAGGTCGTGACACAGTTTTCGAATATACGTCCCGGACTCACACCGAATCCGAAGGAGCACCTGTCGCCCACTCGCGTCGAGCACGTCCAGCCCGTAGACCTCTCTGACCCGGAGCCGCCGGGTGACCGCGCTCTTTCGCGGCGGTTTCTGATAGAGTGGTCCCTCGAACTCCGCGACCACCTGGTCGAGGTCCGTCGGGGCGGGACCGTGCAGTTCCAGCACCGCGACGTACTCCTTGACTCCCTCCAGAAACACCTGCGCCATGCGCGTCGCATCCCCCAAGAGCACGGGAAGACAGCCGGTCACCTTGGGGTCGAGCGTCCCCGCGTGGGCAGCCCGGTCGACGTGGGCGAGGTCGCGGACCCACGCCGTGACCTGGTGTGCGGAGGGACCCGGCGGCTTGTCGAGGTTGACGACGCCGAACGAGAGGAGGGAGTCGAGCGGGCGGTCGTCGGGCGGGGCACGGATGTCTGACATCGGCTCAGAAGTCGTAGATGACGCCGTCGACCGGGGCTTTTCCCTCGTCGGAGTTCGGGTCGTACGAGTCGACGGCGGTGGTGAGCATCCCCAGCACGCCTTCGGGGCTCCACCGAGCGGTGTTGTAGACGAGGTCGTAGATGGAACGGTCGTCGATGTCGATGTTGTAGTACTCCTTGTACCGCTTGGCCTCGCTGCGCTCTCGTCTGTGGGTCTCTCCGTACGCCGTCTCGAACGACTTGCTCTCGCGCTCGGCGATTCGCTCGGCTCGAATGTTCAGCGGGGCGTCGAGCCACACCTTGATGTCGGCGTCGTCGCCCGCAAGCCACCCCGCGAGGCGCGATTCGAGGAGCACGTCGTCTCGCTCTCTCGCGATCTCGTGGAGGCGTCGGTCGAGGTCGCGGTCGATCTGGTCGTCCTTCTCCGCGAGCTCGTTGAACTCGACGGGGGTGAGGCCGCGCTCGGCGGCGAGCGAGCGGAAGATGTCGCCGCCCGAGATGTGTTCGAGGTCGAACGCCTCCGCAAGCGCCGCCGCAGTGGTGCTCTTCCCACTACCTGGGGGCCCCGAGACGGTGAGTAACATATCGATACTCCGCCCGGCGTGCTAAAAGAGACTGTCGGTCCCGTGGGCGTGTCTGAGGGGACGAACGGCGGGAGGGAGGTCAGGACGCGGTGGGCGACATGTCGATGTTGAGCCCCTTGCGGATGATCTGGGTGAAGCCCATCGAGCAGAGGAAGTACCAGACGATCCACGCCTGGATCGGACCCAGGATCTGATCGGTCCAGGCGACCTCTCCCACCAGTGGGAGGATGAGGTTCTGCAGGGGGACGTGTGACTCCGCGTTCGGTCCGATGCCGATGCCCCAGTACATCCAGAGGAACACCGGAATCGTGAAGAACATGATCCACACCATCGGGCGGAACTGCTCTTTGAACATGCCCATCTGGTCGCCCATCGCCTCCATCTGCTCCTCCTGAATGCGGTCGAGTTCGGCGTCGTTGCCCTCCTCCTTGGCCTGCTTGCGTCGCTCCTGGATGTCCTTCATCTTCGACTGGTACTCGGACATCTTGTCCATGTCCATGAGGTTCGCCTGCAGGAGCGTCGAGTACAGCCCCGTCGCCAACGCGAGGATCATCACGACGGCGTAGAAAGGCATCAGTGTCGCCAGCGGGCCGAGGAAGACGTCCATCACACCGCCGATGACGTCCCGGAGGGGTTTCCACGAGTACCCCGCGAACAGGGCGACGGTCACGACCGCTGCACCCTTGTCGTACTTCGACCACGAGGAGGAGTCGTCGTCGGACGTCGATTTCGATTTCGATTTCGACGTGGACGTCGAGGTCGACGTCGTGGACGCCTCGCCGTTGAGGCCGTTCCGCACCGCCTCGGTGTCGGCGAGGCGGAAGCCGGCGTCACCCTCGACGAGGATGCCACGCTCGATGAGCCGACCCCACTGCCCGCTTGTGAGTTCGCCCTTCACGTCGACCCACGTGACCTCGCCGTCCTCGTCGTCGTCGACGTGCGCGAGAACGGTTTCGACCGCGTCGCGCATCTCGCCGTCACCGTCGACGAGGTCACGCACCTTCTGCTCTGTCCGTGCCATTGCGCCGTGATTAGCCACGGGTCGTTATGAAGCTTTTACTCTCGGGCGCAGACGGTGCCGCGCTCGCGAACGCGCCGAGAGAGGAGAGCGGAGAGGGGTGTCGACGGAATTCGAGGACGATGAGAGAGGCGTCAGCGAGGACGGTGAGAGGAGCGTCAGCAGGGGACGGTGAGAGGAGCGTCAGCAGGGGACGATGGCCGGACGAAGGGAAGCGTCAGCCGCGTAGTCGTCGCCCGAGCGCCGGCCCCTTCCAGAGCAGGAGGCCGGAGACGACCAACAGGGGGAAGACGACGACCCGCGTGGCCAGAAGCGCTCGCGCGTCCTCGCCGACCGGCGAGTAGAGCACGACACCGAGCCAGGTCGCGAAGACGAGATGCGCGTAGCGCTGGTAGCGTCGTCGCCACACGACGCTCGACTCACCCACCACGAGTATCCTCCCCGCTGTCCGCGTCGGACGGCCGGCGCACCCGGTTCGCCGCGTCCGCGACGGTCTCGGTCTCCAGCAGTCGTTCGAGGTGCGTCTCGAACGCCTCGTCGGTCAGTTCTCCCCGCGCGTACCGCGCCCTGAGCGTCCGCAACGCCTCGTCCGCTGGACGGTCGGCGTCCGCCGTCCCGGCGGGAGCGTTCGCCCCCGACCCGCCCGACTCGTCCGGACCGCGCTCGGTTCGGCGGCTGTGAGCCACGACGAGGGGGAGGACGCCGCCGAAGCCGACGGGGAAGACGACCCAGAAGTGCGGGACGCCGAGCGCCATCGCGCCGAAGGCGACGACGAGGACGGCCAGCGTAGTCAGTCCAGTCACAGCCGCTGTCCGACTGCCCTTCGCCTGGTACCCACATCTGCCGTCGACCGGGGGTGACGATGTTCGCATGTCTGAGTGTACACTCAGCGCGGGGAGGGTATAACTCTTTTGAGTGAACACTCAATCCGACGGACACGGCCCGTCGGGTGGGGTCGGAGTGAACATCCCTATATGAACGGAGCCCCCAGATTCGACGAATGAGCGACAGCCCACCCCCGACGGCCCGCACTGAGGTCGTCAACGCGGTGAAAAACGCGCTGGCGACCCATGGGTACGCCGGGCTGACGACGAAGAAGGTCGCCGCCGAATCGGAGAAAAGCGAGGCGTTCTTCTTCTACCACTACGACACGAAGGACGACCTCGTCGTCGCCTTCCTCGACTGGGCCATCGAGCACAACCGCGACCAGCTCTCCGCACTCGACGACGACCCCACCACCCGTCTCTACGACGCGCTGGACTTCCTCGTGGGCGACCCCGCGGACGACGTCGACCGCGGCATCAACGTGGCGATGATGGAACTGCTCTCGCACGCTCCGCACAACGAGCGCTTCCACGAGCGACTCACGGCCTACGAGGCGTCGGTCATCGACCTGTTCGTCGACATCGTCGAGGAGGGCATCGCGCGAGGACAGTTCGTGGAGGTCGACGCCCACGACGTCGCGAGCTACCTCGTCGTGACTGCGAACGGGACCGCCGGCGCGGCGATGGCGCTCGGAATGCACGACGTCGACGCCGGCGTCCGCCGCGAACTCGACCGCTACCTCAGAACGAACGTTCTCGCGCCGGGCGTCACACCCCCCGAGGGCGTGTTAGTCCCCTGACCCGCCACGAGTGCGAGCGACCGGTGTCGCTCGATATCGTTCCCGAGACGCACTGGGTGCGGGAGGACGTCCTCACCACCTTCTGAACGGGAGAAGAGAGCCGTCGGACGCTGAGACGTTACTCGTCGTCGACGGCGTCGACGATCCCGTCGAAGACCTCGTCGGGCGTTCCCTCGCCGTCGATCTCGACGAGTTCGCCGCGGTCGCGGTAGTGTTCGACGACCGGCTCGGTGTTCTCGTAGTAGACGCGGAGGCGCTCGCGGACCGTCTCCTCGGTGTCGTCGTCGCGCTGGACGAGTTCGCCGCCGCACTCGTCGCAGACGCCCTCCTCGGCGGGCGGACTGAAGTCGACGTGGAAGCTGGTGCCACACTCCGAACACACCCGTCGCCCGGTGAGCCGGTCGACGAGTTCTTCTTCGTTCACGTCGAGGAACAGCGCCGCGTCGAGGTCCGTGATATCCGAGAGGTACTCCGCCTGGTCGAGGTTGCGCGGGTAGCCGTCGAGGACGTAGCCGTCTGCTTGCGACAGAGCAGTCTTGACGATCTCGTTGACCACTGCGTCGGGAACGAGCTCGCCCGCCTCCATGTACGACCGCGGCGTGTCGAACTCGGTGTCCAGGTGCGAGATGTCCATGTCCTTGTTAGCGCGGAGCGCGTCACCCGTCGTGACGTGTTCGAGGTCGAACTCGGCGGCGAGTCGCTTCGACTGCGTCCCCTTGCCGGCGCCCGGCGCGCCCAGGAGAAGGATGTGCTTGCTCATATCTCCCCCGACCGACTCCGGGGTTAAAGAACTAAAGAAACCGTCTCGACGTGCCGCGACGCGCTGTCGGGACGGGTGGGACGGTCGACCCCTAGATCCCCCGCACACGCGACACTAATATCTGGCAATTCTGCTCGTTCTCCCCGGCTTCTTCGCCCTAATTACTCTGGCACGGGGTGACTTACCGGCAACGAAATCCGCTATCAGCGACGCCAACCGACACGTTCAGCACCCCCCGCCGGCGTGGTAGCGATGAATGCGGCCGCTTCTCGCATCGCTCCGTGCCCTCGCCCCCGGTATCGCGCTCCTCGTGGCGCTCGCGCTCGTCGCTCGCGGCGTCGCGGGCGCCGTCGGCACCAGTCCGTTGCTCGTCGCCGTCGCCCTGGGTGCGCTCGTCGGCAACGCCGTCGACCTCCCCGCGCGTGCCGAGGAGGGAACCGCGCTGCACTCGCGGTTCCTCGACGCCGGCATCGTCCTCTTGGGCGCGAACGTCGTGGTGAGCGAACTCATCGATGCGGGTGCGGTCGTCGTCGGTCTCGTCGCCGGCGTCGTTCTCCTCGGGATTCCGCTCGGAGAACTGCTCGGCCGGCGACTCGGCCTCGACGCGACGCCCGCCTCGCTGCTCGCCGCGGGCGCGAGCGTCTGCGGCGTCTCCGCGGCGACTACCATCGCCGGCGTCCTCGACGCCCGCGCGGAGGACCTCACGCCCGTCGTCGCGGCCATCCTCGTCTTCGACGCCGTGACGCTCGCGGTCTTTCCCGTCCTCGGCGGGCTGCTGGACCTCTCGGCACAGCAGTTCGGCGTCTGGGCGGGGTTGAGCATGTTCAGCACCGGCCCCGTCACGGCCGCCGGGTTCGCCTACGGCCCCGTCGCCGGGCGGTGGGCGACCGTCACGAAGCTCGCGCGGAACGCCTTCCTCGGCGTCGTCGCGCTCGTTTACGTCATCCGGGTCACGCGACGGACCGAGGCAGAGACGGAACGGTCGCGGCTCACCCACCTTCGGGCGGGCATCCCCCCGTTCATCCTCGGTTTCCTCGTCCTCGCGACGGCCGCCAGCGCGGGCGTCCTCGGGCCGACTCTCGTCGCGCTGGCCGACCGAGGGTCGACGGCGCTCTTCACGCTCGCGTTCGTCGGCCTCGGCCTGGACATCCGCCTCGCGGCGATGCGCCGAGTCGGTCTCTCGCCGCTGATCACGCTCTTCGGCCACCTGCTCGTCGTCAGCGCCGTGACGCTTGCGGCTGTGCTCGCACTTCTCCCCTAGAACCCCCTAGAGGCTATGACCCTCCGAAAGGTCCGCGAAGTCGACAGCCCTTTGGTTCGCTTGCCTGTTGGTCGGACTGATGCGTCGTCTTCCCCGCCGCTGGCTGGTCGTCGTCGTCGCCGCCCTCCTGATGGGACTGGCGGGCACGTACCAGTTCGTCTGGTCGTCGCTCAGCGGCGCGGTCGCCAGCCAGTTCCCCGCGGCCTCCGACCCCGCGCTCGGGACCGTCTTCACTCTGTTCGTCGTCGCACAGACGCTCGCGCAGTTCCCCGCCGGTCGCATCCGCGACCGGTACGGCCCGCGTAACGTCCTGCTCGTCGCCGCTGTCTGTCTGTTCGCCGGGTACGCCGGCGTCGGACTCGCGCCCTCGTTCCCGGTCGTCGCGTTCGCGTACGCGCTGGGCGGCGTGGGTGCCGGCGTCGCCTACACGGTCGCCGTGAACACGCCCGTGAAGTGGATTCCTGCCGAGGGCCGTCGGGGGCTCGCGACCGGCCTCGTCACGATGGCGTACAGCGGGACGAGCGTGTTCTTCATCCCGATCCTCAGGGGGTCGCTCGACGACGCGTTCACGACCACCCTCCTCGCGCTGGGCGGCGTGGTCGGTGTCGGTGGCCTGCTCGGCGCGTGGGTCGTTCGCGACCCCGACCGGTTCGAGGCGGGCGACGAGCGCTCCGGCGACGTGTCCGACTCCGGGGCGGCGACGGACCCGGCCCTGGCTGTCGGCTGGCGCACCGCCGTGCGGACGTGGCAGTTCTGGGTGCTCTACGTCGTGATGATCATCATCAACGGCGTCGGCCTCATGCTCGTCGGACAGTCGGTGGGCTTCGCGACGGGGCTCGGGCTCTCGGCCCCGGTCGCGACCACCGTCGCCTCGGCTATCGCACTCGGCGACGGGGCCGGCGTGCTCGTCGTCAGCGGGCTCTCGGACCGATTCGGTGGCGAACGGACTGTCGGCGTCTCGCTCGTGCTCTGTGGCTGTGCGCTCGCCGGCGGCGTCTTCGTCGGCGCGCGCGGACTCGCGATACCGTTCGTCGTCCTCGTCGCCGCCGCGGCGTTCTTCCGCAGCCCCGTCTTCGGCATCTTCCCGACGCTCGTCGCCGAGTACTACGGCGCGGCGCGCTCCTCGGAGAACTACGCCGCGGTCTACTCGGCGAAGATTCCCGGCGGCGTCGTCGGCGGCACGGTCGCCGGCGCGCTCGTCGTGACGCTCGGCTGGTCCCGCTCATTCTACCTGGGCGCGGCTCTGCTCGTGTTCGCCGGCGTCGCTGCGCTCGCACTTCGCCCCGTTTCGCTCGACACCACCGACAGGGCGGTCGACGTCGCCGAGGACGGCTGACTACGGGCGGTCCGACTGATGACGAACGGCGATACGATTTCGGGCGGAGATGTCTCTCCGAGCCGCGCGTGGGCGGAAGCGCCACCGGTTTGTGCTCCCGCCTCGAAGTCGAGGCATGACCCGCTTCGACGCCGACACGCCCGCAGAACGCCGGAAACTGTTCGCGGAGGCCGTGACGGCCCATCGCACCAGGGGAAGCGCCTTCCTCACCGTCGAGGTCGACGCCGACCCCGACCTCGACGGGACCGACGACGACGGCGACCCCCTGCCCGAGCCGTGGATCCAGTTCGCCGAGAAGACGTTCAACCTCGACGTGAGTGGCGAGGAGCGTGCTCGCCTGGAGACGCTCCTCGAAGAGTTCCGCGAGTTCCGCATCGAGGAGCTGTCGTCGCCCGACGAGAGCGAGGGGACGAACGTCCGCATCACCGCCCGGTCGGACGCCAACCGCCTCGCGGCCTTCGTCGACCACGTGTTCCAGCACGTCTACGGCCGAGACGAGAACTATCGGGCGTGGGTCACACAGATATAGGCGGTCTCCGCGCCGTCTCCGTCTCTCTCGCGCGACGGTGACGGCGGACCGGCAAACGAGAGACGACGACGCTTCTCGCACCTACACCGTTCGGTGGCGACCGTTCACCGCTCGTGGCGCGCGGCCCAGGCGTAGAGGAACTGGAACGCGGGGTCGAGTTCCTCGGCCATGGGCGTCGGTTCGTACTCGACGTGAGGCGGGTTCTCGTCGTACGACCGCCGGCTGACGAGTCCGGCCTCGACGAACTCCTTCAGCCGCTGGGAGAGGACCTTC
The DNA here is from genome assembly GCA_041641615.1 of Salinigranum sp. GTDB lineage: Archaea > Halobacteriota > Halobacteria > Halobacteriales > Haloferacaceae > Salinigranum. The sequence goes on along the minus strand of JBEPYA010000019.1, from coordinate 16,226 downwards.
GGCGACGCGCCCGTCGCCTCCTCGAGTTCCGTGAACCGGAGCGGTCGTTGCTCGCAGAAGAGCGAGTAGAGGATCGACATCGCGTGCGCGTTGGTGAGCAGGTCGAGGAGGGTGCTGACCGTCTCGTGGAGGTTCCTCGGCGTCTCGTCGATCGACGGCACGCCGTCGAGCAGGTAGAAGTACTCCTCGACCACCACCTTCGGGTCCGTCCGTCCCGTCGACACCGCGTGCTCCGCTCCTGACTGGTGGACCCCCTCCTCGTCCGTCGGTCTCATGATGACCGGTACAGCCGACGACGAGATATAGCTGCAGTGTGGGTCGGACCGGCTGACCCGAGGCGGCTCGCATTCCGTCGAGATAGTCGCTTTCTTATAAGAAACTGGATATTTCTTGTCGTCAGCGCGCGTCGCTCGACCGAGGACGTATGAACTCCCAACTCCCCTCGAAAGTACTCGTCGCGGGCGCAAGCGGCAGAACCGGTCGCGAAATCCTCCGCGAACTGTCCGGTCGGCCGGTCGAAGTTCGCGCGATGACTCGGTCGGCGGACAGCGCCGACTCGCTCGTGGCCGACGGCGCAGACGAGGTCGTCGTCGGTGACCTGTTGAACCCCGCGGACGCCCGGCGCGCGCTCGACGGCTGCGACGCGGTGCTGTTCGCCGCGGGGTCGACCCTGACCACGGGACTCACTCGTCCCGGCCGCGTGGTCGACGGGGACGGCGTGTTGAATCTCGTCGGTGCGGCCGCCGACGCAGGCATCCGAACCTTCGTCTTCCAGAGCTCGATCGGCGTCGGTGCCTCCCGTCCGGGGATGCCGCTCTGGGCCCGACTGTTCGCCCTCCGCTGGACGGTCCGGGAGAAAACACGCGCGGAGCGAGCGCTCCGCGAGTCGGACCTCGACTACGTCGTGTTCCGTCCCGGCTGGATGAACGACGACCCGGCGACGGGCGACGTGCTCGTCGCCGAAGGGGCGACGGGGATGACCGGGTCGATCCCGAGGGCGGACGTCGCCCGCCTCATGGTCGCGGCCCTGTACACGCCCGAGTCGATCGGCAGGACGTTCGAGGTCGTCGCCCGTGACGCTGCGAAAGCCGTCGCCCCGGGTTCCCTCGTCGACGTCGCGTGGGGCGGACGAACCGATCCGATGGAGGCGTGAGGCGTCACACACCCGAATCGGTTCCTCATCTCCGACGGACGGACCGTCACCGACGGTCGCTCACGCCCCCACCGTGCAACACCGGGACACGGCCGGCCGGAGGGGAACGACATAAGACACCTGACGACATATCGCCGACAATGACTCCGAAGCCGACTCACAGACAGTGGCAACTCGTACGACCCGTCGACCCGGGAGGACCAGGCCGTGGCTGACGAAGCGCCCCCGTCGAATCTGCTCTCCACCGCGTTCGTCCCCGTCGCGAGCGTCGACGACGCCGAGGTGACGCTCGACGCCGTTCTCGACCGCATCGTGGCCGCCGGCGGCCGGATGATCGTCGCCCACGTCGTCGAGAAGGCCGGCGGCGCACCCGACGCAGCCTCGATGGAACAGCGCGAGGGACTCGCCGACGAGGCGTTCGAGCTCGTCCGCGAGCGTGCCGCGAGCGCGGGCGTCGACGTCGAGACCGAACTCCACTACGGGACCGATGTCGCCGAGACACTCGTCGAAGCCGCCCACGAGGCTGGCGCGTCGGCCATCGTCTTCACCCCCCGCGGACACAAGTGGTGGTGGGACCTCTTCAGCGAGGACGTCGCCGACGCGCTCGTCCACGAGAGCGACCTCCCCGTGGTAGTGCTCCCGAGCCCGGCCGAGACGGAGAGCCAGGAGACATCGGAGGGACGCGAGGATGGGTGACTCAGTCTCTCCGCCACCCACGGCGACTCACACGGAGGTGAGCCCGGATGGGTGACTCAGTCTCTCCGCCACCCACGGCGACTCACACGGAGGTGAACCCGGATGGGTGACGAAGAGCTCGCCAAAGACCTCGGGCCCCTCGCCGCGCTGACCATCGGCGTCGGGACCATGATCGGTGCCGGCATCTTCGTCCTGCCGGGCACCGCCATCCAGCAGGCCGGGTCGTTCGCCATCCTCTCGTTCGTCATCGGCGGGGCGATCGCCCTCTTGACGGCACTCTCCGCCTCCGAGCTCGGGACGGCGATGCCGCGCTCGGGTGGAGCGTACTTCTACGTGAACCGGGCGCTCGGTCCGCTGTTCGGCTCCGTCGCGGGATGGGCGAACTGGATGGGGCTGGCCTTCGCCTCGGCCTTCTACATGGTCGGCTTCGGCCAGTACATCCAGAACATCCTCGGCCTCGGAGTCATCAACCTGGGTATCGTCGCCATCGACCCGGTCAAACTCGTCGCGCTCGCGGGCGCGGCCCTGTTCGTCTTCGTCAACTACGTCGGTGCGAAGGAGACCGGGAAGCTTCAGAACGTCATCGTCGTCATCCTCGTCGCCATCCTCGCCGTGTTCACGTTCGTGGGCGCGCTCCGCGCGGAGCCGTCGAATCTCCCTCCGAGCAACGGCTTCGGCCCGATGATCACGACCACGGGGCTCATCTTCGTCTCGTACCTCGGCTTCGTCCAGATCACGTCCGTCGCCGAGGAGATCAAAGACCCCGACCGGAACCTCCCGCGGGCCGTCATCGGGAGCGTCGTCATCGTGACGCTCATCTATGCGCTCGTGCTCATCGTGATGAGCGCGGCGGTCGAACAGGGGTACATCGCTCAGCAGGAGGCCGCGGGCAACATCGCCGTCGTCGAGGTCGCGCGACTCCTCCTCGGCCCCATCGGGGCCATCGCCATGCTGTTCGGCGGGCTCTTGGCCACCGCGTCGAGCGCCAACGCGAGCATCCTCGCCTCCTCACGGATCAACTTCGCGATGGGTCGTGACTCCATCGTCACGCCGGAGCTCAACGAGATCCACCCCCGGTTCGGCACGCCGTACCGGGCCATCGCGATCACGGGCGCGCTCATCCTCGTGTTCATCGTCCTCGCGCCGATCAACACGCTGGCGACGATGGGGAGCGTCCTCCACTTGATCATTTACGGGCTGTTGAACATCGCGCTCATCGTGATGCGCGAGGCCGACGCCGCCGAGTACGAACCGTCGTACACCGTTCCCTTCTATCCGATCACGCCCATCGTCGGTTCCATCCTCTCGTTCGCGCTCATCGCCTTCATCGAGCCGCGGATCACCGTCGCGTTCAGTGCGGCGTTCGTCCTCTTCGCGGCAGTCTGGTACCTCGGCTACGCCCGCTCGCGCACGGAGAAACAGGGCGTCCTCTCGGAGTACATCCTGAGCCGTCCAGACGAGATGCCCGACGCAGCCGTCAACGCCGCGACGAGCGTCCAGCCCGATGGCGGCCAGTACCGCGTGATGGTCCCGCTCGCGAACCCCGGTCACGAGAAGGACCTCGTCACGCTCGCCTCCGCCATCGCCAAGCAACGGGGCGGGACGGTCGTCGCCACCCACATCGTACAGGTGCCCGACCAGACCGCGCTCGAATCCGCACGCCAGCAAGACGACTTCGACGCCGCACGCGGACTGCTCGAACAGGCCCGCGAGGACGCCGAGACCTTCGGCGTGGACGTCGAGACCCGCACCATCCTCTCGCACCGTTCGTTCGAGGAGATCTTCGACGCCGCCCGGACGTACGACGCCGACCTCACGGTCATGGGATGGGGGCCGGACGCACACGGCTCGCCCGGCCGCGCCGAGTCGGCCATCGACGAACTCGCGCACTCGCTTCCGTGCGACTTCCTCGTGATGAAGGACCGCGGCTTCGACGCCTCGCGCATCCTCCTGCCGACGGCGGGCGGCCCCGACTCCGACCTCTCCGCGGAGGTCGCGGCGATACTCCGCGAGGAGTACGGCTCGGAGATCGACCTCCTCCACGTCGCCGACGACGTCGACGCGGGCGAGGCGTTCCTCGCCGAGTGGGCCGAAGAACACGAGCTCTCGGACGCGAACCTCGTCGTCGACAGCGGCGACGTCGAGGCGGCCATCGCCCGGCACGCCGAGGACGCGTCGTTGCTCATCATCGGGGCGACGGAACGCGGGCTTCTCAGCCGACTCGTTCGCGGCTCGCTCGTCCTCGACGTCCTCTACGAGGTCGAGTGCTCCGTCCTCCTCGCCGAGCGGAAGAACCGGCGGAGCCTGCGCGAACGGCTCTTCGGCTGACCGCGCGTTCCTGTCGCCCTCCGCCCGTCTCCGTCCGCTTCACTCCTCGCCCACGAGCAGGGACTTGACGTCGAAGTACTCGAACGTCCGGTCGATGTACTCGTCGTCGGTCCGCTTGTTGCGGACGGTCAGCGTGTTCGCCTGTGTCGCGGCAGTCTCCATCCGGAGGAGGTCCGGAAACCGTCCGTCCTCGGCCGACCGGGGGAGCGTCTCGTCGGGCAGCACCCTCGACGTGGAGAGGTTCAGCGTCGGCGTCCTCCCCGCGAGAAGTCCCCCGTTGATCCAGGCGTCGCTCCGGGAGGGGCAGAGTTCCTCGAACGCGTCGCTCAGCACCCGTTCGTCGAACATGTGTGGATGCACGAGCAGGCCGTCCTTCCCCGTCGAGAAGAGCCGATGGCTGAGGACCTCGTCGTGGACGAGCGGCCACGTCGCGTACGGGGCCAATCCGGCCTCGACGGTCCGGATGCGTCTGGAGCGGAACGTAATCGCACACCGGTGGCGCCGGTAGGCAGTCTCTAACGCCTCCAGCCACCGCTTCGGGTAGAGGGTATCGTCGTCCGCGGTCACGACCAGCGGCGGGTCCTCGTCGGGGTACACCTCGCGGAGCAGCGGGAGCAGCTTCCGGTGGGGGCCGATGTTGTCGACCCGACGAACCTCGACCGGCGACGTCTCGTCCTCGGCCCGCTCGACGACAGACGGCGGCAGGTCGTCGAACGTCACTCCCTCGTCGAGGAGGAATGGTTCCTCCGATATCCACACGTACACCCGTGTCGGCGTCACCGTCTGTTCGAGGAGTCGCTCGAGGACGTCGGGGAGGTACGGGAGGCGTCCGGAGATCACTGCCAGACTCACAACTGCATCCATATCGACCGGGTGGCTCCCAAATCACGGTCAATAACTAAATATTCGTCGGCACTTCGGGAACGGTGTACCGATGAACGTAACAGATCTCAGAGGTGGAAATGTTCGCTGACACCGACGGCCCGGTCGTCACGGTCGTCGTCGTGCCCCGAGAACGCCCGAGCACCTCCCTCGACTCGCTCCGATCGATCTTCGAACACACCTCCCATCCCTTCGACCTCGTCTACGTCGACTGCCCGAACCGCTTTTCGAACCGCGATGCGGTCCGTCGACTGGTCGAGTCACGCGGCGGCACGTACATCCGGTCGCCGAAGTACCTCTACCCGAACGAGGCGCGGAACCTGGGTATCGACCACGCCTCCCCGTCGTCGGAGTACCTCGTGTTCATCGACAACGACGTCTTCGTCGAGACGGGGTGGCTCGAGGCGCTCGTCGACTGCGCCGACCAGCCCGACGTCGGCGTGGTCGGCCCGCTCTACCTCGAGGGCGACCGACACGCGCGGCACGTCCACTGTGCCGGCGGCGAGATCTCGCTGCAGGAGTCGTCCAGCGGCCGATCGACACTCTACACCCAGCAGTACGAACTGGGGCTCCCCGTCAGCGAACTCCCCGACCTGGAGCGGGAGCCGACCGAGCTCATCGAGTTCCACTGCGTCCTCGTGACCCGTGAGTGTCTCGACGCTATCGGCGGGGAGTTCGATCCCGGGCTGTTGACGACCCGCGAGCACGTCGACCTCTGTCTGATGGCGCGCGAGGCGGGGTTCGACGTCTACCTCGAACCCGAGAGCCGGGTGGGCTACGGGAAGGAGGAGCCGATGGCGCTCACCGACCTCCCCTACTTCCTGTTCCGGTGGTCGGACCGGGCGACGCGGAAGACCATCGCTCACTTCGAGCAGAAGTGGGACGTCGACCTCGACCCGCCACGACGACGCATCATCGGCGTCCGCCGTGCGGGCGCGGTGCGCGACGTGATGAACCGCTACGGCCTCGGCTTCGTCGAGCCGTACTACCTGCGGATCCGTCCGCACCTCCCGACGAAGCTCCGCCCGCTAGAGGCCTCCGCCCGCTAGAGGCGTGAGACGGACGGACGGGAGAGCCCGTTTCCGTCCCGCCCCGGCGGAGGCAACAGTGTTTTCGTTCGGCGACGCGGACGGGTGTCATGACGGACGAGTCCAGGTCGCTTCCTCGAGGTGTCGCCGCTCTCACCGTGGTCAGCCTCGTTCTCCTCGGTGGGCTCCTCGTCTGGTCGCTCCCGCGACGCGAGACGGTGTCGGCGCAGATCTACCTCGAACTCGTCGTCGCCCTCTTGCTGCTCTTCGGCATCCTCTTCGTCGCCCGCCTCCGTCTCGACGACCAGGTCGGCTGGCCGCTCTTTCTCGGTCTCGTCCTCCTCGGTGCCCACTACGTCGCCGACGTGGCGGACGAGGTCGTTGTCGTGCCCACCCTGGTCGACGTCGTCCTCGAGGACGTCACCCTCCTCGTCGGGACGCTCGTCATCCTAGTGGCGGTGTACCGCTGGGACCAGGCACGGACCCGACGCGAGCGCCTCCTCGAAGAGCGCGAGAACCGCGTCTCGGCCGTGAACGACCAGCTCGAAGTGCTCACGCGCCTCATGAGACACGACATCTCGAACGACATGGCGGTCGCCCGTGGTTGGGCCGCGGTGCTGACGGAGCACGTCGACGACGAGGGGAGAGACGTGCTCGAACGCATCACCAGGGCGTGTGAAAACGTCGACGAACTCACCGACACCGCGTACGACCTGGTCACCGTGCTCGCGGAGGACGTCGAGAAGGGGGGGAGTAGCCTGCAGACGGAGGCGGTCGACGTCCTCGACACCCTCGACGAGGAGGCCCGGAAGCTACAGGACCGCTACGACGACGTGGCGGTGACCGTCGAGTACGACGCCGACCTCGCGGGGACGACCGTCGTCGCGAACGAACTGCTCCACTCGGTGTTCGGGAACCTCCTCTCGAACGCCGTTTCCCACAACGACAGCGACCGGCCGCGGGTGTCGGTGCGCGCGGAGCGGGAGGGTCTCCGGTTCCGGGTTCGCATCGCGGACAACGGCCCGGGCATCCCCGAGGAGCAGAAACGGGCGGTGTTCGAGAAGGACGTTCGCGGTCTCGACAGCGGCGGCACGGGTATCGGCCTCTTCCTCGTCCGAGAACTCGTGACCCGGTTCGGCGGGTCGGTCCACGCCGTCGACAACGAGCCCCGGGGAACGGTGTTCGTCGTCGACCTTCCCGTGGCTATTTGACCGTAACCATCCACCCTCCGGTATGGCCCGCTCCTCTCCGCCGGGACTCACCGCGGCGAACGTCGGACTCGGTGTCGACGCCGAGAGCCGCTACGTCGACGTCGGCGACGTCACCCTCCACACGGTCGTCGCCGGCCCCGACGACGGCCCGCCCGTCGTCTTGCTCCACGGGTTCCCCGAGTGCTGGTACGGCTGGCGCGCCCAGATCGCATCGCTCGCCGAGGCCGGCTTCCGGGTGCTCGTCCCGGACCAACGCGGCTACAACCTCAGCTCCAAACCGGGTACCGTCGACGCGTACGGAATTGACTACCTCGCGGGCGACGTGGTCGGCCTCCTCTCGGAGTTCGACTACGACGAGGCGCGCGTGGTCGGTCACGACTGGGGGGCCGCCGTCGCGTGGTGGACGGCGCTTCACCACCCCGAACGGCTCTCCCGACTCGTCGCCGTGAACGTCCCGCACCCGACGGTGTTCCGCCGCACTCTCATGCGCAACCCGCGTCAGCAATTGAAGTCGTGGTACGTCCTCTTCTTCCAGCTTCCCTCCCTCCCGGAGCGCGTCGCCCGCCTGAACGACTGGGCCCTCCCCACGCGTGCGCTGCGCGACTCCGCTCGCCCGGGGACGTTCTCCTCGCGGGACCTCGAACGCTACCGCACCGCGTGGTCACAGCCCGGCGCGTACGCGGCGATGGTGAACTGGTACCGCGCCATCGCCCGCGAGCGGCCCGAGCCGCGAACGACGCAGGTGCGCGTCCCGACCCGGATCCTGTGGGGTTCGGGCGATCAGTTCCTCGAACGCGACATGGCCGAGGAGAGTCTCACGTTCTGCGACGACGGGTCGCTCCGGTACTTCGAGGAGGCCACCCACTGGGTCCAGCACGAAGAGGCAGAAGCCGTCGCCGAGGAACTCGTCGAGTTCTGTGCGGACGGCGAATGAGAACGCTCAACTCTCCCCTCACGAAAGCGCGTCCGTGTTCGAGCGTCTCGCCGGTGACGACGCTTCCGTCGTGGCCGACCGGGGGTTTCAGGTGGTACTGCTCGCGAGCGTCGCCTCCCCGCTCGGTGCGAGCGTCGTCTCGCCGATCCTCGATTCGCTGACTGGCCCCCTCGGCGTCAGCGAAGCGCAGGTCGGCCTGCTCATGGCCGTCTTCACCGCGCCCGGAGTCGTCTTGGTTCCCGTCGTCGGCGTCGTCTCCGACCGCTACGGTCGCAAGCCCGTCCTCGCCGTGGGCCTCGCGCTGTTCGGTCTCGCCGGCGTCGCCATCTCCCTGACGACCGACTTCGCGACCGCACTCGCGCTCCGACTGCTCCAGGGCGTCGGCTACGCCGGCATCGCACCGGTCCTCATCGCCAGCGTCGGCGACCTGTATCGGGGTGCCCGCGAGGCGACTGCACAGGGGCTTCGGTTCACGACCGTCGGCGCCTCGCTGACCGTCTTTCCCCTCGCCTCGGGACTCCTCGTCGGCGTGGCCTGGCAGGCCCCCTTCCTCCTCTACGCCGTCGCACTCGTGGCGAGCGCCGTGGTGCTGGTGGCGTTCGACGAGCCGACTCGAGAGGCCCGAACCGACGGCGGCGGCGTCGGCTGGAACCTGGGTGCGCTCGCCAGCCTCGTCCGCCAACCACACGTCGCGGCGACGCTCGTCGGGCGAGCGATCCCCTCGTTCCTCTGGTTCGTCTTCCTCACGCACAACTCGCTGCTCGTCGTCCGCGTGCTCGGGGGGACGGCCGCACAGGCCGGTGGCGTCGTGGCGCTCGCGAGCGTCGCCTCATCGCTCGGGGGCACACAGGTCGGCCGGCTCACCGCTCGCTTCGGCTCCCGCCGACTGCCGCTTTTCGGCTCGCTCGCGGCACTCGCGGGCGGCGTCACCGCCGTCGGCGTCGCGCCGACGGTCGTCGTCGTGGGCGCGGCGAGCATCGTCGCCGGCGCGGGGTTCGGGGTCCTTCTCACGCTGTACCGGAGCACCCTCAGTTCTGTCGCGACCGACGACGTCCGCGGTGGGCTCGTCAGCGCCGGCGAGTCGGTCGGACGGCTCGGGAGCACGGTCGCACCGCTCGTCCTCGGCGTCGCCGTCGCCACGACGCGGGCCGACCTCGGATTCGCGGGTGCCGTACGAGTGTCGACGGTCGGCGCGGCCCTCGCCGTGACCACGGCCGGCGTCGCGGCGGTCGTCGTCTCGACGCGGGCCGGGACTCACGACTCCGACGGGGAACTATAACGCCCTATATTCCTCTCATTCCGTGTACCGAGTAGACTTAGTGAGATTCATATTCCCCGAGTGAAGAGTTCGAGTCGGCGTAGGAGACGGACACCCGCTGTTTGGTCCACGGGGATACCAGGAGACCTGCGCCCTTCATGAGCGAAGCCGGTCGGGGCGGGATCTCACCTGCCTTCGACCATCTCCTTACGAACGACGTCCATTCGTGACTGCACGAGCGCCGCGGCAGTGACACCGTGTGACCGTGTACTGGCAGTCGCGCCCCCGAGAGCGGCGAGCGCCAGCGCACGACAGTTCTTATGAGCCCCGCCCCGCCAGTGGGGACATGGACGCTGATCTCGGCAAAGTCGACGCGGCATTCTTCGCCGAGTACATCTACCCGAATCTCGGTGCCGACCGCGACGACGTGGCGCTCGGGCCGACCTACGGCGTCGACTTCGGCGTCGTCGACGTCGGCGGCAGGGCGCTCGTCGTCGCCACCGACCCCGTCTCGGTCCTCCCCCGACTGGGGTTCGACCGCGCCGCGCGCTTCGCGCTCGACATCGTCCTGGCCGACGTCGCCGTCTCCGGCCTCGCGCCTACGCACCTCACCGTCTCGCTGTCGCTGCCGCCCGACTTCGGGGATGGGGAGTTCGCCACATTCTGGGAGGCGTGGAGCGACGAGGCCCGAGCGCTGGGCGTTTCGGTCGCCGCCGGCCACACCGCCCGCTACGCGGACAGTTCGTTCCCCTGGGTCGGGGCCGCGACCGCCCTCGGGGTCGGCGACTTCGAGAACCTCGTCCGCCCCGACGGCGCTCGCCCCGGCGACGACCTCCTCGTCACGAAGGGACCCGCCGTGGAGACGACGGGACTTCTCACGTCGCTGTTTCCCGACGAGGTGCCGCTCTCGGGTGAGGCGCTCGCAACCGCGCAGGCCCGCCTCGACGAGGCCGGTGCCGTCCGCGACGCGAGGGCGGTCAGCGACGCCGCGCGGGGCGCCGTCCACGCGATGCACGACGCCACTGAGGGGGGCCTGCTGGGTGCGTTCTTCGAGATGGCCGACGCCGCGAGTGTGAGATTCGACGTCGACTCCGCGGCGGTGCCGTGGCGGCCAGGCGTGCGCGAGACGAGCGACGCACTCGGCTTCGATCCGTGGACGGCCACGACCGCCGGCACCCTCGTCGTCGCGGTCGACCCCGCCCGGACCGACGACGTGGTCGACGCGCTCGAACGTCGGGGAACGCCCGTCGGCGTCGTCGGCTCCGTCGTCGCCGGCGAGGGCGTCACGCTCGACGGCGAACCGGCGACGAAGCCGCGTGGTGACTCCTCGTGGCCGGTGTACGCCGCGCTGGCGGAACGTGCGACCGACGACGCGTCGAATTAGAAGTCGAACCCCACTCGCAGCGTCTCTGCGATCCGGTCGAGCGCGTCGTCGGCGTCGTCGACGTCGGCAGCGAGGCTGAGGAAGCCGTGCGGCATCGCTGGCTCGTGGTCGTGCCGGGTGGGGACGCCGGCGTCCGAGAGCGCCGTCGCGTAGGCGACCCCTTCGTCTCGTAACGGGTCGAAGCCCGCCGTCGCGACGAGCGCCGGGGGGAGGTCGGCGAGGGAACCCGCGCGTAGGGGCGAGACGAACGGGCTGTGGCGGTCGACCGGCGACCGGAGGTAGGTCTCGTACGCCCAGGCCACGTCGCGGCGGGTCAAGAGCGGACCGTCGACGCGTTCGTCGAGCGATGAGGTGTCGAGGCCGCTGTCCAGCATCGGGTAGAGGAGCAGCTGTCCCTCGATTGCCGGACCGCCGAACGCCCGGGTGTAGAGGCAGGTCGCCGCGGCTAGGTTGCCGCCGGCGCTCGTTCCGCCGACCGCCAGGCGGGCCGGGTCGGCACCGAGCGCCCTGCCGTGTGCTGTGACCCACTCCACGGCGGCCACGCAGTCTTCGAGTCCGGCGGGGAACGGGTGTTCGGGTGCGAGTCGGTAGTCGACGCTCACGACGACGCGACGACCACGGCGGGCGAGGCGGCGACAGACCTCGTCGATGGAGTCGAGCGTCCCCAGCGCCCAGAGCCCGCCGTGGAAGAAACAGAGCGCAGGGAGTTCTTCGCCGGGCTCGGGGTGGTAGACGCGGAGCGGGAGGTCGCCGCCCGGCCCGTCGATGGCGACGTCGGAGACGCGCTCGACTTCCACTCTCGTCGTCGGCCCGAACAACTCGTCTTCGAGGCGACGGGCACTCTCGACGGAGAGGGCGGACCACTCGGGGAGGCCTAGGCGCGCGGCCTCGTCGACGATAGCTCGTGCCTGCGGGTCGAGTTCGTCCGCCGCGTGAGCGCTGGTGTCTGTCATACGTCGTAGGCGTGGGGGACGGACAAAACAACCACGGCGTCGAGAGGGTGTGGAGTGTGAGTCCGTCGTGCTTCAGGGTCGACGTGAACACGGGAGCCGTGGCGAGGAGAGTCCGCCAGCACGAGGACCGCGCGGGACACGGATGTGGTGAGGCGACACCCACTGGAGCAACAGAGCTGCTCCACGCCTGCACTCGCTTCGCTCGCTCACGAAGACCTCCACAACCAACTCCCTCACTGCGGTTGGCGCGCGGGAGCGAGTGACCGGCGGGAACGAGAGACTCGCGCGAGGTCTTCGTGAAGGAACTGAACGAGGGCTCGGAGCGACGGAGTCGCTCCGGTGGCCGCGGCCGGGCTCCGCCCCGGCCGGACCGGCTGGGGAGGGACGAGGCTGCGGTTTGCGGTCACACCACCCTGGCGACTCCGCGGTCCCTTCGTCTCCGTGACACCGTCCACAGCGAACCGCTCGTCGCGAATCGCCCACAGCGAACTGCCCCTCACCATTCGGTGCGCACGCCCTCCACCCAACCGGCTCACACCGAAACGGGCCGACGTTCACATACGAAGGCGCGGCCACCCCCGGGTAGAACGTGACCTAACGCACACCGCACGGTGGGACGTGGCTGTCCGGCACGACACCGTGCGACGGAGGCGCGTGCCGGCTGTTCGCCGTTCATCGGGAGCCACTACCGATTCTCTCCCGGATGTGACGCCAAGCTACTTCCTCGCTCCCACCTCACACCAGCCATGGACGACGCATCCCTCGCCGACGCCCGCGAGCGCGACGCGGCGGACCCGCTCTCGGAGTTCAGAGGCCGCTTCTTCCTCCCCGACGACCTGTACATGGACGGCAACTCGCTCGGCCTCCTCTCGGAAGACGCCGAGGCCGCGCTCGACCGCGTCGTCGATGAGTGGCGCGAGCTCGCCATCCGCGGGTGGACCGACGCCGACCCGGAGTGGTTCAGTTACGGCGAGCGGCTCGGTGCACGCGTCGCGCCGCTCGTCGGCGCGAGAGCGGCGGAAGTCGTCGTCGCCAACTCCACCACGGTGAACATCCACACGCTCGTCGGGACGTTCTACGATCCGAGTCGAGGCTCGAAAATCGTCGTCGACGCGCTCGATTTTCCCACGGATCACTACGCAATCCGCGCTCAGCTTCGGGCCAGCGGGGTCGACCCCGACGACGCGCTTCGAGTCGTCGAGAGCCGCGACGGGCGCACCATCGCTCGCGAGGACGTCCTCGACGCCATCGACGACGACGTCGGGATGGTCTTTCTCCCCTCCGTGCTCTACCGCTCCGGTCAGCTGTTCGACCTCGAAGCCATCACCGCGGCCGCCCACGACGCCGGCGCGCTCGCGGGGTTCGACCTCGCCCATTCCGTGGGGGTCGTTCCGCACTCCCTGTCGGCGATCGGCGTCGACTTCGCCGTCTGGTGTCACTACAAGTACCTCAACGCCGGTCCCGGCGCCATCGCCGGGCTGTACGTGAACGAGCGACACTTCGGCGTGACGCCCCACCTCGCGGGGTGGTGGGGCAACGACAAGGAGACGCAGTTCGACATGGCGATGACGTACGACCCCGCTCCACACGCTGGTGCGTTCCAGACCGGAACGGTTCCCGTCCTCTCCGCGGCGCCGCTCGACGGGGCACTCGACGTCCTCGACGACGCCGGCGGGGTCGAAGCCGCCCGCGAGAAGTCGCTGGCGCTGACCGAGTACCTCGTCGACCTCGTCGACGAGCGCCTCCCGACGTGCGAGGTCGGAACGCCCCGCACGCCCGGAGAACGCGGGGGCCACGTCGCGGTCGAACATCCCGAGGCCGACCGGCTGTCGGAGGCGCTCCGCGACCGCGGCGTGGTCGTCGACTACCGACCGCCAGACGTCGTCCGCGTCTGTCCCGCGCCGCTGTACACCCGCTTCGAGGACGTCTGGCACGTCGTCGACCGGCTAGAGACCGTCATCGACGACCGCCTCTACGAGGCCTACTCGGTCGGCGGTGGCGTGACCTGACCCGAGCGTTTTCTCGACCGCTCTCCCGCTACCAGTCGATGACACGCTCCTTCCGAAAGAACCGGCCCGACGGGGAATCGGGTCGGAACCGACAGAGCCACACCGGGGTCTCGGCGCCCTCCTCGACGGACTTCGACGCGCCCTCGCCACCCATCTCGGTCCGGACCCAGCCGGGACAGGCCGCGTTGGCGATGAGGCCGTCGTCGCCGTACTCGCCGTCGAGGTAGACGGTGAGGCCGTTCAGTCCGGTCTTCGAGATCCGGTACCCCGGTGAGCCGCCGCTCTGGCCTTCTCCGAGCGCACCCATCCCCGACGAGACGTTGACGACGCGGCCGCCGTCGCTCTGGAGGAGAAGCGGTACCGCGTGCTTACAGAGGAGCATCGGTCCGCGGAGGTTGACCGCGAGGGACCGGTCGAGTTCCTGCGTGGGCGTCGCGACGATGTCGCCCTCGGAGTCCATGACGCCCGCGTTGTTCACGAGGACGTCGAGGCGACCCTGCTCCTCGAAGATCCCGTCGACGGCCGATTCGACGTCGCCCTCCTGTGTGACGTCGAGGAGGACCCGTTCCGTCCCGTCGGGGACCTCGTTCGTCATACTCCGACTCCCCGCGTAGACGGTCGCACCGAGGTCGCGCAGTCGCCGGGCGATCTCGGCACCGATGCCGCGGTTGGCACCCGTCACGAGCGTGACCTGCCCGTCGAGCGAGTCGTACAGTTGGGGTTCTCTCTCGTTCCCTGCGTCGTCATCACTCATACGCGGGGGTCGGCGGGCGGCGGACAAAGGCGTTTCACTCCCTCGGCGTCGCTCGGTCGCTCGCGTCCCGGACGTCCGTGGGGTGTTCGCCCGTCTGGCGTGTCCAGCGGCGGTCGTACCCGGCGGTGACTACGCCGACTCGACCGCGACGGACAACGCCTCGAACCGCTCGCCGGTCCACCGCCACGCGTCGATGCGCGACTCGGGGAGGGAGACGATACAGTAGACGAAGCCGACCCAGGTCGCCTCGGCTTCGTCGGTCGCGCTCGGTCGAGGCGGGCCCTGCGGATGCGAGTGATAGAACCCGAGGTGCTCGCCCGCCTCTTCGACGCGCTCGATCGCCTCGATGGTTCCGGCGGGGTCGAGTTCGTACCGCGTCTCCGGACTGGATGCGACGTTCGACACGGGTTCTGAGCGTGTCACTCTCCCCGCTTCGCCACCGAGGACGCCACACACCTCTTCGGGTGCGCCCGCTCGCGCGTGTTCGAGCAGTCGGGCGACGACGGCCGACTCGAAGAGCAGGTCAGGCGAAGTCACGCCGCATCGCGATCTCGAACCACGGGCACAGCCGGAGTTGGCGGTACCACGCGGGGTGGTCGTGGAGGTGGTCGTAGTCGACCCAGAGCATCCCGGCGATCTCTTCTTCGTCGGGATCGAGCGTGATGTCGTCGAGCGTCACCTTCAGCACCGCACAGACCTCCCACTCGAGGCCCGCGTTCTCGTAGTAGCGCTTGTACTCGAACTTGTCCGTGACACGCAGGTCGCTGTACTGGTCGGGCGTCACGCCGAGTTCCTCTTCGAGACGTTGTCGCGTCGCCTCCTTCTGGCTCTGGCCTTCGACCGGGTGAGAGGCGACCGTCCCGTCCCAGTGAGTGTCCCAGAGACGCTTCGTCGGCGCGCGCTGTGCCAGGAGGATGCGCCCCTCGTTGTCGAAGACGAGACAGGTGAACGCGCGGTGGCGGACGCCGTCGCCCGTGTGGGCGTCCAGACGGTTGACGAGCCCCTGTGACTCGTCGTTCTCGTCCACTGCGATGACCTCCTGACGTGCGTTCTTGTGCGGCGTCTCCGCCCCAGCACCGGCGGCGGACTCGGCGGATTCGGTCTCGGGGTCCGACTCCGTAGAGGCGGACCGACCCTCGTCGGCACTCATACACGTGTTGTGCGACGAGGGGGGTCAAGGACTCTTCGGTGCGTGACGGGGTCGACCACGCCGCTGTCCACTCGACCGACCCCCCCTGAGTCGCCGCTCCTCCGCCTTTCGAGACGCCGACCCGGTCGTCCTCAGAAAATCACGTCTGATATTCGAGGGCGAACGGTTATGTCGGATGACAGTGTGTACCGAGATATGGTGCTCCGATACCGCGCTATCCACCGACTCACTGGTCTCATGGCCCGCTGGGGTCTGGTCGAACACCCATACGGACAGGAGTACGCCAAGGAACGCTACACCGTGACTGGACGACGTCGCCCCGACTCGGCGTTCGGGTCGAGCCGCGACCCGCAGCGACTCCGGACGGGCCTCGTCGTCGGCGCGCTCGTCCTCGCGAGCCTCCTCGCGACCGGCCTCCTCTTTTCGCTCTAACCGAGACGCTCGTCGAGGATGAGGCGTGTCTTGGTGCTCTTCACCTCGTCTAGC
>JBEPYA010000018.1:0-27222 GCA_041641615.1 Salinigranum sp. | reverse complement strand
CGACGAACTCGCCCGCCGACTCCCCACAGCCGCGAAAGTCGAAGCGAACCGCGTGGTAGCCCTCCTTCGCGGCGCGCTCACAGCGCCCCTCGTAGCTCCCGGACTTGTCGCTGACGAAGCCGTGACAGAATACGAGCCAGGGGTCGGTCAGGGGCGTGTCGGGCGCGTGGTGGACGGCCGCGAGTTGCTCCCCAGTGTCGGTCGTGACGGTGTGTGTGGTGGGCATCGGCTCGGGTTTCCTATGCTGGAGTCGCGCGGAACCCGTATCAGGGCGTCGCCGGGTAGTGTCCGGCAGGCGCTCAGACGCACCGAGCGCGACCGATATCAACACCGAGAGCCGCGAGGGAGCGCTTTTTACGACGGCCACGACACCGCCGGTATGACCTACACGACTGCCGCGTTCATCGGCGCGACCGGTGGCGCGGGGACGACCCGAACGACCCTCGAAGCCGCCGTCGCACTCGCGGCCGACGGCGCGTCCGTGACCATCCTCGACGCGGCCTACGCGACGCAGGGGCTCGGCGACTACCTCTCCGGACGGCTCGATCCGGACCTCACCACGCTGGTGACCGACCGGACGGACGATTCCTTGGACGTTGGACTAGTCGAACTGGACGTGGAGGTCCCCGGAGAGGTCGCCTGCTGTCCCGTGGACGCACCGTTCGAGCGACTCGCCCGCGCGAAGAGCGTCGAGGCCGCACGGGCGTTCGAGCGTCGGATCGAAGAGGCGGCGGCGACTGCCGACCACGTGCTCGTCGACGCTCCCCCCGTCGCATCCAACCAGGCCGTCGCGGCGGCGACCGCCTGCGAGCGCGTCTGTCTCGTCTCGCCCGGTGGCGACCGAGGCGCCGACGCGACGAACCGACTCCGCGAACGGGTCGCCGACGTCGGCGCGACGGTCGATGCCGTCGCGGTCGTCGAGGGGAGCGCCGACCGGGAAAGCGCCGACGTCGTCGTCCCGTCGACGGACCGGGCGCTTCCCGCGGCGCTCTCTGACGAACGATACGGGCGGGCGGTCGCCTCGCTCACCTCTCGTCTCCTCGACCGCGACGTGATCGGTGTCGGGGGTTCGGGCGGTCTCTTCAGCGAAGTCACAGAACGCGTTCGGCGGTAACTCGGGGGTCGATATTCGACGGGAATCCGAAGTCGTTGCTTCGGCGTCGATGAGCGGTCGACAAGGGTCAGACGAGGTCGGCGGCGTCGGTCATCGTCTCGGCGAGCGTTTCGCGTTTCGTGACGCTCGCGTTCGCCGCGGGAGAGAGGGCCGCCTCGGCCGCCTCGACGAGTCCGGGGACGGGGTCGTGCGCCTCGACGTACGCGGCGAGGGCGAACTCCGTCGGCGTCGTGCCGGTGAGGGCCACCGCGTCCGCGCGTGCGAGGTCACCCGCGAGCCAGTCGCGCACGACCTCCCGCCCGACCGGGCCGAGCGGCGAGATTCCCGCCTCGCCACAGAGGTGGAGCGTCTTCGCAGCCGTCATTGGGGCGACGCCCGCCGCACGAGCGACGTCGCCGACGCTCGTCCCGCTCGCGTACCGGTCGAGGACCGTCGCCGCCGCGTCCGGGTCACACGGGAGCGTGTCCGTGTACGTCGTCAGTCGGTCGCTGAGCTCCGTCTCCGTCCCGTCGACGGTCGGAACGCCCCGCTCGCGCTGTTTCGTCGTAACCTCGATGCCGGCCGCGATGTCCGACAACGCCATGTGAGCCACTCTCTCGGCATCGATATTAAATTCTCGTATTCGATACTTTCGCGATGGGACGTACCGGTCACCGGTACGTTGAAACGGCGCGCAGAGCGGTTCGTAGGGCATTTCATCACGTGTTTAAATATCCAATCGGGTCCGATATTCGAATATGAGCACGAGAAACCAGGCGGGCTGTCCCGAGTGCGACGGGCGACTGAACACCGACGCGACCGAGACGGTCTGTGCGGAGTGCGGACTGGTCGTGGCCGCGGACCACATCGACCACGGGCCGGAGTGGCGATCGTTCGCGGACGGTCCCTCGCGCGAGCGGACCGGGGCACCGTTGACACGCTCGCGGCACGACCGCGGCCTCTCGACCGAGATCGGGCGGTCGACGCGTGTCAAAGGGCGCAAGAGACGCCGACTGGCCCGGATGCGCGTCCAGCACAACAGGGCGCAGATCTCGACGAAGCGCGAGCGGAACCAGGTGTACGTCTTCACCGAGATCCGTCGGTTGACGTCGCGGCTCTCGCTCCCGGCACACATCCGCGAGATGTCGTCGACGCTCTTCCGCTCGGCCCAGAGCGAAGACCTCGTCCGCGGTCGATCGCTCGAAGGGTTCGCGGCGGCGTGCGTCTACGCGGCCTGTCGGACCCAGCGCGTCTCGCGGACGGTGGAGGAGATCGTCGCCGAGGCGCGGGCGGAGCGCGACGAGCTGCGCGCGGCGTACGACGCGCTGAACCGCGAACTCGGCCTGCCGACCGGACCGATCGACCCGACCGAGTACATTCCGCGGTACGCGACGTCGCTCGGCGTCGACCAGGCGACCGAACGCCGGGCCCGCGAGTACGCCGCGACGTGCCGCGAGCGCGGGCTCGATTCGGGTCGCAACCCCAGCGGCGTCGCCGCGGCCTGTCTGTACATGGCCGCGCGCGACTGCGGGGGCGGCGTGACGCAGGCGGAGGCCGCCGCGGTCGCCGACGTCACGCCGGTGACCGTCCGGAACACGTACACCGACCTCCGCGAGGAGTAGTCGGGTGGGCGTCGGTGGCGGTCGATGAACACACGGGAGCCCGCCAAACATAACCCTTACACCCACTAGCACCCCACCGGAGACCAGATGCGCGAGCACTTCGAACTCCGCCACGCTGACGTCGCGGGACGTATCGGCGAACTGACCGTCCCCCGGGCGGGCGTGACGGTCGAGACGCCGGCGCTCATGCCGGTCATCAACCCGAACATCGAGACTGTCGCCCCCGCGACGTTGGAGGAGGAGTTCGGCGCGCAGGTGCTCATCACCAACTCGTACATCATCCGCTCCACGGAGACACTCCGCGAGCGCGCCCTCGACGAGGGGCTCCACGAGATGCTGGACTTCTCGGGTGCCATCGTCACCGACTCGGGGTCGTTCCAGCTCGCCGAGTACGGCGAGATCGACGTCACCACGAGGGAGATCATCGAGTTCCAGCGCGACATCGGTTCGGATATCGGCACGCCGGTGGACATCCCGACGCCGCCGGACGTCTCCCGCGAGCAGGCCGAACGCGAGCTCCGGGAGACGGAGCAGGCACTCGCCGACGCGGAGGCGGTCGACG
Source organism: Salinigranum sp. (assembly GCA_041641615.1). Taxonomy (GTDB): domain Archaea; phylum Halobacteriota; class Halobacteria; order Halobacteriales; family Haloferacaceae; genus Salinigranum. The sequence continues at coordinate 23,945 of JBEPYA010000018.1, read as the reverse complement.
TGGGCGAGATGCTCGTCAACGCGCCCGTCCAGGGTTCGACCTACCCCGACCTCCGCGAGACGGCAGCGAAGAACGCCTACGCGACCGGCCTCGACGTCTTCCCCGTCGGGGCGGTGGTGCCGCTGATGAACGCCTACCGATACGCGGAGATGATCGACGTCGTCGCCGCCGCGAAGCGCGGCCTCGGCGTCGACGCGCCGGTCCACCTCTTCGGCGCGGGGCACCCGATGATGTTCGCGCTCGCCGCGGCGATGGGCTGTGACCTGTTCGACTCCGCCGCCTACGCGCTGTACGCTCGCGACGACCGCTACCTGACGGTTCGGGGCACGGAACACCTCGCCGACCTCGACTACTTCCCCTGTGAGTGTCCGGTCTGTGCTGGCTACTCGCCCGTAGACCTCCGCGCACAGGACGACGCCGAGCGCGAGCGTCTCCTCGCCGAGCACAACCTCCACGTCTCCTTCGGCGAACTGCGGCGGGTGAAACAGGCCATCAGGAGAGGCAATCTCCTCGAACTCGTCGAGGCGCGCGCCCGCGGGCACCCCGCGATGCTCGACGGCTACCGGTCGCTCCTGGATCACGCCGACCAGCTCGAACGAGAGGACCACGTCTCGAAGGACGCCTTCTTCTACCTCTCGGCCGAGAGCGCCCGTCGTCCGGAGGTCTGCCGCCATCACGCGCGGCTCGACCGGCTCCCCGTGGCGGGCGAGGTGCTCCTCACGGAGGGCAAGGGTGGCTCGGAGGCGTACGACCACGTCTGGCGCGTCCTCCCTCCCTTCGGCCCGTTCCCGCGAGAACTCTCCGACGCGTACCCCTTCACCGCCGAGACACCCGAACGAGTGGACAGCGCGGCACAGGAGGCGGCCGCGCAGGGGGTGACACGGCTCGTCGAGGGCAACCCCGACGCCGTGTTCACCCTCGCTCACGACGACTGGGACGCGTCGGCGCTCTCGCTCGTTCCCGGCGCCGTAACGCTCCGAAATCGCGTCGTCGACAGCGAGTGAGCACGAGGGCGCGGGCGGGGGATGTCAGCGGTCGTTCATCCGCGCCGAGTCGCCCATCCGCGCCGAGTAGTCCCAGCTGTGCATCCGGACAGGGTCGATTCTGATTCGGACCTCGTCGCGGTCGGGGTCGAGCAGTCGCGTCGCGAGCGCCGAGTCGGTCCCGCCGAGATACCGCTGGAGGAGGCGGCGGAGGAGGGTCTTGTCCTCGTCGGCGTCGACGGTGGCGTGGCCTCGCCCCCGAACGCCACGGTAGGGCGGGTCGTTCGTCGACACCTCGAACGCGACTTCGTCGCGGTGTTCGAGATAGCGGACGACGTCGGCCGACTCCGCGGTCGCGCACCACAGCGCGTCGTCCTCCCAGAGATACCACAGCGAGAGCATCCAGAGGTGTTCCTCGGGGGTGCGACAGGAGAGGCGGACGGGGACCGTCACCGTCAGGAAATCGTCGATCTCCGCTCGGGTCCAGGCCCCCGTGAGCTTCATGCTCGGTTGTCGGATGGGACGCGCAAAAACACCGGGGGCGCTTGTAGGGTGTGTTCGGTGGTCTGTCGGTGGATGTACTACGCTACCGTGTGCGGCGAGCAAACGTCGCGTCGAGGCGGTCGGGGTGAGTGGAAGCTGCGGTTCACCGCGCACGAGAACTGCGGGGCGTGTTCGCTCGACCTACTCCCGATCGAGAGCTCCGGCCGACAGGCCCTTCGCGACTTCCCTCCCTCTCCCACGCGGCGACACCGCACACCCCGTTCCACACTCACTGCAGCCACGGTCGGTCGACCGTCTCGAACTGGAAGCCGCAGGCGGGACAGGTGACGACGTCGGGTTCGGACCGCACGAACCGCCGCGACAGGCCGACGAACCCGCAGTCGGGGCACCGGCGGAGGAGTGGGGGCATCATAGTTGGAGAGAGGGCCTCGACCGACAAGAGTCCACGCTCGGTCCGCGCTCTTGCGACCTCCCTGCTCGGCGGAGACCGCCGAACCTTAGTGTCGCAGTCGGTGAGTGCGAACACAGATGCGACATCTCGGTCTCAAAGCGCGGATGGCAGTCGTTGGCTCGGCGTTGTTCGCCTTCTACGCCGTCGCGGCTGTCGCCGCGATGGGCGTGTTCGGGTTCCCGGTCTGGCTCGTCCTCCTCGGGAGCGTCGGCTTCGTCGCCGTCCAGTACAAACTCGGGAAGTGGATGGCACTGCGGAGCGTCGGTGCCGAGGACCTGCCGGAGGACCGCTACTCCGACATCCATCGCCGCGTCGAGTCGCTCTCGCGGGAGATGGGCATCGACAAGCCGCGGCTGATGATCGCGCGGATGGGCGTCCCCAACGCCTTCGCCGTCGGGCGGAAGGGCAACGGGACGGTCGTCGTCTCGGAGGAACTCCTCCGTCGGCTCGAACCCGACGAGGTCGAGGCGGTCCTCGCGCACGAACTCGCGCACATCCGCAACCGCGACGTCGTGATGATGGTGCTGGGCCAGGGCGTCGCCTCCATCGTCGCTATCGTCGCGCAGTGGGCCGTCCTCCTCACGGGGGACAACGACCTCACGGACTTCTTCCTCGCCATCGTCGTCGGTCAGATCACACAGCTCCTCGTGATGCTGTTCGTCTTCGCCATCTCGCGGTATCGGGAGTACGTCGCGGACGCCGACGCCGCAGAGGAGGTGGGGAGCGGGGAACCGCTGGCAACGGCGCTGGAGAAGATCAGCCGGCGGAACGAGCGGGTGGACGAGAGCGCGGTCGACGCGAACGTGAACGCCCTCTGTATCTTCGGCGAGGGGCGCGGCATCGCGAAGCTGTTCGCGACCCACCCACCGGTCGAGAAGCGCATCGAGCGACTGCGCACCTGAACGACGGCGATGGACCTCCGCACCCTGCTCGCGGCCGTCCTCGGCGTCGGACTCGGCCTCGTCCTGGTCGTCGCGCCCGAGAGCGTGATCCGTGTCCAAACCGCGGGACGGCTCCCCTCCGACAGGGGTGGTGAGTACGGTGACGACGCGGGCGTCTCGCTTCCCGCCCGGCGGTTCGTGCAGGCCCTCGGCGGCACGCTGATCGGGTTCGGTCTCTACTTCGGGTGGGTCGCGTTCGGATGATCCATCACGTCGTGCGCTGAGACGCGTTCCCGACCTCCACTCAGAGACGCGTTCCCGACCTCCACTCAGAGACGCGTTCTCGACCGCCCTTCTGAGGCGCGCTCCCGAGCCCCCTCGGAGGAGACGAGGGGTTCGTCACCGACTTCCGTCGACGGGGGCCTCCACCTCCAGTTCTACCAGCGGTGTCTCGCTCGCGAGGCTCTCGACCCCGACGGCAGTGTGGCAGGGGAAGGGCTCGGTCGGAAACACCTCCCGGTACACCGACTGAAACGTCTCGTAGTGCTTCGTGATATCGACGACGTAGCTCGTGACTTTGACGACGTCTTCGAGGCCTCTGTCCACCGCTCGAAGGATCGCTTCGACGTTCGCGAACGCCTGTCGGGTCTGTGAGTCGACGTCGTCGCCGACGTAGCTCCCGTGCTCGTCCGTTCCGACCTGCCCCGAGATGTACAGTATCCCGTCGGCGACGATTGCAGGACTGAAGTGGTGGGGCGTCGTGTCGGCTAGCTCTTCCGGCTCGATGACTCTCCGTGCCATAGTCAGGCGTCTTCGAGGAAGGGAATAACCGTTCGGTCGGCGTGGAAGAACGCTGATCTGGGAGGGTTTCACGGCGTCCTCGAGAAGGCCGATTTTTCACCGACGCGTCCGACGTTAGTCGCGTGAACCGCCGCCAGTTCCTCTCCACGCTCTCGACCGCGACGCTCGCAGGCTGTATCGGCGGCCGTGGAGACTCGATCACGATGCTCGCCGTCAACGAGCACGACGTCTCGCATACGGTCACGGTGTGGGTCGTGCGCGGTGAGCGGCTCAGGGTCGCCGCGAGCGTCGAGGTTGCGTCCGGCGGGGTCGAGCGTCTCGGCGAACTCTCACCCGACGACGGCAGCGGCGATCCGTATCGGGTGACGGTCCTGGTCGACGGGGAGGTGGCACTCGCGCGGGAGTTCCGCCCCGAGACGTGGTTCAATCAACTGGACGTGTTCATCGCGGAGGATGGAACGGTCGAACTCACCCGCGGACAGGCGGCGTAGTGGCGCGGAACGGGTGAGCGGTGGCGCGCGAGAGCGAGCAACGCGAGCGAACGCGCGAGATGACTGAGTGAGCGAGCGAAGCGAGGTCACGAAGGAATCGGCTGGGGAGGCTGTGGGTTCACCGCCTTGGCGACTCCGCGGCCCCGTTCGCGGTGAACACCGTCGGTGTCATCGTAGCACCGTCTCCACGCGGCCTACAGAGAACCGAGACACCACCGCAGAAGACCAGAAGAAAAGATAGTTCTCCCTCCACATCCGACGGCGACTATGACCGACTACTTCGAGGTTCACGCGCGCGACGGGGCCGCGCGCATCGGCGAACTCCGTCTCTCCTCGCCCGTGACGACACCGGCGCTCGCCGACGACGTCGTCACCGACGGCGGGAGCCTCTGGAGCGAGGCCCGCGCGCCACCCGAGGGGAGCGAGGACACGCTCACCGTGCTCCCCCACCGGGCGTTCCCCGCCGGCACCAGAGGAGAGGTCCAGGAGTCGTTCGCCGTCGACTACCCCGACGTCGACTACCCGAGCGCGGCCGTCGTCACCGCGGGGACGGCCGCGGACTACGGCGCGGACGCGTACGTCCTCGCCGACGCGACCGGCGTCGTCGGTCACGCGTCGGCGTTCGTCGACGCGGTTCGAGCGGTCAAGGAGGCCACGCCGGCCGACACCGCGCTCTACCTCGCCGGCGTCGCCACGCCCGCGAACGTCGCAACCTTGGCGTACGCGGGTGTGGACCTCGTCGACGGCAAACTCGCCCGTATCGAGGGTCGGCAGGGGCGCTACCTCGCGAGCGACGGCGAGTACTTCCTCGAAGACCTCGACGAACTCCCCTGTTCCTGTCCGGCCTGCCAGGGGGGCCGCGAGACGTTCACGAGAGGGGACTGCGCGACCCACAACGTCAACGCGCTCGCCGCGGAACTCGCTCGCGTCCGGCGGCGAATCCGCGACGGCCGCCTGCGCGACTACGTCGAAGGGCAGGCGCGCCACGAGGCGTGGTGTACGGCCGCCTTTCGGACCCTGGACCAGCAGTACGGCTTCGTCGAGGAGCACACCCCCGTCATCCGCGACGCCGAACTCCTGTCGGCGACCGAGGACACCTTGCGGCGCGTCGAGATCCAGCGCTTTGCCGACCGCGTGACGAGCCGGTACAGAAACCGGTTCGACCGTCCGCTGGTGCTGGTGCCGTGTTCGGCGCGAAAGCCCTACAGCGAGTCCCAGTCGCACGCGCAGTTCCACGACGCCGTCAACTTCCGCGCACACCTCGTCTCGATGACGTCGCCGATCGGCGTCGTCCCGCAGGAACTGGAACTCACCTACCCCGCACAGCACTACGACTCGGTGGTGACGGGGCGGTGGAGCGAGGACGAGATCGGCTTCGTCGCACGGGTTCTCGAACGATACCTCGAACGGAACACCTACCCGAAGATCGTCGCACACGTCCCCGACGAGGGGTACCGGGAGGTCTGCGAACGGGTGGAGGAGGCGCTCGGTCTCGACTTCGCCTACACCGTCGTCGACCACCCCACCACCACCGAATCACTGGCGAACCTCCGCGACGCGCTCGACGGCGAGATGAGCTACCGGAAGCGGACGCGAGAGCACAACACCGTCCGCGCCATCGCCGACTACATGTTCGGTGACGGGGCCGGCGACGACGTCTTCGAGTCGGGGACGTTCCGGACGACGGCGCGGTACCCCAAGCTACAGGTCAGAGACACCGACGGTGAGCAGTGGGCGACGATGGTTCCGCAGTACGGGATGCTCGCGTTCACGCTCGCCGGCGCGCGGCGCTGGGTCGAGAGCGACGCTCCCACCAAAACGGTCGAGATCGACAGTTTCGTCCCGCACGGCTCGGTGCTCGCACCGGGCGTCGTCGACGCCTCCGACGAGATCCGCGTCGGCGACGAGGTCGTCGTCAGCGGGCCGAAGGCGTTCGGCGTGGGTCGCGCGGAGATGTCCGGCCCCGAGATGCGCGACTCCACGCGCGGCATCGCTGTCGAGGTACGCCACGTCGAGGAGACGTAGGTGCGCCGTCCGTCCGCCGGCGACGCAGTTCTCCCGAAACCGACCTCGGGAGCGGGTCGAGCGTGACGCCGACGCGCCGACTCGAACTCGCTCCGCACGCCGCGGCCGCCTCGCTCGGGTACGTCATCTTCGCGTACGCGGCGGTGCCGGTGTCGCTCACCACGCGGCTGGGGATCGGCTTCGCCTCGTTCGGCCTCCTGACGAGCGCCGCGCTCGGCGCGTTCGTCGTCGCCCAGCCGCTCGCCTCGCGGCTCACCGACACCCACGCGACGGCGTCGCTGCTCCGGTGGGCGCTCGTCCTCCACGTCGTCTGCGCGGCCGGGCTCGACCTCGTCTCCTCCTTTCCGGCGCTCGTCGTCCTCCGCGGCGTGTGGGGCGTCGTCGGCGGCTTCGTCCTCAGCGTCGGCGCGACCCAGCTCGCGCGACTCCACGCCGGCACGGCGACGACGCGACAGCAGGGTCTCTACGGGGGGCTCCTCACCCTCGGCGGTGCCGTCGGCTTCCTCGTCACGCCCCGTCTGGTCGCAATCGCCACGTCGACGCCGGGCATCGGCCCGATCCACGCCCCCGGCGCGCTGCTCGCGTTACCCGCGCTCGCGCTCCTGATTCGCGGTCGAAGCGACGAGGAGACTCGGCCGCCCGCGCGGGAGGGCGGCGGGTCGAACCCCTCCGGCAACGGAGACCGGGTCTCGGTGCTCACCCACCCGGTCGTCCTCTTAGCGGCGTTCGTTTACGTCGCCATCATCGGCTCGTTCGTGACGCTGTCGACGTTCGTGACGGCGTACTACACCGACATCGGAGTCGTCGGCCCGCTGAGCGCCCTGGTGCTCCTCGTCGCGACGGTCGGGAGGTGGCTCGGCGGGCGAGCCGTCGCGGACGAGTGGCTGACGGACGCGACCGTCGTCCTCGGGGGGACGGCCGTCGCGGCCGCCGGGTTCGTCGCGCTCGCGGCACCGCTTCCCCCGTCTCTGGTCGTCGCGCTCCCGGTGGTGGCGATGCTCGCCGTGTCGCTCCCGTTCGGTGCAGTGTACGCTGTGGCGGCGCGGGCGACACCGCGCGACGGGGCCGCCCTCGCCGTCGTCGTCGCCGCCGGCAACGTCGGCTCTATTGTCCTCCCCGCGGCGACGGGTGCCGCGCGGGACGCCACCGGCGGCTACGAGGTCGGCTTCCTCGTCCTCGGCGTCCTGAACGTCCTCGCGCTCGGCGGCGTGGTGGTCTTCCGGCGACGGCTGCGTGCCTGACGCTCGACGACGGTTCCGTGGCCGACGTGAGGACCGAGCGGGGCGTGAACTATATAGTCCCGACCTCGTTTGTCACGCTATGGCGAACCAGCGGGTGACCGTCTCCTTAGACGACGAGGCCGTGGCTGCCCTGGAGAATCTCACCGGTCGGACCGGCCTCGGCCAGAGCGAGGTGGTCCGGCGGGCGCTGACGTTCTACGCGACCAACTACGAGGCGGCGACGACCGACGCCGCGGGCAACCTCTCGGAGTACCACGAGATGCTCTCGGGCGGCGAGCACGTCCTCCTCGACGTCGACTTCCTCCACTTCTTCCTCGATTACGTCGAGGACGAGGAGGGCAACCCCGACCCGGCGTTCCTCGAAGCGGCCGACACGGTGTCTGACTACCACGCTCACGAGTACAAGGGGCGGTTCGAGACGCTGGGGGAACTCCTCGAGTGGCTGTCGCTCTGTGGCTTTCTCACCGTCCGGACCAGCGAGGACGACACCTACCACGTCGTCTTCCCCTCCGAGGGCATCCGGTGGTTCATGACGCGCTTCATCGAGCGCTCCTCGGCCGAACTCCCCTTCGAGATCGAGGTCGAGGAAGGGCTCACGAAGGTGCTCATCACCGAACGCCGTTCCTGACGGGGACGAACTCCACTATCGACGGGGACGAACTCCACTATCGACCACCTGCCCCCCTCGTCGGCGAAACGAACCCTGTGTATCTATCGTGTAGGTTGCGTACTTTCACATCTGAGTCGCATTCTACCACACGTTCAATCAATCATACGACTTCACACGAATTCATACGCATCCGGACGGTGTATGAGTTGATAACACGGGAATATAAGTTCCCATGTGAGTGCCTCTCTCCCATGGCAAACGATACCAGTTTCGGTGACCGACTTCGGCGGCGCCGGTTCCTCCGGTACGCCGGGCTGACGAGTGTCGCGGGACTCGCCGGTTGCGTCGGTCAGGACCAGCTACAGGAGGGCGGTGGCGACAGCGGCGGGAGTTCGGGCGACTCGGGCGGCTCCGGGAGTTCGGGCGGTTCGGACGGCTCCGGCGAGTCCGGCGAGTCCGGCGAGGAGACGGCCAGCGAAGGGACCGACGGCGAGGAGACGGACACCGAGGCGTCGTCGGGCTCCTCCGAACCCATCGGCGTCGGCGTCGTCATCCCGTTCAGCGGCGACCTCTCGGACTTCGGGGAGCCGATGCTCAACGCGCTCCGGATGGCGCAGGAGGACATCAACGCCGCGGGCGGACCTCTCGGTCGTGAGATCGAACTCCTCGACGAGGACTCCGGCACCGACGCCACGCAGGGAGTCAACGCGGCGAACAAGCTCGTCGACACCGACGGCGTGCCGTTCCTCGTCGGTGCGGTGTCGTCGGGGGTCACCATCAGCATCGCCCAGTCCGTCACCGTCCCCAACGGTATCCTCCACACCACGTCGGCGTCGTCGTCGCCCTCCATCTCGACGCTGGAGGACGACGACCTCGTGTTCCGGACGCGGACGAACGACCGCTTCGTCGCGAAGGTGATGGCGCGCATCATCCAGAACGAGGGCGGGTCGACGGCGTCGGTCATCTACATCAACAACGACTTCGGCGAGGCGCTGGCGGACACCTTCGAGTCGTCGTTCGGTGGGGAGACGCTCGCGCGCGTCGGCTACGAGTCCGGGCAGTCGTCGTACCAGTCCATCCTGGGGCAGGCGTTCGCGGACGACCCCGACTACATCGCCTTCGCGGGCTACCCCGAGTCCGGGACGACGATCCTGAGCCAGTGGGCCGAGGAGGGGTACGGCGGCAACTGGGTCCTCCACACGAGCCTGCTGTCGAACGACGTCATCGAGAACGTCGGCGCGGAGATCATGAACGGGATGTACGGCGTCCGGACGCAGCCGCCGACGGGCGAGTCGACCGAGGCGTTCGTCTCCGACTACGAGTCGGCGTACCCCGACGCGCAGGTGTTCGACCCCTACTCGTGGAACTCCTACGACGCCCTCGTCTCGTGGGCGCTCGCCGTCGAACAGGCGGGGACGACCGACCCCGCGTCGGTCAAAGAGGAGATGCGCACGGTGGCGAACCCGCCGGGCGACGCGATCGGCTACGCCGAGTTCGAGGCGGGCGTGTCGGCCATCGAGGAGGGGACCGACATCGACTACGCCGGCCCCTCGGGGAACGTCAACTACGACGACAACGGCGACGTCGCGAGCGACATGGTCATCGTCCAGGTTCAGGAGGGCGAGTTCGTCAACCAGGACACCATTCCGGCGGGAGACCTCGTCTGAGCCCCATGTCGCCGTTCTCCGCAGCCACCGTGACGAGCAGCGACGCACGCCCCACCGCCGGGCCGACCCGTCGTGAGGGTGCCCACCTCACACCCCACGGACGGAGGAGGTGGCGATGAGCCAGGCGGCCGACGACGCTCGCGTCGGGGTCGACATCGGTGGGACGTTCACCGATCTGGTCACCATCCAGGGCGGACGAATCCGCGTCTCGAAGACGCCGTCGACGCCGGACGCGCCCGAGGAGGGCGTCATCGACGGGCTCGGAAAGATCGAGGCGCGCGACGGCCTCACCCCCGACGAGGTCACCTACTTCGGCCACGGGACGACCGTGGCGACGAACGCCGTGTTAGAGGAAGAGTGGGCCGACACCGCCCTCGTCACCACCGAGGGGTTCCGCGACGTCCTCGAAATCGGTCGGCAGGCCCGTCCGGACATCTACGACTTCCAAGCGGAGAAGCCCACGCCCATCGTCGCGCGCCACCGACGGTTCGAGGTGCCAGAGCGCCTCGACGAACGGGGCGACGTGGTGAAACCGCTCGACGAAGACGCCGTTCGGCGGCTCGCGTCCGACCTCTCGGACGTGGACAGCGTGGCCGTCTCGCTCCTCTACCCGTTCGAGGACGACACCCACGAGCGGCGGGTGCGCGACCTGCTCCGCGAGGAGGGAGTCGACGCCTCCTTCTCGCTCTCCTCGCGCGTCCTCCCCGAGATCCGCGAGTACGAACGCACCCTGACGACGGCGCTGAACGCCGCGCTGAAGCCGGTGATGGACCGCTACATCGGCCGGCTGGAGGACCGGATCGAGTCTGAAGGTGTCGCGGCCCCGCTGAAGGTGATGCAGTCGAACGGCGGCATCATCACGGCCGACGCCGCCCGCGAGCGCCCGGTGAACACGCTCCTGTCGGGGCCGGCGGCGGGCGTCCAGGGGGCGACCTACGTCGCCTCTCGTCTCGGAGACGACGACGTCATCACGATGGACATGGGCGGGACGTCCTGCGACGTCTCGCTCGTCGAGGGCGGCGACCCCGTCGTCTCGACCGACGTCGAGGTCGGCGAGTACCCCGTCTCGGTGCCCACCATCGACATCCACACCGTCGGTTCCGGCGGCGGCTCCCTCGCCTGGATCGATTCGGGTGGCGCGCTCCGCGTCGGCCCCGCGTCGGCCGGGGCGGACCCTGGCCCGGTCTGTTACGGCCGCGGGGGAACGCGCCCCACTATCACGGATGCCCACGCGGTCCTCGGTCGCATCGACCCCGGGTCGTTCGTCGGGAACGAACTCGACACCGAGCTCGAAGCCGTCGAGCGCGCCGTCGAAACCCACGTCGCCGACCCCCTCGGTGTCGACGTCGAGACGGCCGCGCAGGGGATTCTGGACGTCGCCAACGCGAACATGGAGCGCGCCCTGCGGGTGGTCTCGGTCGAGCGCGGCTACGACCCCCGGGAGTTCGGCCTCGTCGCGTTTGGCGGAGCGGGCCCGCTGCACGCGCCGAAGCTCGCGGCCGAACTCGACATCCCCCGGGTCCTGGTGCCGCGGACCGCCGGTGTCCTCTCGGCGCTGGGGCTGCTCATCAGCGACACGCTCTACGACCACTCGACCTCGCGGGTGCGACGGCTCGACGCGGTCGACCCCGGGGAGATCGCCTCGACGTTCGCGTCGTTCGTCGACGAGGGGCGCTCACAGCTGAGCGCAGAGGGACTCTCGCCCGACCGGATGCAGTTCGAGCCGTCGATGGATCTCCGCTATGCGGGCCAGTCGTTCGAGCTCTCGGTGCCGTCCCCCGTCGACGTGGACGACGCGGCCCTCGAAACCGTCCGAGAGCGGTTCCACGACCAGCACCGACAGCGGTACGGCCACGCCTATCAGGAGGAGCCGGTCGAACTCGTCACGCTCCGCCTGCGGGCCCGCGGCGTCGTCGAGACGCCCGACCTCCGGCCCGAGCGGGTGGAGGGAACGGTCGCGGAGGCTCGCGTCGAGACACGCCGCGTCGTGTACGACGGGGAGCCACACGACACTCCCGTCTACGACCGAACGCGCCTCCCACCCGAATCGAGCTTCGACGGGCCGGCCGTCGTCGAGGGCCGGGAGTCGACCACGGTCGTCCACCCCGGTCAGCGCGTGCGGGTGGACGCCGACGCCAACCTCGTCGTGGAGGTGACGCCCGATGCGTGACCTCCCGGAGGAGAGCGACGGGGTCGACTCGGTCACGCTCGAAGTCATCCGCAACGCCTGTATCGCCGTCGCCGAGGAGATGAACGCCAACCTCGTTCGGACCGGCTACTCCCCGAACATCAAGGAGCGGCGCGACTGCTCGTGTGCGCTGTTCGACTCGGGAGGGGAGATGATCTCGCAGGCGGAGAACATGCCCGTCCACCTCGGCGCGATGCCCTTTTCGGTGGCGGCCGCGGTCGACCGCTACCCGCCGGAGACGCTCGAACCGGGCGATTCGGTCCTTCTGAACGACCCGTTCAGAGGGGGCGCACACCTGCCCGACCTCACGCTCGTCTCCCCGGTGTTCGTCGACGACGAGGTGGTCGCGTACGCCGCCAACCGCGCCCACCACGCCGACATCGGTGGCTCCCGCGCGGGAAGCGTGGCCGCCGACTCGACCGAAATCTACCAGGAGGGCCTGCGCATCCCGCCGGTGAAGTTCTCCGCTGGTGGGAAAGTCGACGAGGACGTCCTCTCGATGATCCTCGCGAACGTTCGAACGCCGGACGAGCGCCGCGGCGACCTCCGCGCGCAGGAGGCGGCCAACGCGACCGGCCGCCGCCGCTTCGCTTCGCTGGCGGAGAAGTACGGCGCCACGCTCGACCCGGCGCTCGAAGAGATCAAGGACTACTCCGAGCGGCGGATGCGCGCGGAGATCGAGGCGCTCGACGACGGCACCTACACGTTCGAGGACGTCCTCGACGACGACGGGAAGGGGAACGAGGACCTCCCCGTGAAGGCGGCGGTGACGGTCGACGGCGATTCGGTCACCGTCGACTTCTCGGGTACGGCCCCCCAGACCGACGGCCCCATCAACGCCGTCTTCGCCGTCACCGCGTCGGCGACCTACTACGCCGTCCGCTGTGTCACCGACCCCTCGATCCCCCCGAACCACGGCTGTTATCGCCCCATCGACATCGAAGCGCCCGAGGGGAGCATCGTCAACCCCGAGCCGCCGGCGGCGGTCGTCGGCGGCAACCTCGAAACCTCCCAGCGGGTGACCGACGTCGTCCTCGGAGCGCTGGCGGAGGCGGACGTCTCGCGCGTGCTCGCGGGGTCGCAGGGGACGATGAACAACGTCACGTTCGGTGGGACGGACCCCCGCGATGGCTCGCCGTACGCCTTCTACGAGACGCAGGGCGGTGGCTTCGGCGGGCGCGACGGAAAGGACGGGATGGACGGCGTCCACGTCCACATGTCGAACACGATGAACACGCCCGTCGAGGTGCTCGAAACGGCGTACCCGCTCCGCGTCGAGCGGTACGAACTCCGCTCCGACTCCGGCGGTGCGGGGCAGTTCCGCGGCGGCCTCGGCCTCCGCCGCGACCTCCGCGTCATGGCTCACACGGCGACGTTCTCGCTGCTCGCCGACCGCCAGCGACACGCCCCGTACGGCCTCGCCGGTGGGGGACGCGGCGATTCCGGCTCCGCCTACCGAATCGACCCCGTGGACGCCGACGCCGGTGGAGACGACGGTGACGGGACCGAGACGCGCCTGCCGGGGAAGTCGACCCACGAGCTGCCGCCCGGGACGACGGTGAGCCTCCGAACGCCCGGTGCGGGCGGGTACGGACCGCCAGGAGAGCGTGACCCGACCGCGCTGGCGAGTGACCTCCGGAGCGGGAAGCTCACCGAGTCGGCGGCGCGTACGGCCTACGGGGACGAACTCGTCGACGAGGCCTGTGAGGTGCTGGAGCGCGATGATTGATGACACGCTCCGCCGACCGTGGGTCGTCCTCGTTTCTGTCCCCGTCCCCGTCCCCGTCTCCGTCCCTGGCACCCCGGCTGGCTCCGCACGTCGCGATCGCGAGCGTCGGCTACGTCGTGTTCGCGCTCGCGGGCGTCCCGGGCGCGGTCACCACGCGTCTCGGCGTCGACCTCGGCTCGTTCGGCCTCGTCGTCAGCGGCGCGCTGGGTGCGTTCGTCGTCGCCCAGCCGGTCGCCTCGCGGCTCACCCGTCGGTACTCGACCACGCGGCTCCTCCGATGGGGGATCCTCGGCCACGTCGCGCTCGCGACCGCGCTCGACCTCGCCACCACGTTCGAACTCCTCTTGACGCTACGCGTCGCGTGGGGGCTCGTCGGCGGCTTCGTCCTCAGCGTGGGGGCGACGCAGATTGCCCGCCTCTACGCGGGCAAAGCGGCGACCCGCCAGCAGGGCGTCTACGGCGGCGTCCTGACGCTCGGCGGGGCGTTCGGATTCCTCGTCGGGCCGACGCTCGTCGACCTGCCGCTCTCGGGTGCGACCGGCTTCGTCCACACCGGCGGGGCGCTGCTCGCGCTACCGGCGCTCGCCCTCTCGCTTCGGGCGAGCGACGACACCGCGCCCGCGCGGGTAGGGCGGGTCGCGACCCGGACCGCGACCACGGCGGTCGTCGGTCACCCGGCCGTCCTCCTCGCGGGGCTATCGTACGTCGCCATCATCGGCTCGTACGTCACGCTGTCGACGTTCGTCACGGCCTACTACGCCGAACTGGGTCTCGTCGGGCCGTTGAACGCGTTCGTTTTGCTCACCGCGACGGCCGGTCGCACGCTCGGTGGCTTCGTCGTCGGGTCGACGTCGGACGCGCTCGTCGTCGGCGGCGGGACTGCCGTCGCCGTCGGGAGCTTCGGCGCGCTCGCGGCCGACCCGCCCTCGGCGCTCGTCGTCGTCCTTCCGATCGTTGCGATGCTCGCCGTCTCTCTCCCGTTCGGCGCGGTCTTCGCCGTCGCGGGACGGGCAACCGACGCGGAGGGGACCGCGCTCGCGTTCGTCGTCGGCGTCGGCAACGTCGCCGCGCTCGTCCTCCCCGCGGTGACCGGGACGCTGTACGACCGCACGGGCGGCTACGCCGCGGGCTTCGGCCTGCTCGCAGTCGTCAACGCCGTCGCCCTCGTCGGGGCGGTCGCACTGGAGCGACGAGGCGCGTGACGCGGGACGAACGCGAACGTCACGGACGCGGGACCGCATCGCTCGTCGATGGGGGGGTGCGGTGATGGCCCAGCCCGGTCTCCTCGACGCGCTCGCACAGGGGCTCGTCACCGGCAGCATCATCGCCGCGGGCGCGCTCGGCCTCTCGCTCATCTACTCCATCGCGGAGGTGCCGAACTTCGCCCACGGCGACATGATAACGATCGGCGCGTACGTCGCACTCGCGGTGAACGCGCCGTCGAAAATCCCGTTCCTGCCCGACGCGGGCGGGGTGGGGCTCGTCGTCGCCGGCGGGGTGGGGCTCGTCGTCGCCGGCGGCTTCGGCGCGGTGTACGAGAAGACGATATTCAAGCACTTCCGCCGCCGCGACGCCGACCTCATCACGATGGTCATCGTCTCGCTGGGGCTGGCGCTCATCCTCCGCAACGTGGTGCTGTTCCTCGTCGGGTCGAAGAACGTCACCTACACGACCGAACGAGTGGTGAACACGAACGTCGACGTCTCGCTCACTGCGGCGGGAATCGGCGTCCGCACCGTCCAGCGGCAGGCCGGCGAGCTCGTCGTCACCGGCGAGTGGGGGTACGGCGTCCCGGTCGTCCTCGTGGGACTGGTCGCCGCGGCCACCGTCGGTGTCGGCGTCTACCGCTGGCGATCGACGGACACCGACTACCGGACGGTCCACCTGGTGTCGCCGCGCGTCCTCGCCGTCGTCGCGGCGCTCGTCGTCCTCGCTGTCGTCGCCGCCGTCGCCAGGGGCACACACCCCGACGCCTCGGCGGTGGTCGCCACCCGGGTCGGCGTGAGCGTCAAGTACGCCGTCATCGTCGGTGCGACGCTCGTGACGATGTTCCTCGTGAACCTCCTCCTGAAGGGGACCAAGACGGGCAAGGCGATGCGGGCGACCGCCGACAACATGGCGCTCGCGGAGGTCCGCGGCGTCGACATCGGCCGCGTCCAGCTGGTGGTGTGGTCGCTCGCGGGCGTCCTCACGGCGCTCGCGGGGGTGCTCACGGGCTGGTTCGCCTCGAACCTCAACCCGAACATGGGCTTCTCGCTCCTGCTCCCCATCTTCGCGGCGGTCATCCTCGGCGGCATCACCTCGCCGTACGGCGCGGTGCTCGGGGCGCTGCTCATCGGCGTCTCGATGGACGTCGGCGTCTACCTCCTGCCCGCCGAGTACGCCACCTACCGGACGGCCATCGCCTTCGTCATCCTCATCGTCGTCCTGCTGTTCAAACCGGAAGGGTTGTGGGGTGACGTCTGATGGCGCTCGCGGACTTCTTCGTCTCGCTCCTCACCTTCGTCGCCATCTACTCGCTGTTCGGCGTCGGCCTCAACGTCAAGTACGGCTTCACCGGCCTGATCGACTTCGGCCACGTCGCGTACTTCATGATCGGCGCGTACGTGACCGTCGTCCTCACCATGCCGGCGGGCGGCGGGACGACGTACGAGGGTCTCGGCGGCTTCGCGCTCCCCGCGCTCTTTCCGTTCCCCGGTGGCGGTCTCCTGGGGTGGGCGCTCGCGCTCGTCGTCGGGATGACTGCCGCCGCCGTCGTCTCGCTCCTCGTCGGGATTCCGACGCTCCGTCTCCGCGAGGACTATCTCGCCATCACGGCACTGGGAATCGCGACCATCCTCAACTCCGTCGTCGACAACGAACGCTGGCTCTTTAATGGGGCGTTCGGCATCCGCGAGATCTACCAGCCGCTCGCGGGCGTCGCGCCACTGTCGACGGGGAACTTCCAGCTGAACCTCGTCGTCTTCGGGCTGCCGTCGCTCGCCGTGTTAGCGTACCTCACGTATCACACGTTCGGGGTCGTCCGCCTCCTGGGTCGGAGCCCGGCGCTGTGGACGACCGCCGCCGTTTTCGCCCTCGCCGGTGGCTTCGTCGGCCTCATCACGCCCGGCACGCTGACGGGCGTTGCGGGTGTCGGCGGCTTCGTTGTCGCCGCCGTCCTCGCGCGGAAGGCGCTCGTCGACGCCGAGCGCGTCGAACCGGCGCTGGCGCTGGCGGCCGCGGAGCTGTTCGCGCTCTGGTACCTCGTCTCGCCGGTCGTCACCGACGGCGTGGTGGATCTCGTGTTGAACCTGCTGTGGCTGTTCGACCCGAACGCGGGGTCGGCAGGGGGGCTGGACTACGATCGCCTCTTCTTGCTGCTCTGCATCGCGCTCCTGGCGGGGGCGTACTGGTGGGTCCAGCGGACCGTCAACAGTCCCTATGGCCGCGTGCTCAGGGCGGTTCGGGAGGACGAGACCGTCGCGGAGACGCTCGGCAAGCCCACCTTCCGGTACAAGCTCCAGTCGCTCGGCTTCGGCTCCGCGCTCGCCGGGGCCGCGGGCGGCCTGTGGGCCGCGAACCTCGGCTTCATCGACCCGACGCAGTTCGCCTCGACGGTGACGTTCTTCGCGTACACCGCCGTCATCATCGGCGGCACCGCCAACAACCGCGGCGTCGTCCTCGGGACGGTCGTGTTCTGGGTCATCAACTCCGGCACCCGATTCCTCGACGACTTCTTCCCCGCCGAGTACGCCATCCAGCTCGCGGCCACCCGGTTGATGCTCATCGGCGCGCTCCTCATCGTCATCCTCTACTACCGCCCGGAGGGCATCCTGGGCGAGCAGTCGTACGGGTTCGGTATCGACCGCGGGTCGAGAACGGGGGGGTGGCGTCGATGAGTGAGCGCCCTCGCGACCGTGACCCGCTCCTCGAACTCGAGGGGCTGCGGAAGACGTTCGGCGGCGTCACCGCGTTGGACGGCGTCGACCTGACCGTCGAACCGGGCATCACCGGTCTCATCGGCCCGAACGGTGCGGGGAAGACGACGCTCTTCGACTGCGTCGCCGGCGCGCTGACGCCCGACGCGGGCACCGTCCGGTTCCGCGGCCGCGACATCACGGGGCAGTCCCCGTCGTCGGTCGCGGCCGAAGGGCTCGTCCGCACGTTCCAGATCCCCCGCGAGCTGGGGAAGATGACCGTCCGCGAGAACCTCCAGCTGGCCCCGCCCGAACAGAGCGGCGAGGCCCTGGTCCGGACGTGGCTCCGCGGCGGCTCGTTCGAGGCGGACGAACGACGGGTCCGCGAGCGGGCGGTGGAGATGGCCGACTTCCTCGAACTCGACCACCTGCTCGACGAGCGGGCGGCGAACCTCTCGGGCGGGCAGCGCAAACTGCTTGAACTGGCGCGGGTGCTGCTGACCGACCCGGACGTCGTCCTGCTGGACGAACCGCTCGCGGGCGTCAATCCGACGCTGGAGCGGAAGATCCTCGAACGGATACACGACCTCGAATCGGAGGGCTACAGCTTCCTCTTCATCGAGCACGACATCGACACCATCATGCAGACCTGCGAGACCGTGGTCGTCCTCCACCAGGGGCGGGTCCTGACGACGGGCGATCCGGACGACGTCAGGAGCGACCAGCGCGTCATCGAGGCGTACCTCGGGGGGGCCGAGTGATGGCGCTGCTCGAAATCCGCGGGCTGGACGCGGGCTACGGCGACCTCCAGATCCTCTCGGACGTGGACATCGACGTCGGCGACGGCGAGTACGTCACCCTCGTCGGCCCCAACGGCGCGGGGAAGTCGACGGCGATGAAGTCGGTGTTCGGGCTCACGACGTTCATGGGCGGCTCTATCACGTTCCGCGAGCGGGAGATCCACGGCGTCGAGACGAGCGAGATAATCCGGCTCGGCATCGGGTACGTCCCCCAGTCCGACAGCGTGTTCCCGACGATGACCGTCCGGGAGAACCTCGAGATGGGCGCGTACATCGCCGACGAGGTGTCTCAGACGGCGCTCGCGGACGTCTTCGAGCGCTTTCCCATCCTCGAAGAGCGCCAGCGCCAGCGCGCCGGCACCATGTCCGGCGGCCAACAGCAGATGCTCGCGATGGGCTGTGCGCTGATGCTCGACCCGGACCTACTCCTCCTCGACGAGCCGTCGGCCGGCCTCGCACCCGACCTCGTCGACGAGATGTTCGACAAGGTCGGCGAGATCAACGACAGCGGGACGGCGGTCCTGATGGTCGAACAGAACGCGAAGGAGGCGCTCCGACGCTGTGACCGGGGGTACGTCCTCGTCAACGGGGAGAACGCGTTCGAGGGGAGCGGCGACCGGCTCCTCGGGGACAGCGAGGTCAGACAGCGGTTCCTCGGCGGCTGAGTCGCCGACGAACCGGGTCGACCCTCAGACGCGTCGGGTCGTCGCGTCGTCGCGGTCGAGTCGAACGACCCTTTTTCACTGCCGCGCTCCTCCCGTCGGCGTGGTCCGTCGGACTCACTCCTGTCGACGTTGCGGTGCGGCCATCGACCCCGGCGACGTCTACAGCGCGGTCGACGTCCTCGACGCCGAGGGTCGCCTCCGCGAACTCCTCTGCCGGGACTGCGGTGCCGACCTTCGGCTGTTCCTCGCCGGCGGCGAGCGCGCGGACGTTCGCGGGCGGGGTTCGCCCGACGGTGAGCGCGAACGTGACTGCGGGAGCGAACACGACGACGAGCGCGAGCCCGGGGCCGAGTGAGGACGGGGGATACCCACCTTTTTGTCGCTCTCGACCCTTCGACGGACATGGTCGACGAACACGTCGAACTCGGGGTCCCCCAGCAGATTCTGGACTCGCTGCCCGACAGCGAGGGGGACGCCGCACAGGACATGAAGCAGGCGGTCGCGGGACTGGAGACGCGGCTCAACCGGGCCATCGACTCGGCCGAGTCGGAGTCGGAGGCGGCGGGGTACGCCGTCGACGTGCTCGAACGGCTCGAAGACGACCTCGAACGGTACGACGAGTTCGTCCCCGAACTCCGCGCGTGGGGGCAGTCGCCCATCTACGCTATCGCCTGGCGCAACCTCCAGGCCGACCTCGTCCTCCAGATCCACGAACACGACTGGCTCTCGGGCCACATCGACCGCGAGCGCAGCCACCGGCTCGTCGAGGACGGCATCCGCTTCGGGAAACGCTGACTCGACGGCCACTCCTCCGCTCAGTCGCCGACGACGAGCGAGTCGTCGGTCCCGCGCGCGAGCCCGGCCCGTCGAACTAGTATCCAGAAGGCCACCGAGGCGACGACGATGAACCCGGCGGCGGTGTAGAACGCGACCGGGACCGAGACGAGGTCGATGATCGCGCCGACCAGGAGAGGACCGGACACCTGTCCGATCTTCCACGAGATCGAGCGCAGCGAGAAGGAGGAGGCGACCGCGTCGTGGCGTTCGCCCTCCTCGACGAACAGCGCCATACTCGCCGGGAGCCGGATGCTGTCGGCGACGCCGAGAACCATGTACGCCCCGAACAGCGCGAAGAACGCCCCGCCGAGGACCTGCGGGTCGCCGAACAGGTCGATTCGAACCGGGGTGATCCGTCCCTCGAAGACGTACGAAAGAGGGATGAGTGCGGTTCCGAGACCGTAACACACCGCCCCACAGACGACGAACAGCGGCTTGCGACCCACCCGGTCCGAGAGGTCGCCGACGTACCCCTGGGTGAGCGCCTTCGTCAGTTTGCCGCCCGCGAGAATCCAGCCGATGGCGAAGGCGGTGATGCCGAACTCCGTCCGCGCGAGGATCGGGAGGAAGATCAGCACGGCCATCTTGCCGACCGAGAAGGAGAGGCGGAACACGACGAGCGCCCTGACGAGCGGCCGGGCGAGTAGCGTCCGGATGGTGGCGATGCTCTCGGCCAGCGTCGCGTCGTCGCGTTCGGTCCCGCCACCGGGGTCGTCGCGGAGGTAGACGAACACCGTGACGAACGCGAGCAGGGTCACGCCCGAGAGGACGAGGTACGTGCCGGTGAACCCGCGCGTGTACAGCAGGTAGCCCCCGACGACGTCGCCCGCGAGGCTCGATATCGCGCCGACCTGGTTGTACGCCCCGAGCCAGCGGCCGTGCTCGTCGTCGGGCGCGATGGTCCCGACGACGGTCGACCCCGTGATCCAGAGGACGATCGCGCCGACGCCCTGGACGAGTCGCATCAAAATGACGTGCGTCGCCGAGTCGACGAAGACGAAGCCGACGAAGACGCAGACGTTGAGGACGAGACCGGCGAGGAGCCACCGCTTCGCGTTTCCGGTGTCGACCTTCCGGCCGAGCGGGAGGACGATCAGCAACTGGACGAACGCGAAGGCGGTCCCGAACAGCCCCTCGACGACGCCGGTCGTCCCGAACAGGTCGGCGTACAGCGCGAGCGCGATGAGGATCGTCGAGTACGCCTGACTGCGGGCGAACGCCGTCCCGGCGAGGGCGACGAACTCGCGGTTGCGAAGGAGGCCGACCGACCGCCCGACTCGTGCCACGTTCGACGGGGCTTCGTCCCGGATCGTCAAATCCCCCCTGATTCACTCGTCGCGTGTGCCGCGCTGACAGGCGGCTCGTCCGGCGGGCGGGCCGACGAGCGGTAGATACGAGGAGGAGCGACAGAGGTGGCGGGTGACGAGCGGCGACGGGACCGCACGATGGCGCGTACCGACCCGAGGCGGCGTACGTTTTTACCTGTGGGAGCGAACCACCGGGCATGCACGTGACGCTGAAGTTCTTCGCCACCTTCCGGGAGATCGTCGGCTCGAAGACCGTCGACCACGAGTTCGACGAGTGAGTGACCGTCGGTGAGGTGCTCTCAGCCCTCGAATCGGAGTACGACGACCTCGGGGGCGAACTCCTCGTCGACGGCGACCTCAAGCCACAGATCAACGTCCTGAAGAACGGCCGCGAGGTGCTCCACATGGAGGGAATCGAGACGACGCTCGAAGACGGCGACACGCTAAGCGTCTTCCCCCCGGTCGCCGGCGGGTGTCGATGAGCGCGCGGATCGAACGGTCGTTCCGCGGCATCTCCCAGCGGCTCGCGACGCACTACCTGACGAACCTCGGGGGCAGGGAGGTCGAACCGGGACGGGTCGTCGCCGACGACTGGGAGGCGTCGCTGTCGGAGTCGAAGACGACGGTCGGCCCGACGCTGACGCTCAACGAGGTCGACGTGGTCTTCGAAGGCGCAGAGGAAACGCTCGAACCGCTCGTCGAACGCTTCGCCCAGAAGGCGATGCGCGCCGGGGGCTGACGGCGTGGCGCGCGGCGACCCGCTCGACGGTCAGGTACTGATTCTGGCGGCCGCGAAGGCGAGCGTCCCCGCCGGGCGGCTCCCGGACCTGGTCGATCGAGTGCAGGCCGACCTCGGCCCGCGATTCGACAGCTACCGTCGCTCGTACGAGGCCGTCCACGAGTCGCCCGAGCGGTGGGTGTTTCTCGTCCCGCTCGACCACTGGGACGCCGTGGGCGAGCGCGTCGGACTGACGACCCGCGAACGGGAGGCGGTCCGCCGGGCCCACGAGGAACAGCTCAGACGTGTCGGAAGCGAGACGAAGCGACGCGAGGAGTTCGAGAGCGCGCTCGACATCCGGAGCGCGGTCGTCGTGGGTGTCGAGACGGCAGCCGACGATGAATCCGCGTCCCCGTCCACGTAGACGACGCCACGACTGGTCGCCGGACGCAGTCGCGAGCGGAACCAGGTCGGAGCGCATCGACGTTCCCGGACTCCCGCCCGACGGCGAGCCCGGACGCTCGACAGTCGCTCCGAACTGGAGGTCTGTCGGGACTGTCAGCGGTACCGTCAACACGTATTATGTAAACAGAGATACAATACTACCTGGATTTCCATGACCGTGTTCGACGACCCCGGCGTGACCGACGACGAGCGAACGAGCGGGCACGAGCTGACGGAGCGGGAGATCGACGCCCTGTCGCAGGCCGCCAACCGGTCTATCGAGTGGTTCCACACCCTCTCCGAAGCGAAACGACACGAGGCGGTCAGGACCATCGTCGACGAGTTCCAGGTGCGGTACCGCGAGTCGGTGAGTGTCGGCGTCGACGAGGAGGACGCCGAGGCAATCGAAGATCCCGACCCTCGCTGGGAGGAGTTCAGCAGTTCGGCCGTCGAGGACGTGACCCCCGACTGGCCGACGAAGAAGGACACGGAGGACGAGTAGATGGCGTCAGGGGAGCCGCTCGCGCAGGTCCCGCTCCCGACGAGCCTCAACGTCGTCGACTTCGTGTACGCGTTCTTGTTCCTGGTTCCGGGATACGTCAGCTACAAGATCGCCCTGCAGTACTGCGCGAACGAGAACGAACACAGCGAGTTCGAGAAGATCGCCTGGAGCCTGCTCGGGAGCGGCATCTCGATCTCGGTCTTCGTCGTGCTCTTCGCCCTCTTCGCACCCGCCGTGGGTGCCAGTTCGACGTCGGACCTGTCGAGCGTCGGGGTGGAGACGCTCGCGGGGAGCTACCTCGCGATACTGGTCATCGCCGCGGTGGTCGGGCGAGTGGGGGCGTACGGGTACGACAACGTCCTCCAGGGCGGGATCAACGTGGTCAAGGGGAACTCGTGGTCGCGGTTCAGCGAGATGGTCCACCAGCGCTCGCTGACGAAGAACGGCGCCGTGTCGGTACAGGTGGTCACGAAAGACGGGACGGTGTTCGAGGGGTTCTCGAAGATCCGCGGGACGACACAGCGAGACATGCTGCTCATGGTTCCGGTGCACGACGAGGGAGAAGACGGGGCGGCGTTCAGCCACTTCAGGTACGTATACCTCCCGGAGGACGAGATCAGACGGGTCGAGACTGACGAGGACGTGCTCTCTCTGGGGCCCACGTCGCAACCGTCCGACGAGACGCTCGAAGAGGTGGGAGAGGGGGAGCCTGGAACCACTGCCGGGACCGGTCGTCAACCCCTGCCGGACGGATGTCGAGAACGCGGTGCGACGTCCGGACGAGCGGGTCACCGAGTGGGAGAGGAACACGGAGAACGATCCACGGTGGAACAGTCCGGGTCGACGCGAAAGCACCCGGTGTAAAGGGACGACGAGCACGACCGGGACCCGGCGGGGCGCACGGGCCGTCCGACGACTCGCTACTGGCGTGAGCGAGGACGACCGTCGTGGGATCGACCCGCGATCGAGGGGGCAAACGGAAAGCGGTTTCTCCCCCGCCCCTCGTCCAGTGAGTACAGTATGCCACGCCTTCCACCGGCCGCCCGCGAGGGGGTGCGCACGTCGCTCCCACTCGTCGTCAGCATCGTCCCCTTCGGTCTCGTCGCGGGGGTCGCCGCGGTCGACGCCGGTCTCTCGCCCGTCGCCGCGCTCGGGATGTCCGTCGTCGTCTTCGCCGGTGCCGCCCAGCTCGCCGTCATCGACCT